>CAJVZR010000088.1 GCA_913019965.1 uncultured Oleispira sp.
CAGATAGAGATAAGGCCACGACCTTCTCCCTTCTCTTCTAGCATTTTAGCCAAAGATGAAACGATACGCCCACCGGTTGCTGCAAATGGGTGACCCGTTGCAATAGAAGAACCGTTAACGTTTAGCTTGCTGCGATCGATTGATCCCATAGCGCCATCACGACCTAGTTTCTCTTTACAGAACTTCTCGTCTTCCCACGCTTTTAACGTTGAACCAACAACACCGGCAAACGCTTCATGAATCTCGTAAAAATCAAAATCTTGCAAAGTTAAGCCAGCACGATCCAACATATTAGATACGGCATATGCTGGCGCCATTAATAGACCTTCTGCATCTTTACCGACGAAGTTAACAGCCGATGTTTCGTAGAATGAAAGATAAGCACGTACAGGCAAGTTATTTTCTTTCGCCCATTCTTCTGATGCTAATAGAACACAAGAAGCGCCATCCGTTAGTGCTGAAGAGTTAGCCGCAGTTAGCGTGCCTTTACCTGATTTTTTATCAAAAGCTGGCTTTAAAGTAGCCATTTTTTCTAGGTTAGGTTCGCGCGCTAGATTATCTTTTTCTAAACCTTGGAAAGGCGTTACCAAGTCATCAAAGAAACCACGATCGTAAGCGGCTAAAAGATTCTTATGGCTATTGAAACCAATTTCATCTTGCTCTTCACGAGTAACACCCCACTCTTTAACAGTGATCTCAGTATGCTCACCCATTGACATGTTCGTACGTGGCTCACCGTTACGAGGAATCAAAGGTGCTAGGTGCTTAGGACGGATTTTAGAAAGTAGTTTTAAACGCTGACCCGTAGTTTTAGCACGGTTCACGTCTAATAAAATTTTACGCAGACCTTCAGAAACACCAATCGGTGCATCTGATGTGGTATCAGAACCACCGGCAATACCACATTCGATATGACCCAATGCGATTTTGTTAGCCACTTGCATACAAGCCTGTAAGCCTGTTGCACACGCTTGTTGAATATCTGTCGCAGGAGACATTGAATCCAATGACGTGCTCAATACACATTCACGGGCCAGGTTGAAATCACGACTGTGCTTGATGACAGAACCTGCAACCACTTCACCGATTTTCTTACCTTGAAGATCATAACGATTAACTAGGCCATTCAATGCAGCAGTTAACATGTCTTGGTTAGACGCGTAAGAATAGGTGCTATTTGAACGGGCGAAAGGGATGCGGTTACCACCAATGATGGCTACTCGACGAATTTGCTGAGTCATGTTTAATTCCTATTTATACAAGCTAGCTCATTAATTGAAGCTAGCGAATCTTAATATTAAGGCCAATTATTGGCTATTTTATCTAGCGACTATTTAGCGAATAAAATTAGCAACTACAAAACTGGGTTTGGGCCTAGATGTACAGGCCTCATCACCACTGATAAAACTATAGAGCCTGAGTCTACCTGTTAGACAGGTTCTCGCATTGGCTGAAGTGACGCAATTAGCATTCTAGCGGTCAATTAATTGTTGTAGGATAGCTGCTCTAATCCAACTACCTTGGTAGCAATGTATCCGGCGTTTTTTGCTCGATACGGTTAAATGACTACCAATCTCACAGATTAGTGAGTATTCACAAACCCAATACGGCTTATATTTAAACATTAAGCTAATAGATAGATTAAAAGTGGAAGCGATATCATGGGCAATTTTTACGAAAGCATGTTGAATTCTGGCATGGGCCGCAAAGTATTAAGCACGGTTGGCCTACCAACTCCAATCGAACTAAACCGCTACAGCGCAAGCCAAGCGACCTTCTTAGAAGGTAACGTACTGATTGGTACAGCGCAAAATGGTGAATTAATTTCTGACCTAGTGCGTAACCTAGGTGAGTCGGATGCGAACATCTTTTTCCCATCTGCCGCATCAACGGCGAGCGAGATCGTTAAAGCCGGTACTGATCACAAGGTTAAAGTGACTCAGGTTGAATGTGCTAAGGGCATGAAAGAAAAATTCAACGCTGTGATCTTTGACGCATCCAGCATTGAAGATGGTGAAGGCTTATCTCAGCTTTATACCTTCTTTAACCCAATTATGCGCAGCCTGACCTCTAACGCTCGCGTTATTGTCATTGGCCGCCCGCACATGAAAGCGAAAAACGGCGAAAAAGCCGCTGCGATGCGTGCTTTAGAAGGCTTCACTCGCTCAGTGGCCAAAGAAATTGGTAAAAAGAGCTCGACCTCTCAAGTAGCTTACATTGAAGAAGGCGCTGAGAAGCAAATGGATTCTACCATTCGCTTCCTAGTATCGGCCAAGTCTGCCTACGTTGCAGGCCAGGTGATCAATGTACGTAAAGGCGATGCCGTTCAATATCCAGATTGGCACAAGCCTTTAGCAGGCAAAGTAGCTCTAGTGACGGGTGCATCTCGTGGTATTGGTGAATCTATCGCTCGTACGCTTTCACGTGACGGCGCTACGGTTCTTGGTCTAGACATTCCACCCGCTGAAGCTGACCTTAATAGAGTCATGGCAGAAATCGGTGGCGAATCACTGCTAGGTGATATTTCTTCTAAAGAAGCCCCTGCTCAAATTGCTGCCAAGCTTAAAGAAATGGGCGGTGCCGACATCGTTGTTCATAATGCGGGCATCACTCGTGATAAAACGTTGGCTAATATGCCTGAGCACTGGTGGAACATGACCATCGCCATCAACTTGTCTGCAGAAGAGCATATCAATAACGAGTTATTCAAGACGGGCACTATGAATACCGGTGGTAGCATCATCTGCGTTTCTTCTATGAACGGTATTGCCGGTCAAATGGGTCAGACGAACTACGCCGCTTCTAAAGCCGGTGTTATTGGTTATGTTCAGTACATGGCTGATGAGTTAGCTGACAAGAACATCACCATCAACGCCGTGGCGCCAGGTTTCATTGAAACTGCTATGACAGATGCAATTCCTTTCATGACCCGTGAGGTTGGCCGTCGTTTGAACTCTTTATCTCAAGGCGGTAAGCCAGTAGATGTTGCTGAAACGATCGCTTTCTTCGCAAACCCAGCGTCCAGCGGTGTTACTGGTAACGTTGTTCGTGTTTGTGGACAGTCTTTAGTCGGTGCATAAATAACACAATCTAAACATTAGATTATGTTATATACAAAAAAACCTAGCTATTTTAATAGCTGGGTTTTTTTATGCCTAAATTTTGATGCACTCCCGAATTATTGATCTAAGCTCAAAGAGATATGTACTTGAATTTCATAGGGATAAGCATGCAAATACAATGGACTCTGCGCTCAACAGCTAAGATTGTCAGTCTATTTATTATTACCTGCATCGGCAACATAGCACAGGCGGAAACACTAAGAGTCGGCACAACACTTTGGCCAGGTTATGAGCCCCTGTACCTAGCCAAAGAGCTTAAAGAATTTAAAGAAGATATTCGTATGATTCACTACCCTTCAACTAGTGATGTCTTAAGGGCATTTAAAAATCGAATACTGGAAGCTGCTGCGCTCACACTAGATGAAGTAGTTTTATTAGAAGAAGCAAATATACCCGTACAAATAATACTCGTGCTAGATATATCTGAGGGAGCTGATGTCATTATGGCAAGGCCTGAGATTAAAAATATGCAAGGGTTAATCGGGGCTAAAGTAGCAGTAGAAAGTACTGCAGTTGGCGCATATGTCCTTAGTCGCGCTTTACAGGTCCACGACATAGGCATTCATCAAATAGCTTTAGTGAACGTTGAAAATAGCAGTCATAAAGATGCATATCAAAAAGAACTAGCTGATGCCATTGTTACCTATGAGCCCGTTCGTACTCAACTACTGAACATAGGAGCCAAACAAATTTTCAGCTCGCTTGAGATTCCTGGCGAAGTTGTTGATGTACTTGTAGTTCACGACGATGTTATTCAAAGCCATAGAGATCAATTACTAGACATCACTAAAGGTTGGTTTGCAGCGCTAAAGCAAATAAAAGATGAACCCGTCGACTCCTACACTTTCATTGCCTCTAGGATGAAAATAACACCTAGAGAAGCGAAAGAAAGCTATTATGGATTAAGCTTACCTAGCCTCAAAAAAAACAAGAAATTATTATCAAATACTCCAGATTCCTTGGCTACAACATTTTCCCGTTTATCAGAGCAAATGAAGATTAGTGGTCTAATTAATCCTGAAGTTAAACCAAAAATATTATTAAATGATCAATTTTTGCCGTAGTTAAATTTATGTCACTGAGAGTTTTAATTCCGTCACTATTACTATTTTTCACCCTAATAATTACAATTATTGGGTATGCAGTAATACGTATAGACTTAACGGAAGATATTGAACAAGAAAGCTTACGTTATATGAACATTGAGTTAAGCAAACTGCAATCACTCATAGAGCCATTATTAGCCAAAGGTGACTATAGAGGTATTAAATCATTACAATCTTTTAAGGCATCCGAACTCGATAATAAGGGCATATTAATTGCTGACCCTAAAGGTGTAGTCGTTGCTTCTAGCAATCAAAAAGATCTACTTAACCCTTGGCAAATAAGCCATATAGGCATTAATTCAGAGTTTGTGAAAAAGACGATATCTTCGACACGTAGTCATACGCAATTCTCCGATGACCGAAAACTTCTCGAAGGATATATAGATCTGTGCGTACGAGATTTATCCAAAGGACTACGCAGCTTTTCATGTGGCTTTCTTTATTACCAACTTGATTTAAACTATCGTCACCATCAAGCTAGAGAATGGCTTGTCAAGCAATCGATTTACATCGCATTAGGAAGCAGTCTTGCTGCAATTACATTACTATTAATCCTTCATTTTAGAGTCACTCGTCGAGTCATTAAAATAAAAACGACCCTTGATTTATGGACAAAAGGTGATCGTGAAGCAAAAATTAACCTTGGGGGTAACGATGAGCTAAACCACATATCTTACCTGATTAATAATTTGGTCAAAGAATTCACCAAGGATGAAAAAGCACTGATTTTCAACCAGCAAGTTAATGATGCCATTATTCAAAGTGCAAATTACAGTATCATTTCAACAAATACTAAAGGCGTGATAACAACCTTTAATTCATCTGCTGAGAAATTACTCGGTTACGATAAGTTTGAATTAATAGATAAACAATCCCCGGCAGTTTTTCACCATATACCCGAAGTTATTGAGCGTACAAAAATACTTTCGAAGGAGCTTGGCGTTGACATTGAACCGGGTTTTGAAACATTCGTCGCTAAAGCAAGACTTGGTAAAATTGATGAAAATAATTGGACCTACATTCATAAAGATGGCCACGAAATTCCAGTACGTTTATCAGTAACGGCTTTATATGATACTCATGGCCATATTTATGGCTTTTTAGGCATCGCTCATGACATTAGTGAACAATTAGCCGCTGAAGAAAAATTAGAACAACTTGCTTATTTCGATCAATTGACGCAACTACCCAATCGCATGCTGTATAACGATCGCTTAAATCAAACCATTGGTTTCGCGCAAAGAAATAACTCCAGCTTTTCAATTTTCTTTTTAGACCTGGATAAATTTAAATTCGTTAATGATAACTATGGCCATGAAGTCGGTGACAAACTACTGATTGAAGTCGCTAAAATACTGACTCAAAGTGTACGTAGATCCGATACTGTCGCACGCTTAGGAGGAGATGAATTTACCGTCATTTTACCCGGCCTAGATAGTCACTATGACAAAATAGCCGTCGGACTTATTGCCGAAAAAATTATCGAGCAATTAAGTAAAGACATCATTATTGATGGTTATACTCTGCAAATAGGAGCCAGCATAGGCATCGCGATTTACCCAGAGCATGGAATGGAAGCCTCCGATCTAAATAAGCATGCCGACATGGCCATGTATCAGGCAAAAGAGCATGGCCGTGGTCGCTATTACTTCTATAAACCTAGTGAAGATACGACGGTGGCCAGTTCAGACTAAAGAGTGTCCGATTCGAACAAGTTATTTCCAAGCCTTTCGGTACACTAAAGCCTCATAATAAAAACCGATGGGCATATTTAATGAAATCATTACCGATCGCACTCGTATCATTATTAACACTGTCGCAGATCACTGCATGCAGTAAGACTACTGACGATACTCTCGTATTACAAAGCTCAGACAATCAAGGCCATACTGCGCCGACGATGGCGACAATGCAGGCTAACCAAGAAGTCATCAAACAGCTTCCTTTTACCAATCAACAGGATTTTATCGATGCTAAGCGTGGCTTAATTGCCTCTTTAGACTCATTAGTCACCCCAAATGCAGCCGGTGACAACGTTTGGGATATGGATGCCTATAAATTTATTGAATATAACGGCATCGATGGCGAAGCCCCTGCTAGTGTGAACCCTAGCTTATGGCGCCAGGCAAGTTTGAACAATATTCATGGCTTATTCAAAGTGAACGACGGCATCTATCAGCTTCGAGGGTTTGATCTCGCCAATATGACTTTAATCGAAGGTGAGAAAGGCTGGATCGTCGTTGATCCATTAACGTCGAAAGAAACTGCAAAAATGGCATTTGATTTTGCCCAAAAGCACCTAGGTCAAAAACCGATAAGCGCCATTCTTTTTACCCACAGTCATATCGACCATTTTGGCGGTGCATTAGGTTTAGTCTCAGCGGAAGAAGTTAAGCAGCAAGGTATTCGAATCATAGCACCAGAAGGTTTTATGGAAGAAGCAACCAGTGAGAACATTATTGCAGGCACCGCCATGAGTCGCCGCTCTATGTTCATGTATGGTAAGCGATTAGCTCGTACTGAGCGTGGCCATATAGGCTCTGGCTTAGGTAAGGGCCCTGCTTTTGGTAGCTTTGGTATTCTAGAACCCAATGAAATTGTGAATCACGATACCAATACCCTCAAAGTCGATGGCATCAATATCGAATTCCAATTTACCCCAGGTTCAGAAGCACCCGCAGAGTTCACCTTCTACCTACCTGATCATAAGGCATTTTGTGGAGCAGAAGTGGTTTCCCGCAATATGCACAACTTGTATACCTTACGCGGAGCCAAAGTTCGTGACGCATTAAAGTGGAGTAGCTATATCGATCAAGCCCGCACCCAATTCGCTAATGCCGATACCTATTTTGGTAGCCACCACTGGCCAATGTGGGGGCAAGATAACATTCAAAACTTCTTGAAATTACAACGTGATAGCTACAAATACATTCACGATCAAAGCGTACGTCTAATGAATGGTGGCGCTACCCCAAGTGAAGTTGCCGAGCAAATTACCATGCCCGAATCGCTCCGTACGTCTTTTCCTAATCGTGGCTACTACGGCACATTGAAACACAATGCTAAAGCAGTTTATCAGGGTTACCTAGGTTGGTATGACGCAAACCCCGCTAATCTAGATCCATTACCTGATGAAGAAAGTGCCATTCGCTATATTGAAATGATGGGTGGAATTGAGCGCGTCGTTGAGCAAGCGCAACTGGCCTTTAATAACGCCAATGATGATACTGGTGCCTATCGCTGGGTCGCAGAACTACTTAATAAAGCGGTATTTTTTGACCCTGATCATACAGCCGCCAAAGCCTTATTAGCGAGAACATACGATCAACTGGGTTATCAATCTGAATCTGCGCCTTGGCGTGATGTGTATTTAACTGCCGCTTATGAGCTACGCCATGGCGGACCAGAAAAAGGCATCGATATCGCTTTGATGCGGGATGTTTTATTAGAGACACCAGTAGAGCGTTTCTTTGATACTCTATCTGTACGCTTAAACGGCCCGAAAGCAGAAGGGGAAAACTATGCTATTAAAATTAACTTCAACGACAAAGACTTAAGTTATGTTCTAAATATAGAAAATTCCGTGCTGTACCATCAATCAACTAAATCTTGGAATAATAGCCAACTTGATAATACAGGTTCGAAACAAGCGATTAATGCGACTCTCAATGTTAAACACGAACTGTTCATTGATATGCTGATTGGCCGTGCCGGCTTGAAGAAAACCCTCTTCTCTGATGACCTGAGTATTGACGGTAGCAAACTGGATCTACTGGCCTTCTTGAGCTTATTTGACCGTCCAATGGGTGACTTTAATATCATCACCCCTTAAATAGCACTACATTAAAGCAGTGTACTTAATTCTGTGACATTGAAATAGTTGATCATGATTAATTGACACTGCTCTAATACTTCCGGTTTTGCTATAATCGATGTTTTAGATACTCTGAGACTGCTCTTGTAGCAAAACACCCGCATGGCCAAAAATAAGCGCGACATCCCCAATTACAACCTTCCTATTATCGAAACTCACTTTCATCTAGATTATTTGAAAGAAGGCAGCGTAGAAGAGATCCTACAAAAAGCTCGCTTAGCGGGTATCGAACGCTTTATGACCATCGCAGTTTCACCAGACAACCTTGAGAAAGTCATCACGTTAACTGAAGCACATGGTGATGTGTATGGTACCTTAGGCATCCATCCTCACGATGCTGAGCTTTATAACGATGATGTTGAAGCCTTTATCCGTCAACATCTTTCCCCTGAAAATCGCAGCCATAAATTACGTGCGGTCGGTGAAATTGGGTTGGATTATTTCTACGATAATGCCGATCGAAAAATTCAACGAGATGTATTTGAGCGCCAATTACAAATTGCTGTCGACTTTCAATTACCTGTGGTAATCCATACCCGCGAAGCCGATGAAGATACGCAAGCAATTTTAAGCAACTTCGCTCCTTTGATGGCAAACAAGGGGGTTATACACAGCTTTACTTCCGGCATTGAGCTGGCGCGTTATTGCGTTGGCCAAGGATTCAACCTTGGTATCAATGGTATCGTTACCTTCAATAAGGCCGATAATGTACGCGAAGTCGTCGCAGATACGCCCATTGAAAAACTATTATTAGAAACTGACGCGCCCTTTTTAACCCCCGCCCCTTATCGAGGTAAAGAAAATGCTCCTTGCTACTTACCTTTTATTGCAGAAAAAATTGCGGAAGTAAAAGGTCTAGAGGTTGAGCAAGTACTCACTCAATGCTATCAAAACTCTATGGAGACTTTTTTTAGCGAGCCTTGCTAAACTTTTACTCATCAAAACTCGATGCCTATCACTAAAGGATCATGATCCGATGAACGATAGGCATCGGGAGCTGAATAATGATCTATCGAAGGATATACCTGACCATTCTCTTCAGTCTGATAATCTAATAATACATCTTCTATTGAATTGATATGCCAGCTATCAAAACTGCGGACTTTTTCGAGCATCGTGGCATTTACAAGTGCATGATCGAGATTACCTAAATAACCCTGATAACTGTACGAAAACGACCTTGCCTTCGTTCTATCCAATAATGATGAATTATTTAAGTTACTGAATCCCGCATCATATAAGGCTAATAAAGGCTCTTCTTGGCTATAACTATTTAAGTCACCAACGATCAATAGAGGTCGCTCCCTTGGCACCTGCTGATTAATAAATTCAATTAAAGCTAAAGCAGCCTGCTTTCGTTCTCGATTACATGACCCTTGTAAATCATCAATTTCTGAATTCCCACAAGGCCGCCCCTTCGATTTAAAATGATTCACAACAAGAGTGAAGGCTTTATTATTCAGCGAGAATGTTTGCATTAAGCTGGGGCGATGATATGAATCATCAAATAACCGTGATACATGCTTAGAGTTATTGGAATCAAGAATTTTCGCACTGCCCAATACTTTAATTTTGTCTGCCCGATATAACAGGCCGACACTAATTTCATCCGCCCCCAGCTGCGGCCGATTCGGAATGACATATTGATAATGCCGCTCAATCTCTTGCGTTTTATTTAAAGCTCGCGTTAGATCGGCAATGGCTGAATATTTTCCATAACCATCATTTTCTAATTCCATGAGAGCAATAACGTCCGCATCGATGATGGTTAATGCTGCCACTAACTTTGCTTTTTGCGCTAAAAACCCCTGATAACTTTTCGCACCCCTTTTAGCAGGAAAGCCCCTATTAGGCTGAGCAATATTCAATGGCGAACCATTAAAAAAATTCCTTAAATTCATACTCGCAACGATTATATTAGCCGTTTCTTCAACATAAGGCGCTTCCACTCTAGCTTGGCTTTTAATTTCAACCGCGCCATCCTTAGCATTAGGAATTAACACATAATGCTCATCATAACGGTGTAAAACCCCGGATACTTCATTCAATGTATCGCCAATTCTTAATGGATTGTTAACCGAGAACCCCTTTGCATTTGGAAAAGGGATATAGGAGGGATAGGGTTTTGATTGACCATCATCAATCAATAAGTAATCCCTAGCTTTAACGTGCAAGGGGGCTAAGCCTTTTCGAATTCGATCAGCCGAAATGAGCTCAGTAGGTTGATAATGTAGCTGTGACGATAAAGCAAATTGCCCATAATTACCTAAACCATAACCAGCTCCGTATAAGTCACTGACTATCAAAGGTTGCGCCAGAAGAACACGCATACCTTCTAGGGCAGCCAGTTCAGTTAAAGAATTCACCGGTAAGCTAATTCGTTGTGATTTCGGCAATTGCTGCCGATCAGCACAGACTTTAATAGCCCTCACTTTTTTCAGTTCAGTTAATCCGTGATAATTAGCGACTTGGGCAAATATCCGTATACGCTGCCCGCGCTTCACCTTTGTTTTGGCATGATAAACAAAGATTCCTGAATAGGCCTTTTGGTGAGGTTGCTGTAACCAAAAACCACGATAGCCTTCTTGCTCCCCCTGCCCTTGAGAGACTTGGGTTACGATACCCTCAATAGCGGCCCACTGTCCAACTCTGGAGCTCGGTAAGCGGATATCACGAATATCTAAGAAAGATTTGAACTGACGATCACCACAAACTCCTAAAAGAGCCGAAGTTTGATCATGTGAACTTGCCCTGCTAGCAGGCATGAATAACATGATGGCTAGCAGTATTGAAGTTAATAGCATTAGAGTAGGTACCATTAAATAGAAGGGCCGCAGTTGTATTTGCACACTCACCCCTCTATATAATGAATAACTTATTATGAATAACTTGCTAAATTATAGACCAACCGGATAAATAATTTGGTCTTGAAAGCCAGTAGTCACTTCTATCGTGCCAGAGAAAAGCTCATCCAGTTCATTATTACCAGAATCAACAATTAACGGACGCCCTGCTAACGCCGTGATTTTGGCTTTAGTAGAAATAACCTGAAGGTTTTCTTTGCCGAGTTTTTTCAATACCCGAGCACTTAATTGCTGATTGCCGCGGCCAATAATATGCCCTTGGCCACCAATAATACTGATCACCGCTTTACACGGATATTGCTCTAGATAACGAAGAATATCCTGTTCACTCACATCTTCTTGAATCAACTGCTGGTTCATGACAGCATCAATTCCCAATAAAGTATTCGGCAGATGCAATTCATCCATAATCGCTAACGTCGTTTTTCCAGAACCGATTAAATACAGCACATCATCTTCCATACTTTGCACAATATCAGCAGCGATATCTTGCAGAACTAACTCTTCTACTTCAACCCCACCCTGCTTAACGCTTTGTACAAATTGACCTGCCTGAGGCACCCGCATCTCACCATACAGCTTGGCACGCACAATATTATTTCTAAAAGCTTCTTCATCAATATCACGAACATCATGAGCTTTCACATCAATTAATTGCCCCCCCGCAAGCTGCGCAATCACTTCACCTGCTGCTTTAGGGGTTACCGCATAGACAGCAGAGTGAATTTTCACCCCTGCCGGAATGCCTAATACCGGGATCGACTCACCGATCACTGCACAGATATCCCGCGCAGTACCATCTCCTCCGGCAAATAAGATGATATCGACTTTTTGATCCATCAGTTGCTTAGCAGCCATCTGAGTATCGTGTGCAGTGGTGTTTTCTTGCGGAATATCGGTTAATAGCTCGTAATTGAAGCCTAAATCATCAACCAATTCTTCCCCCATATTTCCTGGGCAAGTAATAATTTTTACCTGTCCTTGTATGGGTAGCAATACTTGCAAAGCAAGACGAGTCCGTTCAGCTGACTTACATTGCGCCCCCCTAGAAAAGGCTTCTTGCACAACTTCAGGCCCATCACTGCCCTTTAAACCGACACTACCACCAATACCTGCCAGTGGATTAATAATTAACCCTAACGTCAGCACTTTCTTCTCCTAAACTTTTAGTTTCACAACTGTTATTACAACCAATCTGCAATTTTAATCCCGACACCGATTCGCTCTTGGTACTGATTGTAATCAATGAGGCTTTCACCATAACCGTTAAAGTACTGAATAAATCCCTTTAAGTTTCCAGGTAAAGGAAATGTCCAATCCAATTCAATCGCCCCTTTATTTTCACTGAAATTCAAGTTATTACGGATCGTTGCAGCGACACTATGTTCACCAAATTTTCTTAAGAAGAAAATATCTCCATAACCTAAGAAATCATCAATATCTGGATTATCATTATCACTTGGATCTCTTGGGTCTGCCTTGGACGTTTCGGGTAAACGATACCAGGCTCTAACGTTTAATATTCGATTGGGCCATACCTTAGCTGAAGACAATATTATACGATTCCAGCTTCTTGATAAATTTCCGACCTGGCCATTTGATTGGTGATTAAATGCTAATGTCATATGGTCAGTCCAGTCCCAATCAGGCTTAAACCCTAAGATCACTTCAGGCTCATGATTGGTCTCACGGAAGACAGCTGAAACACTCTTATTATAGGCTTGCCAAAAAGACTTATTCGTATAGGCCACCGCCAATGAACTAAATTTACCCAGTATATTTTCAGCAACGATATACTTAACACTTAATTGAAATACGAATTCATAATGCTCAAATTCGGCATTTTCATAACCTGAATCTTCCTCTGAATCGAGTGGACTATAAAAATCTTCTTGCTCCTGCTGATTTACTTTTGTTTGGTAGCTAAACGGCATGAAGTAATTAGGGCGGTGAGGCAATAAGACATATGGATTATTGGCTGCCAAGCGCTCAGTTTGAATCTTCTCTATTAACCCGGGATATTGATGCATCGCTTCTGGAAACTCTTCATTAGAAATAACATCCAGCGTCATAACTTCCGTTTTCAACTCTTCACTCTCAGATATTACATTATCAGGTTCACTGATTGTCTCAGGGTTAGCATAAGCCTGCTGAACGACAGCTAAGGAGACCAGTACTACTAAACGAATAAAGGATGCTCTCTTGTTCATAACAAGTAACCTTTTACAAAGAATCTTAGAGGGGAATTTGCTATTTTTTAATCCCTGTATTATAGCCAGTCTCTCAATTTATGCATTAATAGTTAAAATTCTGCTATAAAGGCATCCACCTTTAGCAAAAAAACCAAACATACATAATGCATTATTATTTAATTGGCTTGGGAAGTAACATAGAACCTGAACTGAACATTAAATTAGCTCAACAAGCGATTGCTGAACATGTTCAAGTCATCAATAGATCTCCAGTATTAATAAACCCTCCATGTGGAAAAACATTCCACTACCCTTTTCACAATCAATTGCTCATCATTTACTCCAACCTAACTAGCCAGCCTCTAAAGTCTTTATTTGAGTCGATAGAATTACAGCTAGGAAGAGAGAAGAAGTGCCCTGAAAGGAAATTCAATGATCGCCCAATCGACATTGATATTTTACATCAACGCCAAAGTTTAGCAGAGCTGCTAGATTGCCCAGTAGTAGAAAGTTACAACCAAGAAATCATGTCAAACTGGGTGGTATAGATTGTATTTCAGCGAAGAATAATTATTTACCGTTCGTAAAAGTTCACACTACTGCGGCCACCATCCACCTTAAGAATCGATCCGGTTAAGGCCGTTGCATTGATCAGATAATCTATCCCCTGCTGAATCGCCTCATAGCCTAGTTCTCTACCTAATAAACTCTGTGATAATACCTTATCTCGATACTGCTCATCATGTTCCGGTAAAAACTTTACAGGACCTGGCTGAATAACATTAACGCGAACATGTGGCGCAAAAAGCTGCGCCCAGCTCAAGGCTAAATTTTGCAACCCTGCCTTGGCACTGCAATAACTGGCAAAACGCGAGTTTGGAAAGTCAGCATAGATATCAGTAATGGCAATAATACAGCCTGCAGGCTTAATAAAATCCACTAATGCCAACGACATAGCTTGGGGAGCAGTCACATGAACAGCCTGAAATATCGTATGCTGCTGCCAACGCTCATCAAAGCTAGCTTGTTGGGTATCTGGCCAAAAACAGGAAGCATTATGAATAACTGCATCCAGGCTTGTATCGCTCACTCTTAAGAACTCTACCACCCCATCAATTAGCGCTTTTACCTCATCCATTACGGAAAGATCTGCCGCAATCCCAATATATTGACCATTAGCAGCATATTCAGCTTGCGATTCAATCGACAACTCATTTTTCGAATTAAAGTGGGCAATGACTCGCCAGCCCATTGAAAGATAAAATTCAACCAAATGAAGGCCAAGTCGCCTCCCCGCCCCAGTTATAAACAGGGTCGGCATTCTTTTTCCATCATTTGCCTGTTCCATCTTATGGGTCTCTCTCTACTTTGCTAACAATATAGCGCTATAGTACTCGTTTAAAAGGTCAATTTCATGTAATCTATGGCCGCTAAAAGCTTTCAAAAAAGTCGGTAGAGTTCAAATAAAAGCACTATCCTAACAATTGAATATCGCCATTACAGGTACAATTTTCATGCATCGCACCATGTTTGACACCCCAATTTTAAAAACCATATTACGCTGGGGTTCAATAATCACTCTTAAGTTACTCGGTTGGAAAACTGAGGGGGAAATCCCTAGAGATCTTAAAAAGTGTGTAATGATTGCAGCGCCTCATACCAGTAACTGGGATTTGCCCTTTACCCTAATGACCGCATTCGCCCTTAACGCCAAAGTTTATTGGATGGGTAAAGAACAAATATTCAAATCTCCGTATCGCGGCTTAATGATGTGGATGGGAGGCATCCCAGTCGATCGTTCTAAATCGACCAACATGGTTCAAGCATCCATCGATGCCATTCAAAGTAATGACCAGTTATTTCTAATTGTTCCTCCAGAAGGGACTCGTAGCAAAGTAACCTATTGGAAAACAGGTTTTTATCATATCGCTCAAGGCGCCGGCGTCCCGATTTTAATGGGGTTTTTAGACTTTAACCGCAAAGCTAGCGGTATTGCAGGAACATTTGTGACCACCGGAGATATTGAAGCAGACATGAATCATATCAAAGGGATCTATGCACCAATGAAAGGTAAGATCGAAGGTCAGTTTCACCAAGACTAAACTTAATTAAGTAATTCTAAAGCCCTGTCTCGCAGGGCTTTTTTTTGTCCGCTAGAAATAAACCACTAAATTTTAGGCAAAAAAAAGGTCAGCAATTGCTGACCTTTTTTTAGAATTTTGGTTGCGGGGGCCGGATTCGAACCAACGACCTTCGGGTTATGAGCCCGACGAGCTACCAGACTGCTCCACCCCGCGACAACGTGGC
>CAJVZR010000089.1 GCA_913019965.1 uncultured Oleispira sp.
AGCTTGTTATTCACACGCTCGATTTCTTTATCCAGTTTTTCTACCGACTTAGTCAAACGCTCAACTTCTTTATCTTTATCGATAAAGCCAGCCATTGGGATCAGAACTTCCATATCACCGACTAACTGCGTCACTGACATTGGCTCTTCGTCGCCTTCGTTTAACCAAGTTAGGTTTTCTAACTGGGCAAGCTTCTTCAAGAAAGTTTGGTTTTCTTCAGCGCGACGGAAGTCGTCATCGCCGCCATTCTTGAATAACAAGTCTAATGGCTTGCTTGGTGGAATGTTCTTCTCACCACGAATATTACGCACGGCGGTAATAACGTCTTGTAGCCATTGGATGTCGGCTTCTGCATCAGCATCACGGAAAGCGTCTTGTGCTTCTGGATACGGCGCTAGCATGATGGTCTCACCTTCTTTACCAGCAAGGGTTTTAACTTGCTGCCAAATTTCTTCGGTGATGAACGGCATGAATGGGTGTGCCAAACGCATGGTCGCTTCTAGTACGCGGACCAAGGTGCCTAACGTTCCACGCTTAGCCTCGATGCTAGAGTTTTCGTCCCACAATACTGGCTTAGACAGTTCTAAGTACCATCCACAGTATTCGTTCCAGATGAACTCATACAAGGCTTGTGCGGCTAGATCGAAACGATACTGGTCTAGGTGGCGAGTTACTTCGGCTTCTACAAACTGTAGGCGAGAAATAATCCAGCGATCGGCTAATGAAAGAACGGCTTCTTCGCCGCCTGCACCACATGCTGCTTTCATAGCGTCGGTAATAACAATCTTTTCACCGCTTTCTGCCGCGGCTTCTACGGCTTCTTCGCCCGCAACAGACAGCATCACATAACGTGAGGCGTTCCAGATTTTATTACAGAAGTTACGGTAACCTTCTAGGCGCTTCATGTCCCAGCTGATGTCACGGCCAGTGGAGGCCAATGCCGTCAGGGTGAAACGCAATGCGTCGGTGCCGTGAGCCGAAATGCCTTCTGGGAATTCTTTCTTAGTACGCTTGCCAATTTTCTCAGCCAGTTTTGGCTGCATCATATTGCCGGTACGTTTTTCTAATAGCTCGTCGATGCCGATGCCATCGATCATGTCGATTGGGTCTAGCACGTTGCCTTTCGACTTCGACATTTTTGCGCCGGTTTCGTCACGGATTAAGCCGGTAACGTAAACGGTTTTAAACGGTACTTGTGGTTTGCCTTCGCCGTCTTTGCAGAAGTGCATGGTCATCATGATCATGCGGGCAACCCAGAAGAAGATGATGTCGAAACCAGTAACCAATACGTCAGACGGGTGGAAGTCGGCTAAACGCTTAGCCACTTCTGGATCGTCTAGGTTTGGCCAGCCTAAGGTCGCGAACGTCCAAAGGGCAGAAGAGAACCAGGTATCGAGTACGTCGTTATCTTGGCGAAGGTTTACTGAATCATCTAGCTTGTATTTTTCACGAGCCGCGGCTTCGTTTTGCGCAACGTAAACCTTACCTTGGTCGTCGTACCACGCTGGAATGCGGTGGCCCCACCAAAGCTGACGAGAAATACACCAGTCTTGAATGTTGTTCATCCACGAGAAGTACATGTTCTCGTAGCTCTTTGGAACAAATTCGATGTCGCCGTTTTCTACCGCAGCTACCGCTGGCTTAGCCATGGTTTTTGCGTCGACGTACCATTGGTCGGTTAGCATTGGCTCGATGACTACGCCACCACGGTCGCCATAAGGCACAACCATGTCGTTTTCAACGATTTCTACTAACAGGCCAGCGGCTTCAAAATCAGCAACGATTTCTTTACGGGCTGCGAAGCGTTCTAGGCCACGGTATTTTTCTGGAATGAAGCCAGATAGCTCTTCGTTGACGGTGCCATCGAAGTTGAAGGTTTCACCTTGTTCGCGAATATCAGCGTTGAAGGTTAATACGTTGATCATTGGCAGTTCGTTGCGCTTGCCAACTTCGTAATCGTTAAAATCGTGAGCCGGGGTGATTTTTACACAACCCGTGCCTTTTTCCATATCGGCGTATTCGTCAGCGATAATTGGAATGCGACGGCCAACCAATGGCAGCATTACGTCTTTGCCCACAAGGTGCTGATAACGGCTGTCTTCTGGGTTAACGGCTACGCAGGTATCACCCAACATGGTTTCTGGACGAGTGGTTGCCACAACGATGTAGTCTTTAACATTGCCTTCGCTATCGGTATAGGTCTGGCCATCGGCAAGTGGGTACCGTAGGTGCCACATCTTACCTTTTACGTCTTTGTTCTCTACTTCTAGATCTGAGATCGCGGTGTGTAGCTTTGGATCCCAGTTTACTAGGCGCTTGCCGCGGTAGATTAGGTCATCTTCGTAAAGCTTAACAAAAACTTCTTCTACGGCTTTGTAGAAACCTGGGTCCATGGTGAAACGCTCGGTTTCCCAGTCTACTGAGTTACCTAAGCGGCGCATCTGGCTAGTAATGGTGCCGCCAGACTCTTCTTTCCATTCCCAGATTTTCTTGGTGAACTCTTCGCGGCCTAGTTCATGACGATCTGGCTGGCCAGTTTGCGCAAGCTTACGCTCAACAACCATTTGCGTTGCGATGCCGGCGTGGTCAGTACCCACTTGCCATAAGGCTTTCTTGCCTTGCATGCGCTTGTAGCGGGTAAGAGCATCCTGAATGGTATGCTGAAAAGCATGACCCATGTGCAATGAACCGGTGACATTCGGTGGTGGGATCATGATGGAATAACCATCGCCATCTAATCCGTCTTGGTAAGGCTTAAAGTAGCCTTTTTCTTCCCACGTTTTGTACCATTCTTGTTCAAGTGCCTGAGGCTGATATGTCTTTTCCATAGTCTTTCTTCGGAATGCTCTTTGGATAATTTGGAATAATGCTAAATGGCGGGAATTATAGCGGATTGGTGGGGGGAATGGCAGAGCTGAGGATAGGAAATATTACTGAATGAATATGGCTAGATAATGGCTCTTATTTTGATTTCTTATTCGGCCATCAATGCGGCCAAATATTATCTTTATGATTGTGTGTTGAAATATAATAGCCTAGCATATAGGCTTATTTATAAGATATATTTCGGCCAGTAAACTGGCCATATTGTGGTTTTGTTTGGCAGGTGTAGTGATTATGAGTGGTTCCATATTAGACATGACGCCTTTTATCCCGAGTGATAAAGGGCTTGAAACTTCTTCTGCACCCGATAATGCCATGCGTTTAAGCCAAATATCTGCAAAATTATCTGGTCAGCTGGCAGCACCGACTCTGCGTTCTCTTGAATCGTATATGCGTGTGATTAACTCTTATTATTCAAACCTGATCGAAGGTAATGCAACGCGTCCTCATGAGATTAGAGCTGCTCAACGAGGAGATTATAACGCTGATCCCGCAAAGCGAGATTTGCAAGAGGAGTCATTAGGGCACATGGCTGTGCAAAAATGGTTACAAGAAGAGGCTCCCGATTTAGACCGAGTGTTTAGCCCTGAATTTATTCAACAGTTGCATCAAAAATTCTATGAAAATATTCCTGAGAACTTATGGGATATTAAGAATGATCAGGGTGACGTGGTGGGGAGGGTTGTTCCAGGAGAATGGCGCACTCAACAAGTTGCGGTAGGCCTGCATATTCCTCCAGATTCTGAAAGTCTTGATGAACTAATGGCTAGTTATTGTTCTACCTATAATCCTAAGCGTTTTAATGGTGATAGAAAGTTGATTGCCATTATGGCAGCACATCATCGATTTGCTTGGCTGCATCCATTTTTAGATGGTAATGGACGAGTGGGGCGCTTACTAACAGATGCTGCGTTAAAAGCGGTGGGGTTAGATAGTTATGGTGCATGGTGCTTGAGTCGAGGTTTAGCGCATCAGAATGGTCAATATAAGAAATCATTAGCAGTAGCAGATAGGGTGAGGCAAGGAGATTTTGATGGCAGAGGCCAGTTGACGGAAAAAGGCTTGCTGGCTTTTTGTGATTATATGCTGACTACAGCAATAGATCAGGTTGAGTATATGAGTGAATTACTCGATCTGGTTAATTTACGCAAACGCATTACGGGTTATATTCAGGCTAGGAATGATTTTCGCGTTCAGGGAATGGATAAAGAATTAAAACCAGCTGCAGGGCTTATATTACATACCGCATTTATGTATGGAGAAATAGATCGTGCCCAAGCGTTGGAATTATGCGCAATGCCAGAACGGAGTGCGAGAAGGCTTTTAAGCCAGTTAAAAGCAGAAGGCTTATTAAGTGAAACGAGTAGCAAATCTCCCTTACGCTGGGAAATACCTGAGCATGCTGAGCCCTGGTATTTTCCCGGTCTTGCGCCTTTGGCTTAACGAATCAGGACTGGCTATCTATGCGCATTACTGATAGTGTGCGCTGGTTGGCTTTTGAACAGGCCCTATAATTTATAGCATGTTATCTAAGTACACTTCCTAGTTGTCATTCAAAACCCCTGTCAGTGTTAGTTAGTATCATTCCAAGTATTACCTTTTAGTTCAGAATTATCTTATTGATAATCGAGATCTCTCTTAAGCTTCAAACAGGCTACTGCAGATCGTTATTATGAAGATAAAATTTTTGTGAAAGACAAAAATAATAAAGTAATACGATTTTTTAAGAGAAATTTTTTATTTTAAATTCTACCAATCAGTACGAAAATCCCATTCCTAGTCGCGATTTCATTATGAAACTCTGGGCTAAAAAGAAAAACAACTTAACTCGAGAGCAAATTGCTGACGCACTGGATTTATACAGTGAGCAAGACAAAGAAGCCTTAAGACGTCGCCTGCGCGCGATGGAGCGTGATGGCCAACTTATGTTTGATAAATATAAGGGCTATGCGCTGATGGACGAAAGTCTCATGGTGTCGGGGCCAATCAGCATTCATCAAGATGGCTTTGGCTTTGTAACCTATAGCGATAGCGAGAAAGACCTATTTATAACCGCGGGCGAACTTTCCCATGTTTTTGATGGCGATATTGTGCAGGTGCTTATGTCACCATCCGGCTCGGGTAATCGTTCGTTTAATAAGCTGATTAAAGTTCTTGAGCGTAATACCACGCAAATCGTTGGTATCTTGAAACGCAAGGGTGACGACTTTTATCTCGTGCCGGATAGCAGCAAGATCTCGCATAAAGTCGATGTAGATGACCGCAAGATGATGGATGCGAAAGCGGGTCAGTTGGTTAATACCGACATTACGGAATACCCAACCTTCCGTCAAAATACCTTAGTGAAAATTTGTGAAGTACTGGGTCACCCTGAAGATCCAGGCATGGAAATTACAGTGGCCTTGCATCGTCATGGTCTTGTAGAAGGTTGGACCGACGAAGAATTTGATCATGCAGAGGCGTGTGGGTCTGAAGTAGCCGAAGAAGATAAGGTAGGCCGCGCTGATTATCGCGACCTTTCTTTCATGACCATCGATGGCGCCGATGCGCGCGATTTTGATGACGCGGTTTATTGCGAACGCAAAAATAACGGAGAGTGGCGCTTAATGGTGGCCATTGCCGACGTATCGCACTACGTTCGCCCTGATGATGTATTGGATGTTGAAGCGCAAACTCGTGCGACTTCGATTTACTTTCCGGGACATGTTGTACCTATGTTGCCGGAAACCTTGTCGAATGGTTTGTGTTCATTAAACCCAGACGTAGACCGCCTCGCGATCGTCTGTGATATGACCATTAATGCCAAAGGCCTTGTCATCCGCTCTGAGTTTAGCGAAGGGCTGATTCATTCCCATGCCCGTTTAACATACGACCAAGCGAATGCCGTTGCGGTTAAGCGTCAGTCAAAAATGGCGCGTGATGTTGCTAATAGCAATCCCGACATTATTGAGCACATTAAAAACCTGCATGACTTGTATCAGGTATTAATTCCTGCGCGCAGTAAACGCGGTGCGATTGATTTTGAAACTCAGGAATTAAAATTCAATCTCAACAAGAATAAAAAAATAGCCAGTATGTCACCGGTTATTCGTAATGATGCGCACAAGATGATTGAAGAGTTTATGTTGTGTGCCAACGTGGCGACGGCGAACTTTTTAGACGAGCATAAAATTCCTTCTTTATTCCGTTCCCACGATGGACCAACGGATAAGAAGTTAACCGCGCTGCGTGAATTTTTATCTGAAAAAGGCTTGGTTTTAGCGGGTGGTGAGAAACCAACGTCGCAGCATTACAATCAGTTGTTAACTAAAATTGTCGATCGTGGTGATGCTTCTATTATTCGCACTATGCTTTTGCGTTCACAGAGCCAAGCAGATTACTCACCGAAAAACGATGGCCACTTTGGTTTGGCGTACGATGCTTATGCGCACTTTACCTCGCCTATTCGCCGTTACCCTGATTTACTCGCACATCGTGCTATTCGGGCGAAGATGGCCGATAAGAAGAAATCGACTTTTCAGCGTTTAAAGAGCCGTATTGTTAACGGGAGAGCGGGTAATGCTGCGTATCCTTACAATAAAAAGGATATGAAAGAGCTAGGCATTCATTGTTCCAATCAATCAAGACAAGCGGATGAAGTCAGCCGTGAAGTTGAAAATTGGTTGAAGTGTCAGTACATGCAGAAATTCAGCGGTGATTCTTTTAGCGCCACGGTTTCCGGTGTTGCCAACTTTGGTTTGTTTGTTGAACTGGATGAGATGGGCATTGAAGGCTTGATTCACAGTACTAACTTGGAAAATCAAGATACTGAGTATGAACTTGGGGATAAGCTGGAAGTGGTTTTGAACAAGGTTGATATGAAGCAGCGTAAGATTGATTTTTTAATCAAGTGACTCTGCTAAGGTATTCC
This sequence comes from uncultured Oleispira sp., assembly GCA_913019965.1. Taxonomy (GTDB): domain Bacteria; phylum Pseudomonadota; class Gammaproteobacteria; order Pseudomonadales; family Oceanobacteraceae; genus Oleispira. The sequence goes on from CAJVZR010000089.1 coordinate 6,794, forward strand.
TAATCCATTGATGTAGTGGGTTGTGTTGATTACGCTCATGCCAGATGGCTTTTATCGGCAAGGGCGGAATACCAAACGGAATAGGTTTGATCGTTAAGCCGAAAAGTTTTACGCCTATGTCTGCAACGGATTTAGGTACAAAGGCAATGAGATGGGTACCGGAGATCACATAGGGCTGCATGTGCAGGGTCTGGGTATGCAGGCCAATTTTTCTCGGGGCTATCTGATTAATCTTAGCGTATTGGCTGATGGGGTCATCTCGTTCATCGAGTACGCTGAGTTTAATGTGTGGAAATTCAAAGAGGGTTTTAATACCCCAGTTGGATAGCGCTGGATGATTTTTATCGACCAAACATACCAGTTCTTCTTCGCACAACCCTCGTTGCATAAACTTAGATTTTGCCTGAATTCCCGCACCAATAACGAGATCGACCTTGCCGCTTTCTAGCTGTGAATACGTATTGTCGGTGATCGTTGAAATATCAAATATGATCCCTGGAGCCTTCAGACGAATATCAGCGAATACCTTAGGTAGATGCGTTGCAGATATAAAATCATGGGTTTGCAGGGAAAACTGACGCTGCTCATTGGTGGGGTTAAATTCTGAGCGCTCGAATAAATGATCGATTTCGACGAGTAAAATGCTCAGTTTATCGGAGATTTCGAGGGCTTTTCCTGTCGGTTCTAATCCTTTCGACGTTCTTATGAATAGCGGGTCATCAAAGGTTTTGCGCAATCGGGCTAATGTGTGGCTCATGGCGGATTGTGAAATATTCATGCGCTCAGCGGCTTTGCCAACGTGCTGCTCTGTTAGTAGCGCTTGAAGGGATTTAAGTAGGTTCAAATCTACATTATTAATATTATTCATATTGCTTATTCATTAAGTACACTTCAATTAATAATGGTCGGGCTCTAAGATGAAATCAAGTTAAACATTCTTGGAGATTCATTATGAATATCGCGATCAGCATTATTATTGGCCTGTTATCATTTTTCTTCCTATTTGCGGGGTCGATTAAAGTATTGGCTTGGCAAAAAACCATTTTTGAAATTCAAATGGGCTTTATGCAGAAATACGGCCTTAATCGTCAGATATTGTTTTTGATTGGGCTGGTGGAGTTAGTTGCCGCGGTATTGATCTGGTTTCAAAGCAGTATTTGGGGCGTGGCAGGGGCTTTGGCGATTTTAGTGACCTCTGTGGGCGCTTTGTTTTTTCACTTTCGTTTTGACCGCTGGCAAGATGGTGTACCGGCTATGGTGACGTTTGCCTTGTCAGCGGTGGTTGTTCTTCTTAATGAAGAAAATCATTTATCTTTTATATTCGATAATATCCCCTGGTTGACACTCTAGTACTTCACAGAGCTTGTCGAGTGTCGAAAAACGTATGGCTTTGGCCTTGTTGTTTTTCAATATCGATAAGTTCTGTTCCGTTATACCAACCTCTTGCGCGAGTGTTTTTAGGCGCATTTTTCTTTTCGCCATAACAACATCTAAATTGATTTCAATATTCATACTAACTCGTTTATTTGGCCGGTTTAGATCGTTTGCTGGTGTTCATCGGAAATTTTCTGCCCTTCAGTCATGATCTGAGAAATCACGATAATGATCGCCGCAAGTATCAATGGAAGTAGATCAGGGGCGGTAAGGGTGAGGGTTAATTCTCGATTTTGTTGATTGCCATTGGAAGACAGTATGACAGAGAGTAAGGCGCCGTATAATACATCGGCAATGATCCAGTAAAGTAAACAGAACCCCAGTTTTCTGAATGTCTTGCTATTTTCCAAGGTAAAAATTTCACCTTGCTCGTAGCTTTTAAATAGGCGGATCAGTAAATGAAGACCCAGTATGATGATGCCGGTTGGAATTAATGAGGCGATAAAGGCTAAAGCGCGAGTTGTAGTGGTGATAGGTTCTAATAATAGAGCGATATGGTCGAGTGGGGTGATTAATTCGATGAGGTTATAAATATCATAAGGCGTTCCTAATACCAGCCAATAATGCAAGACGATTATAGGGGCGGCGTAAAAGAGACCTTGAAGTGCTAAGCGAATTCTTCTGCTATTTTCTATAATTTTTTTCATAAGAGTCTCACTGTTTTCGAATCTAGGGTTTGATTGCAAAGTAATGTGAGAATGATAATGTAATAAAATATGATAAAAGGCAAAAATTTATCGTTATTCGATAAATTAGTGTTGATTATTAGTTGCTGCATAACTGGATCAGCGATGCAGTAACTGGTTTTAATATAAGAAGTTAGGTTGCTTATTGGATTATAAATTGCCGAATTTACCGTTGCTGTTTTTCCATTCGTCTTGGGCTGGAATGGTTTCAATAACGTCCCAGTGCTCAACGATTTTCCCACCTTCGACTCTGAACAAGTCGTAGAAAGACGTTGGGGCATCGGCAAAGGTACCTTCGCTCACACTTAATACAAAGTTACCTTCACCTAGCACGATGTGATTTTCTGTATAAATCATGCTGATTCCTTGTTGCGCCATACCTTCAAATGCCGCGGCTAAACCGGATAGACCATCGGCAATCTGGGTATTGTGTTGTAGGTAGTTTTCGCCATCGATGAAGGTCGTTAACTTGTCCATTTCACCTTTTACTAAAATGCTATCAACAAAATCGGATACTAGGGCTTTGTTTTCTGCTGTTTTATCAAGGTCGGCTAATACTGTTGTGCCATCAAGTTGAGTACGGCCACTGGGATTAGCGTTCTCTGCTTTAACGGCTAGGTTATCCCAGTGCTCAACGATCAATCCGTTTTCAAAGCGGAAAATATCAAAACCCACTTTAGGGCCAAAGAAGTTGTAGTCGGTATGGCTGAAGACATAATCGCCATCGCTGAATGCACGAACGACATTTACCTTAGCACTGCCTTCAGGCAAGGCTTGTAATACCGCGCCAAACCCTGCTAAGCCATCGGCGACGGCTAAGTTATGCTGGGTATATTGTGCCGGATTGATATAGCTAACCGCTTGCTGGTCACCGGTTTCAATGCTGTTAAGGACTGCAACGGCTTTATCTTTATTTGATAACGTTGCGGAATCAGAATCGCTAGGGTTGGTCGTGCAGGCTGTTGCTGTGATTAATGCCGCGGCTGTTGCTGCTGTTCTTGCAGCTATTGATAATGACTTTTTCATGGTGTCTCTCCGGTAAGTAGTAGATCTAGTCAGTAGAGCTATCTTATTCAGAGAGGCTTAATGGCGGCAGGTTGATAATGATATAAAAATGGTAAATATCGAACTTTATGAGTAAAGCCGTTACTGAAGGTTCTTCTTGAACTGAGAGGGGGTTAAGCCTGTGTGTCTTTTAAAGTATTTGACGAAGTTGGTGACTTCTTCAAAACCTAATTCGTAGGCTAGGGTTTGTATTAGAATATCTTCAACGGCGAGTTTTCTTTTAGCTTCTAATACGGTTTCTAAATCAATTAACTGTTTCGCTGTGTTATTAGTGGCGAGCTTACATATTTCATTTAATGATTTGTACGTTATGTTAAGCATGTTGGCGTAGTCGCTAGCTTCCCGTGAGGTAAGGCTTCTATTTTCAACGAGGTGTATGAAGTTCTGAAATTTTGTAATGCGAGAGTCACTTAAGTGACGAGATTGTGATTGCGGAATTTCTCTCATGACCTTGAAAAATAAGGTAGTGAATAATAATCGTATTAATAGAGGGTCACTATTATCATTATCTTGCTCAATTAAAATCTCGCTTAATAAGTTTTCACAGCTAGTTTTTAGCTGATTTTTGACATTGATTACTGGATCATAAAGCGATGTAAGGTTGTTGGGTATGAGGGCGGGGAGTCTTATCTTAGTTTGTAGGTCGCTAAAAAACTCGTCGGTAAAAAGAATCACAAATCCTTGAGGGCAATTAGAAAAATCAAACGCCTGAACTTGGTGCTTTTGAATAAAAATGAAACTACCTGTTTTTATTGAGTGGTAATTAAAGTCTATGAAATGCTTCCCAGTACCTGCGGTAACATAAAGTAGGCAGTTAAATTCGACACGATGAGGTTGAGCTGGGTTGTGACTTAAGCTAGCTTTCCTTTTATACAAGCGATCGAGTGTGAAAATTTCTATACCTGCTCGTTCGGGCTTTTCGGGCGAGAATTGAATGTCAGGGATTGCCATAATGGGTGCTCTCAAGTCTTATTCAATTGAGTATCTTATTTATCTAATTCACTCGACTATTGTTAGGCCAATATCGAACTGGATTTCATTTTTGAAACCATCATATTGAAATAAACGAGTCATAGCCACTGATACGCCCATTTCTTTTAGCTTGAATAGCCTTAAGAATAATCAGGGAATATGTCATTTATCCCTATTTTTATAGGGGTTTTATATTGTTAACAAAAAGTCAGTCATTGGAAAAAGCTCTTCTATACTCTGAGTATAAATAACCACTTTTCATTGCAAAATGGACTTTGAGGCACAGCATGTTTTTTTCCAAATCGATCAAAATCATTGAAGATCAGCTCGGCTCTGAGCGTATAAAAGTTGCTGATTTAGAGAATCAGATCAACGAGCTAACAGCCAAAATGTCGGCATTAGACAAGTCACAGGCTGTGATTGAGTTTTCAATGGATGGCTTGATTACCACAGCGAATGATAATTTTTTGCAGGCTGTGGGCTACCGATTGGATGAGGTGAAAGGTCAGCATCACCGTATATTTATGGACCCGAAAGAGGCTCAAAGCTCTGAATATGCTCAGTTTTGGCAACAGCTGAATCGAGGAGAATTTGTCTCTGCGGAGTTTAAGCGTATCGCTAAAGGGGGCAAAGAAATTTGGATTCAGGCCAGCTACAACCCGATATTCGATGATAGTGGCCGGCCGGTCAAGGTGGTGAAATTCGCGACCGATATTACCCAACAGAAGAATCAAAATGCAGATTATGCCGGGCAGATATATGCGATTGGTAAATCTCAGGCGGTGATTGAGTTTTCTATGGACGGCAAAATTCAGGCGGCTAATGATAATTTCTTAAATGCGATGGGCTATTCACTGAATGAAATTAAAGGCCAGCACCATAGTCTATTCGTTGAACCTGAATATAAGAATAGTGCGGAATACCAGCAGTTTTGGCAGGGGTTAAATCGTGGCGAGTTCTCTTCGGGGGAATATAAGCGCTTAGGAAAAGGCGGTAAAGAAATTTGGATTCAAGCCAGCTATAACCCCATATTAGACTTAAGTGGCAAGCCGGTGAAGGTGGTGAAATACGCCTCGGATATCACCCAGCAAAAACTGCAAGCCGCGGATTACCAAGGGCAAATTAATGCCATTGGTCAATCACAAGCGGTGATCGAGTTTACCCCGGATGGCACAATTTTAATTGCCAATGAAAACTTCTTGAACGGCTTAGGGTATTCGTTGGATGAAATTAAAGGGCAGCATCACAGTATGTTTGTTGAGCCTGCAATGAGAAACAGCGCTGAGTACGGGCATTTTTGGAGCGACTTGAGTAAAGGTATTTATTCGTCGGGTGAGTACAAACGCCTAGGTAAGGGTGGCAAGGAGATTTGGATTCAAGCGAGTTATAACCCAATTAAAGATTTAAATGGCAAGACCTTTAAAGTGGTTAAGTATGCCTCGGATATTACGCAACAGAAGTTACAAAGTGCGGATTTTCAAGGTCAAATAGAGGCGATTGGTAAGTCTCAGGCGGTGATTGAATTTGATATTGAGGGCAATATCTTAAATGCCAACGACAATTTCTTGAACGGACTTGGCTATACGCTGGATGAAATTAAAGGTCACCATCATGGCATGTTTGTCGAAGGCAGTTATCGAAATAGCCCAGAATATGCCGCCTTTTGGAGAAACTTAGGCAAAGGAAATTTTGATGCCGGTGAATATAAGCGCATCGGCAAGGGAGGCAAAGAGATTTGGATTCAAGCCAGTTATAACCCCATCATGGATATGAATGGTAAGCCGATTAAAGTGGTGAAATACGCGTCTGATATCACTCAGCAAAAACAAATGAATGCCGATTATCAGGGGCAAATTGAAGCCATTGGTAAATCTCAGGCGGTGATTGAGTTTCATATGGATGGCACGATTATTAGTGCCAATGACAATTTTTTATCCGCAGTGGGTTATAGCCTGAGCGAAATTAAAGGCCAACATCATAGCTTGTTTGTGGATACTGAAACGAAAAACTCCAGCGAATATAAAGCGTTCTGGAAAAAATTAAACCTAGGTCAATTTGAGTCGGCGGAATATAAGCGCTTGGGTAAGGGGGGCAAAGAAATTTGGATTCAAGCCAGCTATAACCCGATTATGGATATGAATGGCCAACCGTTTAAAGTGGTGAAATACGCGACGGATATTACGGCACGAAAATTTGCTATTAGCGAAGTTAGTTCTTCGTTAATGTCGCTATCTGAAGGGAATTTATCCAATACAATCGATGTAGATCTCGCCACTGAGTTTGATGAATTAAAAGAAGCGATGAATTCTACCATTCTGCGTTTTGCGGATATGGTTTCGCAAATACGCAGTAGCGCTGATTCTGTGTCGACTTCCGCTAATGAAATACAAGGTGGCACATCAGACTTAAGCCAGCGCACGGAAAGCCAAGCTTCCAGTTTGGAAGAAACCAGTTCCAGCGTGGAAGAGCTCACTCAAACAGTCAATCAAAATGCGGATAACGCCAAAGCGGCGGTCTCCCTTGCGGAAGAAACCAATAAGAAGGCAACTGTGGGTGGCGAAGTGGTTGATAAAGCCATTTATGCGATGAAAGAAATCGGCGGTGCTAGTAATAAGATTTCGGACATTATTGGGGTTATTGATGAAATTGCTTTTCAAACCAATTTGTTGGCTTTAAATGCTGCGGTAGAAGCGGCTCGTGCAGGTGAGCAGGGGCGTGGATTTGCAGTGGTTGCGGCTGAAGTGCGTAGCTTGGCACAGCGTAGCGCTGGTGCGGCGAAAGAAATTAAAGAATTGATTAATGACAGCGTTGCGAAAGTGGCGGAAGGCACGCGTTTGGTGGATAACTCAGGGGAAACCTTATCCGGAATTGTTGAATCGATTGAGTCGGTCTTGAGTCTTATTTCTAATATTAATGTGGCCAGTCAAGAGCAGGCTACGGGGATCAATCATGTGAATACGGCGATCTCTCAAATGGATACTATGACTCAGCAGAATGCGGCATTGGTTGAAGAAACTAGTGCGGTGAGTGCGTCTATGAATACAGAGGCGGTGAAATTACAAGAGTTGATGAGGTTTTTCAAATAGGCATAAAGCGTATAACGAATATGCCTATTTTTTGTTTTTATTTTTTTTCACCATCAAAGTACGTACGTAGTTTGCCTTGGTGTGGTTTAACGGCGCTTTTATCAGCAGCAGAAGATTTACTCGCTAGTTTCACCATAGCCAAGGCTGGGGCCATCATTTGTTCCATCATCGCTTTTTGCGCTGGTGGAGTATTTGGGTTAGCAATCATTGCATCATATTGTGCTTTTGCTGTGTCGATTTGGGTTTTATTTGCATCCATTTCGAGTGCCATCCAAGCAAAGGTGACTTGCTGAGTAATGCGGGTCCATTGTTCAACGTCGCTATATCCTAGCTTTTTCACTTTGCCATTCAGTTCGTCATAAAGGCCGGCTTTTTTTAGTGCAGGAACGGATTCTTTAAATACCACTTCAGGGTTATTAGGCTCGCTGATATTGGCGCTTAGCTTACTTTCATTTTTCTCTAGCCATGGCTTTAACGTCGGCATAGACGTAAGCCACTGGGAAACATCTTGGCTTTTTAGATCGGCGGCCATCACCTGTAGTGACATCAGTGTGGTCATGACGAGTGTGATAAGGGTTTTCATAAGTATCCTTTTGATTGTTTTCATCTATTTATTTTTATCGTCTAGGAAAATACTTTATAGAGTTACTTTTCTTTAAACAAGTGCTTAAACAAGGCGTATCGGTTCTTGGCTGCCATTAAAATCGGGTAATAGCCATACTTGATCAAAGGGGTTCTCGGGCATGTCAAAATGCTTGCGGCAACGCTTGAAGTCCTCAACACGCCATAGCGGGCTGGCATTGCGAATAACGAGCCAAACTCGGTGAGAGTCGTAAGACTTCTTGGCTTTACTAATGAGTATACGGCTCAACGCTGTTATAAGCCGTTGCTGACTATCCATCTCGATCAAATCGGCTAAGTAATGTAACAGCTCTAATTGCTTATCGTTGGGAGATAAGACAGTTTCACTGGTTTTATTTTTCTGGTTCCCTTGAACTTGATCAATAAGTTCTTGCGTGAGTATCTTTGCTTCGCTGCTACTGGCGTAGAGGTGGGCAATTTCAAGATCGAGTGGTTCGCCATCTAGGTGGCAGGAAATATCGGGTTTTGCTGGCTCGTTATGCCAGATATTGCGCATTGGGGTATTATGCGCCTGTTCGTATAAGCGCAAGAAGTGTTTGGCTGCGTCTCGCTCTAGTTGTCGTTTGATGGACTCTGAGCGGTTGAGTGGCTTGCCATTATCATAATGATGTATGTCTGAGGTCATTTCATAATCATTGCATAAAAAAGAGGCCAGACGTAACTACCTCACTTTAAAAGTGAAATAGCTAGCTGGCCGAAATAACTGTGATTAGCTTGATGAGAGAGATCTCTTACGCAACGCCGTGAAGAATTGCTTAGAGACGTTGAGCCAAACACCACTC
>CAJVZR010000090.1 GCA_913019965.1 uncultured Oleispira sp.
TGATTGAATATCGTATTATTAGGCCATAATCACATTTATACATGGATCGTTTGATGAAGTATCGCCTAATAACTACCGCTCTACTATTTAGCTTAATTACTGCTTGTGGAGGCGGGTCCGAGAACTCAGATCCTTCACCTGTTATCAAAGATGAATTCAAGAGTACTTTAAGTCTTTCTGAAGGATTACCTGTTGAGAATTCTGCATTAGATACTAATTCTCCAGCGGGAATTTGGTATGTTAAGGCTAGTCAGGAACTTAGTATCCAAACCACTTCTTCTACTATAATTCCTATCACGATAACTAATAGCGATAGCTTCATAATTATTACTGAGGAAGAGAGTGGCTATTTGGTACCTTCCTGTAGCAACCTTACCGACATTACATGGTTAAAAGGAATCCACCTTTCTCTTCAAGAGAATACATTAGCATTTTCAGGAGGCTCTTTTTTCTCAAAATATATTACAGATACAATCGAAGATAATTACACGGTTGATTTATCCTTAACTAATAATCTAAGACTTACTGGAGAGTCTTCACTCTCCTATGAAACTGCTGACACGATCATGCAAGCAGATACTAATATAGCCGCTATTAAAGTAAGCAGTGCTACTACATTTTCTTCTGCAGAAGAGCTGCTGGTTAATTTTAGTTCTCGCTACAATTCAGGTAATGAGCTGGGAATTGATGATTTCGATCCGGCAATAAAATGCATATCGAATTCAATTCAAAACACTGATTATTCAATAAAAGAGACCGAGTACTCAGGAAATACTAAGTCAAACTCTAGTTTCATTTTAGATGAAAATAGTGATTATTCTTTTTTCACAAAATCGATTATTGATTTCAATTCCGACTCCAGTGAAATTAATCAATACCAATATGCTTTAAACAATGATGAGACCCAGTCAGGTTCCGAGGGTTGTGACGATTCAGACTGTGAAGTATTTGACGAGTTTACATTTAGTAATAGCAGTTTGAACAATACTATTATGGCAGTATCGTCGGTTAAAAAATCGAATGGTGACTCATTAGAAATCGAACTTTCTATCGCAATTAAGTAATTACTTAACTTAGAGTTTTGTGCTGGCTGTATTCTTTATTCTCAGCTAGCATTTAGCTCTATATATTCATATAAAGCCAAGTCTACAGCATTAGTACTCACTACCCGCTGCATTTCAAATCCACAAGATTGGTAATATTCACGCAGCGCTAAATTATGCACGCGTCTACCGTACAAGCTTTGCACCATACCAGTGACCGCAATGTGTTTGGCAAATACTGGATCTGCAAACGCGCACCGAATCATGCTCATGAAGCGATGGGATGTTTAGGAGGCGTGGGTTATGTGGAAGAGAACATCATGCCGCGGGTTTATCGTGAAGCCCCTGTGAACGCGATTTGGGAAGCCTGCAGGTTTGAATTATGGAAAACTGCCGATGGGCGTGAACTGTAAGGCGATTATTGAGCGGGCTAAGCCGCAGGTTTAATGACTCTAAGAGCAATGGATAATCTTAAGTTATCTATTGCTCTCTTTCTAATATTCCCGTTCTAATGCTCTTCTTTTACTGCTCTCCACCAAGAGTGATCTCAATGCCATAATACGTATCTTCAAAATCTGTTTTTATAAATACTTGAGGGTTTATAACCATATGAAAACGCTTAATCCTAACACCACTCTGAAGCCCTATAAGTGGCCTTAGTCTTTGCTTTTTATCGGTTATCTTCCAGCTTTCAATATATGAGTCAAAACAAACTCTATCTTTATCGCGGCATTTAACCGTTAATTCTTCTTTTACTTTGCCACCGATCATAGGCGATAAATACATGTCTATAACTTGATTTGAGTAAGCGTACTCATCCCAGCTGTACTCCAAATCCCAATTTCTCTGAGCTTGCTTAGTATTAACCGATGTCAATACTTGCAAACCATGAGCGGATTTTCGAAAAGTTAAGCGACTTTTCTTGTGCTTTTCTTGCCATGAAAAATATAAAAGATTCCCTCTAAACGCTTTACTCTCCCCTTCTATTGTATCGTAAAAAGAAGCGCCTATTCCTCCACCATATCGTAGATCATTCTCTTCCTTTTTTACCACCTTATTATCTAGTACAACATCCATATCTTTAGACAATGCTGAAAAAGAAAGTGCGGTAGACAATAAGATTAACGTAAATTTTTTCATAGTACGCAGATCTCCTGTCCGACCGTCGGCACATAATCTTGCCAAGAATAATCACCTGAAATTTTGTCTGACAAATCTGTTAATTCAACTTTATTAATTTGGCTATAAATTCCGTCATCTAGAATAATATGCGCCTTAGCCCGTATATTTTCTTGAGAGACATCAGATGAAGAGGTGGCTAAAGGGTAGCAATTTTGGGGAAGATCATAGATTGCTGTCGAACCGTTAGAATTGAATATCGAGTATATTTCATTTTGAGATTGCGTATTAATAATCAGCCCCTGATTAGACCAATACATATTAAGAGGGGCAGACATACTATTTGTCATTGATACATAATAAGGCAGGTTAATTGCTACATCCAAAAACTCTGTAACCGCCTCATTAGTATCAACGTCAACTAAAGTCACTTTCATCGTTAACTTGTTGCAGCCAATATTACTGTCTGCATTATCAGAATATCGATGATAGCGGGTGGCTGAATAGTCTGGATCGTTATTTACATAAAAGCCATTTTCTTGGCCTGCGATTTCAATTATGCCTAAAATTGCGCCATCGAGAGAGGGAATGAGATGACGATGAATACAAATATCATCATTTGTAACAAGGGTTTCTAGGTTCAAATTATTTAAGTCTAACCGTTGATACTGCTGTATTCGAAGACCAGAAATGTCGTAACTGGAAAGAATCATATAATTTTTTAATGCTGAGTAATAACCTAAAGATTGCTCTGAATCGAGCTCCTTTACATGAGAAATATTACTACCATCAAGATCTATCGTTGCAATTGAGCGGGAGTTGTCTTTGTCACTTTTACTATCGCCATAATCTGTTACCACAACCGCTAACTTTTCATTATTATCAGACCATAATGCGACGGTTCCTGGTTCGTAATTGCAAGTATCATCACCACTCGGGCAGGCACACCCCTGCAATAGGCTACAAACAATCACCACAAAAACTAATAATATTCTAGAGGCACATTTTTCGATTATCAAAAATGGAATCATCATTACGTCCTTGTCCACTGCTATCAGCAGTGTATTTTATAAAGCACGGGAAGATATAACAATCTTATCATTTATTCAATAAATCGACTTCTCAATGCATGATATACCTTAATGAATTCTCATAAGCTGCCAATTTTTCCATAGATATTGAAACAATTTACTTGATGTGTTTAAGGTATGAATCAAGTTCCGAAAAGTAAGGAGGCTTTCTTCAGGGAAGTATTCTGCGGGCTAAGCCTCACATAACAGCAAACTCTACCGATTGAAGCGTCATTTTCAATGACTTGATCCCTTTCAATGTTATGACTGATCATGAAGGTATCAAAGTATCAGAGCCACGCTCATTTGCATTCCATACAATTAGGCCCATACTTACTGTACAAAAAACACACAATACTTGTAGCCAAACTGATAGAGAAGCATAAGGGGATACGAAATGGGCGGCATTAAAACTAGCTATTCAGTCGAACTCAATGATGACCAAATCACTTGGTTAAAACAGATGGCCGAGAAATACAGTCTCGACGATGAAGGTAAGGCTTTACGTATCGTTCTGGACTTTGTTCAGGAAGAGGCTGATCTTGATACCGTATTCGAGCAAGTACGCTGTGGTCATTGCGATTGAGCCCCTACCTTTTTAAAAAGACTGTTTAAAGTTTATATACACTCTGTCTTGGTCATCATACATTCCGTACAAACTATTAACGGGGCCATCATATGCAATCAATCCGATTTCAAATTGGCTATCGCTGCGCCAGTCGTACTTCACATTGTATTTCAGCATGTTACTCGATCGATTAGAGTCGCTGTATAACCAAAGCAATGAAGATGTCAGTCTTTGTCGACTCCACTCTTTCTGAATGGATGCGGATGCACTTTTAGTATTTTTCTGGGATGCAAACGCATCACTTTCGCCATACACTTGGCTAACAGATGCCTGCAGATTATAGGTCCATTCATCTTCTATAATGTCTAGCCCCATGAGTACCTCTAATTTACTGATACGCTCAAAGGTATTACCTGACTGAACAGCCTCATCTAAGTAATAAGCCATATCGCTGCGTAATACACCAAAGGCTATCGGCCTGGCAAAAGACACTGCTATTACATTTCTTTTTTCTAGGTGCTCTTGGATAGTCGTTTGCGAATTATCTTCTTCAAGGGTAAATAGTGAGTCGGGGCTGTAGCCGCTAAAGGCATAGAGATCTATGTCTGTGCTATCAATAAAAAATCGAATCCTTAATGCCAAGTCTATATTATCAGTATCTGCTGATGCGCTATTACTGGGTAATCCCGTTATAGAAAAATCGGTTTCTGGCTCTGGGTATTCGGTTCGCTGTGTTTTAAATGCCGTGATAAATTGATACTCGATGTCATCTTGAAAGTATTCTACAACCAACATTTCTCGTGGTAAGCGGCCTAAAGAGTAATCATCTAAGTAAGGAATGAGTGATTCAGTGAGATCGAGTGGATTAATGACATCAATAATTCGAAAGTAATCTCCCTTCCCCCAGGCGATTTGTTGTTTGCCTAGTCGATATTGCCAATTTTCACTTTCATAACCAAAAACCCATTCTCGTATTTCTGCATCGTGTTCCATGTCAGCATCATTATTGTGATATCGCGAGCGGTATTTGCCATAACTAATGGTATCGATTGAAAAGTCTTCATAGGCCCAATCTAATTCAATCTTTCCATCTACAGTAGAACCCAAAGAGGCTTGCGTCTTATCTTCAAATATATCTTGGTTCCCTATACGCTGAAGGTGTTCTCCACGGACAAAGCCCTTCATAGAAATATTTTCAAGAGACATACTGGGTACACTGATCACTAATGTGATCAGTAGTAGCATATTCGTGCAAAGCGCTTTCATTGTAAGTTTATCGACAATGATCCGTGCCATTATTTAACCCCTTTGCGTAACGTCCGCTGATTAAATAATGAATCTTTTAATGATTGATTATATTTCGTATTTTTCCGGATTAACTGAGTGAATCCTCCGTCCATTAAGTTATCCATTTTAGCTTCTGTTACCGTCCAGAAGCCGTCGATTTCTTTCGTTGAAACTACGGTGAATTTCTTAATTAAACGCGATGCTCTGAAAATATCTTCTTTCAATATCAGGTTTTTTTCTTGATCGACATAAATCATACGACGGCTGTATCCAGTTCTTGGATTTTCCAGCCCGTTTTCTGTCGTGGCTTCGATCACCGTAACTTTAGTACCTTCTAGACTTTGCTCATTCTTAAATGCGTATTGATAGTCACTGATTTTCATTCGTTCAATATCGGCGAATGAAAAGTCGGTGCCTAAAAACGGACCTTCTTTTGAGTTGGTGGCAATGCGCTTAATTTTTCTAAGTGCGGGAAGGTATAACCATTGGTCATCTTCTTTATTATCTACTTCTGCATAGCTTTGCATTAATAGACCTGTTCCTGCGGTATTACTCGGTGCAATGAAATACAGTAGCCCTTTACGCTCTGCTCCGAACTCTTTTTCAAACATTTTCAGAGTACGACTGCGGACAAAGCCATCAGACATAGTTTGTATTAAATCAACTTCGGAGTAACGATCAAGACCTTGGTCTCGGTCTTTAACGTTTTTGATGATAGCCGTAGCATCAGGCTGTGCACTTGCATAAGTAAGCATGGCACTGGTTAAAAGCAGTGCTCCTGTTACTAACGGTTTTAAAAAAAATGACATTTTAATTTACCTTTAATATTGTTCGATGTTAGTTAATGCAAATTCAGGTCTACATTCTAAAATCTGATAGTTAGATTCGTTCACCGACCAGCTATGTGTTTTTGTCGTATTAAACCCAGAAAGATGAGGAAGCTCGGCACCGCCTTTAACCATTCGTACAAGTTTAAAGCGTTTAAAGCTTGGGCTTGCCAACGTGTGCAAGTGACGACTACGCACACTTTCGGCGATCATGTATAGCTGCTCTATTTGTTCACTGGAGGTGATCGTTTGGTTTGGGTTCATTGAACTATTAAGCATCGTCAATATGTCTTCTGCGCTATAGCTTTGCAGCGCTCCTTCGCCATACTGAGTGTTTGCTTTAGATAGCTGTTTAAACGTATCAAGAGGGGGAGTATTGGCTATAGGCTCTAAGTCTACCGACTGTAAACTCATACCTGTTAGCGGGCCAACATTACGGACTGAGCAGGCTTTATATTGCGTTCTTAATGCCGTCGTAATTGTGGTTAATAATGTGCGCTGTTCTTCTTCACCATATTGGTATTTAAGATTTACCCATATGTTCAGAAATTCACCGCTATCATCAACAATACGGCGCTGAAGGAGAGGATGTTCTTCAACAATCGTTTTTATTGTTTTCAATCCTGATTCAGTAAGATCGTTCAGCTCAACTAAGCGTCTGAACTGCACAGAGTCTGCTTGAGCCACCACTGTATTTTCTGTGGTAATGCTATCGATATTACGAATAAACGTGCGGTTTTGTTTATCCTCTAGCGTCCATAAGCTCTCGATGACTGGCACTAACTTGGATAACTCTTCAGCACTGTATACTCCCTGGCTAGGGTAAAGCGTTACCACTAGCCAATCAGAGTCTTGTGCAACTACCCCCACTGGCAAAGCCAGCAGAGATATGATGCATGCATAAATAAAATGATATTTATGCATTTGCCCCAGCACCTTCAGTCATTGTTTCTTCTGCAACGTCATTTTTATCTTTATTAACTGCATTCGCCACAATCGCGGGTAATACTAATAAAGAGAAAATAGCGCTCAAGAACATAGTGATGGAGATAAAGTAACCTAGATTAATCAAGGCCTGATAACCCGATAACGTAAGCACTAGGAAGCCTGCACCTAAAGCCAGTGTATTAATTAATATTGGTTTTCCGCATAACCTTAATGCATCACGAATCTGTTCTAAACGCGTCGTAGACTTGCTGGACTTCAATGCCGAAATAATATGAATGGAGTAATCAATGCCAATACCAAATGAGATGGCGGCGATAATTGATGTGCCGATATCTAAATCAACGCCCGCGGCAGCCATAAGGGCAAACACACCGAGTAACGTTAGGATTAACGGTAAAGGCACTAATAACGCAATGCTAGGTGAACGGAAGATAAGTAGCACGACCAACATGATTAATATACCTGCTAGTACCAAGCTGCTTAACTGCCCCCATACTACTTCATCCGTTGTCGAGACTAAAATTTCACCGTAGCCTGAAACTTTTATCTTACTTCCCTGTGGCAAAATTGATGCGGAGTACATCATGACATCATTAATCACCTTACTGACCTCAGACGAGCGGTCGGTATGTAAGATGGTTACTATGCGAGAGTTCTGATAACGACGATCGACGACATCAAACAAATCACGACCATTACCATTTTCATACAGTAGGAAGTATTGTCCCAATAACTCTGTGCTTAGCGAAGTGGGTAGTGTGTATGCTTCTGGGGTCATTGTATTATTTAGGGTTTGATTTAAGCGTTTAACAAAATCCGGTAACCCATAAGTAAAACCAACAATGTCATGTTTGTGAAGACGGGCTTCAATCGCATCCAGTGCGGCTACATATTCTGCCTGTTGAAATGAATCCACCTTATCTGATTCAATTAAAATACTAATCGGTGTCGTGCCACCAAAATGCTCATTAAGTACTTTGTCGTCTATACGAATTTGACTGGTTTCTTCGAAGTAGCCAATCACCTGATTGTCTACTTTTAGATTATTAGAAATGTACCAAGCGCTACCAGCAATTAAGCATAATGTAACGACGACTGCAGGTTTTGCTATTTTAGCGACACCGCTGAACTTCGCCATAAGACCCTCTAGGCGAGTGCTGGCGAGTAAGCCAATTTTAGGCGGTTTAGATTTCCACAACACTAGAATGGTCGGCAAGAAGAAAATTGTAATAGCCCAAGCGATAATGACACCAATGCCGACAAAGAAACCAAACTCTTGAATAAAGGTTACTTCGGTCCAAGCTAATGACATAAAGCCAATGGCGGTTGTAATTGTGGTAACAAGCATTGGCCAAAACAGTTGCGCGATCGCCGAAGAGGCGGCTTGAGAACGCTGCTTACGCGTTGAGTTATCAGGCAGGTGTCGGTAATAATCTGAGAGAAAGTGAATGGCATCACATACAGCGATGGCAATAATAAATACAGGTAGCATAGACGTAATAATATTTTGCTTAACGCCCATCGCACTCATCACGCCTAACGTCCAGATTAAGCTTAGGATTGCAATGAATAACGGAATGATCATACCTTGAAAACGGCCAAAGCTAATCAATAATACAACCAGAATAACTAATAGCACCCCTGGCAATAATGTTTGATTATCTTTTTCCATATTCGATGCGGTTTCTGACGCGATCATGGGTGGGCCACTCAAATGCAGAGAGTTCGCGCCTAAATCATTGTTTGCAATAATGGTATTAATAGCCTGATAGGCCAGCAACATAGAAGGAGAATCATCTTCTGCAATATTGAACTCTAGTTGGATACTGGTCGCGCGGGCATCTTCAGATACCAAACCATTAAGGAATAAAGGATTCTGAAATACTTCCTGCTTAAGATTATGTATGTCTGCAGAATCAAATATAGGCTTCTCCATTAATGGATGAATATCAATGCCATCAACGGTGGGGGTTATATTTTCTAGAGTAACTAAAGAACGTACTTTACGAACTGGGTCGACGCGTATAACCAGTGTTCTCAACCATTCGCCATAATTAAGATACGTCGCGGAATCTCTATCGATACGAGCAACGAGTCTACTCAAAGGGTAGGCATCTTCTGAATTTAGTCCGCCTACTAAAATGCCATCAATGGTCGCTATTTCTGCAGGTAAAGCCGTCTTTAGGCTTAATAATTTCGCAGCATCTTCTTCTGAGGCCAAGCTCATAGAGTTGAATGCTTGTGTCAGAGTTGATACTAATGCGAGTGACTCAGCGTTGAACACATCGTCTTGCTTACTAACTACAGCAATAAAAGCTTGCTCTCCGGCATTGGAGAAGAGCCTTTTAACTTGATCTCCCGCGATACGGCTTGAGTGATCTTTATCGAGCATGTAAGGCGTTGCATTTATTTTTAGGTTACCTGCGCTGCCCAGTGCAATTACCGTTATCACTAAAAAAGCGAGAATGGTTAACCAAGGATGGTTATGTAATTTATTGGTTGCTTGAATAATAGCATCAATAGGTGTTTCGGATTTAGTGCTCATCTTATGCCTCCTCTAGTTCTTTTTCTTTATGGATTTCTGTTAACGCATGGGTCCAGCTCATTTTTAGATTTTCACGCTTTTTATTTTCGTTCTTTGATTCTTTAACCATTGAATCCCAAATTACACGTTTATGTATTTCAGCAGTTCCGCCAGCAAACAATAATCCAATCGCATCTCGCAATAAGCGTTCATAATAATTATCGCGGCGATAACCATAATTACCCATAACTCGCATAGTACTAAGAGATGATTCGTGGAATATTTCGGCTGAATACATTTTTACGATAGACGCCAGCTTTGAGCAGTCCTCTCCTTTTTCAAGGGCGTGAAGCGCTCTAAATATGACACCTTTTAGTAATTCTAATTTTGTATCTATATCCACCACATACTGTTGAACATATTGATTGTCACCAATGGCTTTACTAAAAGCTTTTCGTTCTTGGCTGTACTGAAAGCTTTCTTGAATAAGGGGAGCTATGCATCCCGAGACGAGAATTCCGGTTAATACTCTTTCTACTAGAAATGAAAAGTATAATACCGCTAGGCCATCTTCTTCTTCCCCTACTCGGTTATCCGTTGCCAACTTAACGTTTTCGAAATCAATTTCGCCGATTGGCGTCCCTCGATTCCCCATTAAATCAAAAGGCTTTGACTGTTTGATATTTTCGTTATTAGTTTCAAAAATAAAGCAGGCAATCGACTTTTCTGCTTTACCGACGACTTTGCCAAAGGTCATGCAAATATCTGCAACAGGGGCATTGGTGATATTCCATTTTTTCCCATTTAACACATAGCCGTTTTCCGTTCGATCAACATGGGTTGTTATTGAGCGAACATCCGAACCGCAGCCTTTTTCTGTAATAGCAAAGCAGGCTAATTTTTCTCCACTTATTAGTTCCGGCAACCATGTTTTGCACTGTTCTTTTGTTCCGTAGTTGACGAGTGCAGATTGTACCAGGGCTACTTGTGCGACAAGTGTCACTAGAACTCCCATATCTTGACAGCCAGATGCAAATCCTTCTAAAGCCGCACCAAATTCTGCAATACCTAATCCTGCTCCGCCATATTCTTCAGGCATGCAAAGACCGAATAAACCCGTGTCGCCTACCTTTTTCCATAGAGCTCGATCGAAATTTATTTTGGCGTCTCGCTCAACCGCTGACGGCCTCACAATGTCATAGCCCACTTGATAATATTTAGACTTTAAACTTTGTTGTTCTGTATTCCATTCCATTTTAATATCAGCTCTCAGTTTCAGAAATTAGTAGCGGGGTGATACTTGATTTTTTGTAGTCGTTTTTTAAGCTTTTGTATGCGCTCAGAAACTCTTCGTCTTGTAGGGATAGTACTGATTCAACATTTGATACTTTCTGCATGTCGATGTTGTTTATTTCAAACCAAAAGGGTGAGACTGAACGATCATCATAACGACTCGAATATATGTGATCCTTAGGGATACAGACTTCCGAATTCGCTATAACTGTTGGATTAAAGCCGTATAGATCTAAGTTGCTTAACGTAACGTTTGTTTCACCATCCCCCACCATTGCAAGAATGTTATTTTCTGGATTGGTAATTAAGGCCCTATAAGAACTTAATAACATCAACCCTACTTTTCCAGAGACCACAGGATTGGATTCATTGCTTTTTACTACGCGACCAATTTCACGAACTTGTTCTACTTTGTATTTAAAAAGGGGATCAACATTCGAATATAAGGTTTTTCCAAATGCTTTTTCTACTGAATAAAGTGCTCTATCGCTTTGAGAGAACTCAATATCGGTATCGATTGGTGCCTTTAGTGTGGAATAAGCCATGAGTTTTCCGGTTAGCTTTTCCAGTACGATAATATGTACATCATCAGCCGATAAGTTATCTAATGATTCGCTATGCAGTAGCTCTTTAGAAGCTTGATCCTGATTAATAAACCCTACTTTTGCATAATGAACAAAGGCATAACGTAGGAGTTGTTTAGCGATGGATGGATGAATTTCTTTGTTTGGTATGCCAAGGCTAATTAGGCTAGATGTTTCTGATAAGATATATTCTTTACTTGAGAAATCGCTGCGTAAAGAAGGAATCAAAGGAATGTCATAATGCTTGATCGAGCGTTTCAAAAACTCGTCATCTTGAATGTCATCTTTTTCCGATTTCCATTTCTCAATAGATTCTCTATAACCTATAAGTTTTTCTTCGTCTTCGTATTCACCACGAATCACTTTCCATACATCAACGGTATATTCTTTTTTAACAGGACGGTTATTAAGCATATCGATCACAAGACCTGTCGTGATTGTGCCAAATAAATTAGCCGCTATGCCTAATTGAGAGGTGTAATCTTTACCCTGCTGACTTCTCTCTAGCTCTTCAAACATGGCTTCAGGGATTTCTGTAACGGGAACAAGAAAAGTGCAGACTTTTAATGGTTCCATTGTCGCAACCATTTCTGTGCTTATCTGATTATCAAATAATGCTAATGATTTTTCTCGGTAATCAAAAATAGGGATATATTGAGTCGCTGCCATATCGTAGCCACAAATAACGGCCTTATGGTACTGATGACATACTTGATGTAACAAAAACTTCATCTCTAAGCCAGAACGACCTGTTACATCAACGGCATCAATAACGATATCAGCACGATTTACGTAGTCTTCTACGTTGTCAGGCGTAATACCGATATTACAGACTTCAATTTTTGCAAATGGGTTAATCGCATTGCAGCGAAGTTTAAATACTTCTGGTTTAAATGAACCAACATCATCTAATGTCATATTTTGACGATTAGAATTATTTAAGTCGTACGTACCATTATCAATGAGGATAAGATTTTCAGCACCACTTCTGACTAATAGCTCAATTGCGCTACCGCCCGTTGATCCACATCCTGCAACTAAAATAACAGAGTTTCTAAGCACTGCTTGCTCTTGTTCAGAAATAAACCCTGCATTACGCAAAGTAAATTCATGATAAAAATCTTCTTTTTTTATATTTAATGCGTTCATAGATTTTCCCCCAGTAAAATTTCGGGGTGACTGTACGTATTAAATTAATGACACAACAACAAGAAATTTTTCTTCCGCGTCATGGAAAAATTCATTTATAATACTCAGGCCATAATTTTTTCAATAATATTAGTACTACCTCATTAGTACTGACTAAATGTCATACGAATAGTATGTCAAACAAGACAAGTTTTGAGACTATTGTATTATGAAAGCACGGGACCTTATTTCGATATTGGAAAATTGTGATGGAGATATGGATATATCTGTTTCTTTTTCAGAAGAGTCAAATCAAGAAGATATGGTAAGCACTCTGCATATCACTAGCTGTAATGCAGAACAAACCCGCTGCTACCAGAATCTTGTTGAACTATCACCCGAGGGTTTATTGGTCTTAAATGCAAGCGATAACATTAGCTATGTTAATCCAACTTTATTAAAGAAATTAGGAGGGGTGGAATCAAATTTATTTCTCTCTTCTATATATAGTTTGGTTCGCACAGAGGATGCTGGCCTACTAAAGCGTTTAATTGATAATTTAAAAATAAGTAATACCCAGCAAGCTTCTTTTCCAATATTGAAAATGAGCGGGGATTGTTTTTGGGCAAGAGTATCTTTGGCAATCATTCCTAGCGATGACAAGCAATACCGAGGAGCTATATTAACAATCACGGACACCAGTGATATGCAGCAGTTGCTAGCAGCAAATACTGATGATTCTTTAGATAGTAAAGTTGAACTCATCCCTAATCATATTGATCAATTAAAACAGAAAAAAATTAGCAAATTAGAAGAAAAAATGGCGTTAGAAAGCACAAACCTGATTTTTGCTACACCTTATTGGCACCAAGAAAAATATTTATATTTAATTTACCCTAAAAAAAATAATCAAAGACAAAGAGAGTATGTAGGAGCCAAAAAATTAAAAATTGAAAAAGCGTTAAATTCGGTTAAACGAGGAAAACGCCATACCCAGGTATGCAAAGAAATAGATGATATTAATCAGCAACTTAGAACCGCTACTTTTAAACTAGACAGCTTTTTATGGGAATTGGCCAAAATGCCACCAGGCTTTCAAGACAGCCTTAATTAATTATATTTAGAATTTTCATACTTTCATGAGCATTATTCATTCTGATTTCTAGCGATTAAATCGTCATTTTAAATTCCTGAATCCCTTTCAACATTATGACTGATCATGAATAAATTAAGTATCAGCCATTATCATTTACCAGTTTCCATGCTTGCACTAACTGGTATATCGAGCTCAACAAACAAGTTAATAATACGAGTAGTGATAGCGGTAAGCTAAACTGCTCAAAACCGACGATAAAGAAAACCGAATGAATACCAAAAGTAAGTAACCCAAGCAGGGTGCAGATTACAGAATAAGTTATTGCTTTATCCGTCGCTAAAACAACGTGCCTGTAACCCCACAAAATTATAGGCACAACAATGATATTAAATACTAAGAAGCCTTGAATACCGCCAGGAATGAAGAACATTTCCCACTCCTTCCAGTAAGCTGCATCAATTTGGTGGATAATTAGTGCGGTCATCGTCATTAAATAACTTCTTTCCATTTTCAATACCCTCTTAATTTTATGTCAACGAGTCTAGAATATTTCGCTGAGACCTAGCGCGATAGATTAAATAAGACATGACCCCTATGGAGATCAGAGTCACCGATAAAAGAACAAACATAATTTGTATTTGTATGGAGTATCCCTGCTGTCTAGAATCCTTAATCATCCAAACACAGAACAGTAAAACCAATACGTAAATATCCACCATCACATGGAATTGTAAACTGGACACATTACCAAGCATCTGGGCCGCTTCAACCCAGATAGGCGCTACTGAAGTTAAGGCGATGTACACAGTCAAAAGTATAAAGGCGATCAGTAGCCCAACTAGCCCTGTTATTTGTTTTGATGCATTCATTGTTTGATCCTTATAACAGAAGTTGTTTATTAGTAAAAAGTCGCTCTCCCGAGCACAGGGCGATTATCTGACTATTAATATCGAAAAAGAATTACCTAAGAGGTAAACTTCCCTCTAAATGATTAAGGTGTTCAAACATGGCAAATACTCTTTTTGGTGAAGCAATACGCCAATGGCGAAAAACCTTAGGGCTCAGTCAAATGGATTTGGCGCTGAATGCGGACATTTCGGTCAAGCATCTTAGCTTTCTTGAAAACGGCAAGTCCCAACCCAGTATTGATATGGTGATGCGCCTGTGTGCGACGCTAGGCATGCCACTGAAATCACAGAATTCATTACTGGTCGCGGCGGGTTTTAACCCTCGCTATAGCAAGAGCGCTTTAAATTCTCCGGAGATGAGCAAGGTTCGTTACGCATTACAAAGCATGTTAGATCATCACTCTCCTTATCCAGCCATCGTCATGGATGCTCTAGGTAACCAATTGATGGCAAACAGTGGCACAGTTAAGATGCTGCTAACGTTTCTGCCCGCCAGCACGTTAGATAAGTACAGCAATGTATACGATTTGTATTTAGCTGAAGATGGCCTTAAACAATTTATTCCTGATTGGGAAGATGCTGCGTCGGTACTATTGCAACAACTGCAAAATGAGTTGCTCAATACGAATGATTCGGCAGGTTATGATTTGCTGAATAAGTTTATCTCATGGCCGCATATTCCCCAAAATTGGCAGTACCGAGCGGGTAAGTTAGACCAAGGACCAATTCT
>CAJVZR010000091.1 GCA_913019965.1 uncultured Oleispira sp.
GCTACATCGACATCATCAGCATAGTTAATATCAATGCCTTCTACACTTTCAACCAGCGTCGTAATGTCACCATTAGCAGAGATACTCAATAAACCTTTAAAGGCATCGGCGACTAATAAATTACCTTGTTGATCAAATTCAATGCCCAGTGGGCGGCCATCGGTATTCACCCAAGATTGAATTTGGCCTTGGTTATCTAAAAACTTAATATCACCACTAAGCAAGGCGAAATATACATTACCGTCTTTACCTAAGGCTAGGTCTTCCGGGCCAATATCTCCTTCAAGTTCAATTCGGTTGATCTGGCTAAGTTGTTGGTTCTTTTCAAAGTCACCGCTATAGCCCAAGTTTTCAGGGGCTTGCCATGCGACTGGGTCTACCTCGACAGGCCAGAATACAAGGTAGCCTGCCAATACCAGAATTATGCTTGCCGTCGATTTTTTCAGTACTTGTTTCATTAATATGTTCCTTCATTTATTGTTCTGTTCGATAAAGTAACATTTTTAATGTGTAAGAAAAGCATCATTTTAAATGGTTCAAGTGACTCACCGCATCAACCAACTGTTCGTGAAGCTCTTCATGCTTTAAGCATTGTTTATCAGCATCAAAATTATCGTAAAAACTAGGAATTGATAAACTAGCCTTCACAATACCTTTAAAACGAGGAACCGATTGAACAGCGGTTGCTAGCACAGTCGCTCCACCTCTAGCGCCTGGTGATGTCGCTAGCAGTACCATAGGCTTATCAGAAAAAACCTTAGGTTCTATACGGGAACACCAATCAAAAATATTTTTATACGCCACGGTATAAGAGCCATTATGTTCAGCAAAAGAAATAATTATGCCATCGCTATTGGCAATCTTGGCTAAGAAATCTTTAGCGAGTTGCGGATGCCCTAACTCCTCTTCTTTATCTTGGCTAAATAAAGGCAGTTCATAATCATTGAGGTCTAATACTTCAACCTTCGCTTTATCTAATAGAGTTGAAGCGTATCTGACCAGTTGCTTATTAATCGATTTTCTACTGCTGCTGGCAGCAAAAGCAATGATGTTCATGAGTTCTCCAAAGGATAATTTTAGTTTTAAGTTTAATCGTTAGAAATAATACGTTGTTTTCGGAGTGTAGTAAGAATTATCTAAGCTGGCTTATAACTAATTAAATATATTACACTTGTTCTTAATAGTTTTTTCTAATAGAACATACCTGATAGACAGTTAATTATGAATTTAGAATTCGATATAAAAAGGTCAATTATTCTTGCTGAATATATTAAATGCTGGGGGGTTCCAGACACGAGGAAGGTTTGTGACTCTATGCCCATTGAGCTTTATATCTTCCCAGGCGAAGATATGGACCAAGTTACTCGAGTCGTGACCATTGGCTTGTCGTCTTGTAAATTTTCCAATGATAAAGCCTGTAATAATGAATTATTGATGGTTTTACCTTTTGATGTGGCCGAAGATCAGTGGGACTCTGTGTGTAACTACCTATTCGATATTTCCAGTTACATCGTTAATGACTTAGGTCGCAATGTGCAATCTGAAGATATAAAAGCGGAGTCTGCTAATGCTCCTGAAGGTTGGCCTAGGGCTGTTTTGTTTGATGAGCCGCGTGGAGAGCCTAATGAATTAAACCAATTTTATATTGGCATGCAGCATATAACCTTAAGTTGGGTTGTTCCTATTTTTAGTACTGAATGTGATTTGATTAGGAGTCATGGCATTGACGCATTTGATTCCGCAATAGAGAGTGCTGAAGCGAGTTTGGTTGAGGTTAGACGGGAGTCGAGTCTATAGCTATTCTTAGAATTGTAAGCACTTTTAATCTAATTCAATTACTTAGGAAGGACGCTGGTATGCTGAAAACCGTGATCAAACATATAAAGTTCATTCGTTCTCTATTCTCCTGTTCGCTTTTTTTCTATTTCGTATTCATTCCTGCAACGACTCAAGCCATTGAATTAACACCTGAAGGGGTTAATGGCATATACCTTTTAGCCACTCCAGAACGAAGTGCTTCGGGCCAAACGCAAAAGCTTCAGGTTGAATTTGGTGATATGAATGGCCAAACCGTATTAGCAACTCGTGCGTGTCCACGTTGTCCAGGCGCAGGTTATAAACTGCTGGAAGAGCCAACGAAAGAACTAGGGCGGCCTGTGTTCTTTAACTCTATGGGAATTTATATTATTGCTTATGACGAAAACACCTTTGTTTCCGTTATGGCAGATGGTGAGCTAGGGAAAAAAGTATGGAGCCAGATTGCTTATGCAAACGTGTATAGCAAGCAAGGAACACCAACGATTACGTTAGATATGGGTAAGCAGTTTGTATTGGCAGAGTCCAAACGTTTAATGACAGGGGAAGGGGTTGCCAAATTTGAAGTGACTGGAGGAAATGGCACCTATTACGCAGCGGTGCGGCAGACGGTTGGAAGTAATCAATACGACCAGATTGATGTGACCATAGAAGATAAGAAACATATTATCTTAGAAGGTATGAATTGCAGAAATTGCACCTCGAGTACCTATGAATACCAAGCTGAATTGAGTGATGCTATTGGCAAACCAGTCTATGAAATGGGCCATATGGGGCGCTTTATAATTGCTCAAGATAAGGGGGTGCTTTGGGTGGCCAGCTCGCAGCTAGGAAAACAGCTTTGGCAAGATCATGATAATTACAATGTTTTAGGCCAAGATAAAACGTCCATGCGAAAAATCAGCCTGGATAAAGCGGCTCAAGAAAAAGTAGACAGTGCATTAAAGGCATATGCGTTAAAAGCGAAAGCGGCCGTTGATGCACGTTATGCAAGGGAAGATCTTGCCCGTACGGCTAATAATGTATTACCTGGGAAAGGTATGGAAGATGATGATCTAAACCAGAGTGCCTTGGTAGCTGCCCAAGCTTGGGCGAATAGTTATAGCTGGAAAGAACAACTCGAATATGTGTATATCACCAGCCGTGATTGGAGCATTTTACGCCATAAATTAACTGGTATTCAAACAGGCCGCCGTATACAAGGGGTGATTACCATGAAGCGTGATGATGGTTTGTGTAGTTATCAGCAAGCAATTTTCGAACAGGCTTATAACGGTACAGGCTATCAACAGACTGTTATGGCAGGTGTGGTACCGGGGCAGAATAAGCTGGATTGTTCAAAAATATAATTATGGCTTCTAAGATGTTAATAAAATTGGTCAAAGATAGATGCTTACAGCTAATCGTACTTTGTATTTTTTGTAGTACGACTTGGGCCGATAAAACCTTAAGAATTGTTACCGACCCTTGGCCTCCTTATGCTTATTTGGAAGAGGGGAAGGCTGTCGGTATTGATGTGGATACTGCTTTAGCGGTTTTAAGCAAAATGGGCTATATCGGTAGAATTGAAATGTTACCCTGGAAGCGGTGTTTAGCATTGGTTAAAAATTTGCAGGCTGACGCTATTCTATCGGCGGCGGTGACCAACGAACGAAAAGCATTTCTCTATTTTCCAGAGGAACCTGTTTCTAAAGGGGATACTGTTTTTTTCAAACGAAAAGGAGAGGATATTGATATTAGTCGTTTGGCAGATCTTGAAGGTCTTAGGGTGGGAGCTATGTTGGGGTATAAGTATTGCGAGGAGTTAGATGAATCACCTTATTTTGCTAGTGCTTCTCGTGTTGCGAATTTAGAACAAAGCTTTAATATGCTGATTAAGGAACGAATTGATTTGGTTGTTGAAGTTGATGCAGCTGGAATTTACAAAGCAAAAGAAATGAATATTTATGATGATGTTTCATTAATCAGTAGTGCGCGATATTGCACGTCAAGGAATCATTTAGCCTTTGCAATGAAGCCTGAATATGAGAAATTAGCTTCGAAGTTTAGCAAGGAGTTAATGAAATTTAAAGAAACACAAGATTATCGTAATATCTTAACTAAGTATGGACTCGATTAGATACCATAGATTGATACATCAATGTTGAGATTTTAGAAGGAGCAGTGACTTTAATTTGGCATGCACAGTTAGGATAACTGAAATAGAATTATTGTGTTAATGTTGTTTTTTCTATTAAGATTATCAGCTTTAACATACGTTCGTATGGTTAATGCCTTCAAGGAAGTACCTTATGTGGATCAATAAGATCAAGGAGAAGTCCTTTCAAATACTCTTCGGCATGTTCGTCGTCAGTTTACCTCTATTTTTTTCAACCAGCATCATTAATCAATTTATTGCCCCTACGATTATCGAAAACCTAAAGACAGAACAGTATTTAAGAGAGGACCTTAAAGAAGGTCGTTATGTTGTTACCGATCAAATTTCTTTCGCTAACAATAATGTTGTGAAGGGTGATGTGTTACAAGATTTGAATAATGGATCGTTCGCAAGAGTTACTGATTTGGCAGTTATTGCAGATAAAGTAATGGCCCTTGATATTTCAATGAAAGGCAAATTAGAAAAGTCGAATAGAAACTTGGCTGAAGCCAATAAAGAAATTAATGAACTTAATCAAGTCATTCAAGCTTTAGCCAGTAAAGAATTAAACGTGACCTTGTTTATTTCAGATATTACTAGTGATAAAGGCTACGTGGTTCTGAATCTTCACAATAAGGCAATTTCACAAATTATTGAGAACGATAAAAAATATGCACTTTATAATGCTGCAGGAGGAAGCTTAAAACTTAGAAGCCGAGTCGAGCCTACTCCTGCCGATAATTATGATAAGAATGCTGCTATTGGGCGATTACACCGCGATGACTATCATGATTTATTCTCGGGGACTAAGTCGGGTGCACGGGTAGCAAGAATCGAAATTGATTAGTATTTTATGTCTATATTAAGGGAAAAAAATGGCGATAACCGGAGAATGTTTTTGTGGCGATATTAAATATCAAATTGATGGAAAGCTTAAAGATGCTCGATCATGTCACTGCTCTCGTTGCCGCAAAGCCTTTAACTCCCAAGCATCTGCTTATGCTTTAGTGAACTCTCAAGAGTTTAGTTGGCTTTCGGGTCAGGGCCAGCTCACTTCTTATATTGGCCAACATGGCTTTGGACTTCAGTTCTGTAAGAAGTGTGGTTCAACTTTAGCAGGGGTGTTCAATGGTGATGTCCACGGAGTGACCTTAGGTTGTGTGAATGGTGATCCTGATATTGAAATAGGTAAGCACATTTATGTAGGGTCTAAAGCGAGTTGGGAGGTCATGCCAGAAGGTGTTGTGCAATTCCAACAAGGTGCAAGTGAATAAAAATGACATTAGAAAGAAAAGTAGCTAACTTTTTTAACCTCACTGATGAAAATTGGATGAAGCACTCAAATCCTATCAGTGTGTGGACGCGGTATTCGGTTTTGCCAGTGATCGTTGTTAGTTTCTGGAGTCGGACGTGGATTGATTGGTGGTGTTTGATTCCAGGTTTAATATCCATCTTGTGGATGTTTTTTAATCCTGTGCTTTTTAATAAACCGAAGTCGACTAGAAATTGGGCGTCGAAAGCAGTATTGGGTGAGCGCGTTTATTTAAACCGTGACAAGATTGCGATACCCGATAAACACTTGACTCCTTTGCACGGTATTTTAAATACAATCTCTTCTATTGGCTTGTTATTAGCTATTTGGGCGATTGTTTATTACTCCGTCTGGGGAGCCGTTTTAGGAGTCGCTCTCGCTTATATCGGTAAGAGCTGGTATCTCGATCGTATGGTTTGGCTATATGAAGATATGAAAAATGATAACCCAACTTATCAAAGTTGGGAGTACTGATTATATAAAATATGATAAAAACTAAAGATTATCGTGACGAAGTAGAGGCTCTATTGATTAAGAGTTTCTCTCCTGTGGGTTATGAGTTAACGAAAGCAGTAGAAATAGACACTATCCCTGAAAACTCTAAGTACGAGGCCCTGAACTTTTCTTTAAGCGGTAAACGTATTATTTATCGTAAAGGTAAAGTGACTCCAGATCGACCGGGGGCCTTTTTATCCGTTTGGCAGCGTCCAGTATTACAGGCTAGTAATGGTAATAAACCGATTCCGCTGAAATCTGACGAGCTGGATTATTTAATTATTCAAGTAGAAGATGAACTTGAAAGAGGGATGTTTATTTTTCCTGTGGCGACTTTGAAAGAAAAAGGCATCGTATCTTCTGCTACTAAGAAGGGTAAAACTGGCTTTCGCGTTTTCCCTCCATGGAGTCAAGACCGAGGTGGTGTTGGTATGAAAGTATTCTCT
This sequence comes from uncultured Oleispira sp., assembly GCA_913019965.1. Lineage (GTDB taxonomy): Bacteria > Pseudomonadota > Gammaproteobacteria > Pseudomonadales > Oceanobacteraceae > Oleispira. The sequence goes on from CAJVZR010000091.1 coordinate 6,206, forward strand.
GAATCAGGTAAGAAGACACAGCGCTGGCAATTACCTTATTTTATTGGCATAGATAAAGATGGATCCATTGATATGAATGAGCTAAAGAACGTTTTCAGCGCGTGAGTCTAGTATTAAATGGGAATAGCCATACCGGTAATATTTTGATGAAAAGTGAATATTAATCCATAAGCCAGAGTACCAATAACCAACCCCAGTAAATTCCATCTCGGCGTGCTATTTGGAATGTTACTTTGTTTCTTTTTAAAACCCTGTCTCAGCATGGTTAGGGATGCATACATTGCAAACGAGCCAATCAATAAAATCGTCGCTAGATCGCCATTGGCAAATAAATGGCTGATACAAAATAGCAAGACACCTAATAACATAGGGTGACGCAGTGTGATCTTCATACTGCAGGGGATTTCTGCCCAAACCAATAGAACTAATGCGGGCCACATGGCGATGATGGGTACCCAGTGTGCCCATGGCAATGGCTGCCAGATAGGAATAAACTCCGCATTTCCTTTACCATAAATCATTAAGCCTAAGCCTAGAGCGGCTATTAATGAAAATATTCCCATATAAGGTTTTTCGCCTAAACCTTGTACCAATCTCTTTTTTAATTGAAAGATAGGCACTAGGTGTATAGCAAAAAAGATAATGATGCCGGCGATTAAAAATTCCATGTTATGGCTCCTTAGCGTTGTTAGTATTTAAAGAATTAATATTAACTATGATTTTATTCAAAACGGCTTGGGTTGTTTTTAAGTCTTTTTGGCTGATGCCGGAAGTTGCTTGCTTTTCCAGTGCGGTTATTACACCGGCAATCCCCGCAAAGTCTGCGCTCGCGGCAATCTTGATGCGTTTAATTCTTAAGTCATGTGAATCCGTTATGCGTTCTATCCAGTGCTTGTTTTCTAAATTGGCAATGGAGACCGATAAGGAGGGGGCGCTGATACCTAATTTTTTTGCCAGCTCTTTTTGGCTGTAGCCTTTCTCTTCACCCATCAATAAGCCGACAATACGAAATTCCGCCAAGGTAAGGTCGTGCTGCTTAATTTCAGACTCTAAGCAAATTGACAATAAGCGCTGCACCTTACTGATGGTTGGCAATACCAGTTTGCTGAAGGCGGTTAGGTAATTGTTATGGCTGGTCATATCGATGCTCAGTTAATAATATTAGTTAGGCTAACTAACTATATAGCTGAAAGTGGCTATATGCAAGGCGATGACTTAAGTCATTTATCCTAAGTCTATTCACGGGAAAATTGCTTGGAACTTGATAAGTTAATAATTAAACTAGTTAATAACGTAAAGGATATATGGATGGAAACTTATGAATGATGCTGAGTTGGCTGATTTGTACATTAACCTAGCCATGAAATTTGAAGAAGAGAATTATGTAGAATGTGGCTTTAAGGCGGCAACAGAAGCACGACAGAAGATTGTTGCTAAGATTAAGGCAGGGACCTTATCAAGCAAAGATATCCGTTCGATTGAACCTGTATTTCAATATGGCAATTTGAACGTGCATGATTATGTAAAAGCTAAAAAACGGTTTATATTTTTTTAATGCCTATCTTGAGGAATGCTATAGAAGACTCGGCTAAGGTTGCCGGCCTTCTATACAGATGCCATTGCGTTATATCTTAGAGCCCTTCCATATCCCCATTAAGCGATAAGAAAGGTATCGCATAGCCACGAAAGACAGTATTCAATTCATCATTTATTCCCTTTTGAATAATTAAATATGGCCCGTTACTCTAAGCTTATATTGTAGTATGGCTAATATTGATTAATTAGTGATGCTTAATCGCAGCAGGTGAATGTACTTATGGCAGATTCTGAAGACGTCACACGAGCTCCTGGTCGGCCTCAGGAGTCTATTCAGGTTCGTGATGACCTGATTCATCATGCGCGTCTGTTATTTATTGCTCAGCCTTATGAAAAGGTTTCTTTGCGTATGGTCGCGAATGCGGCAGGCGTTAATATGGCAATGATTCGCTATTATTTTAATAATAAGGCGGGTCTGTTTGAGACCATGTTGCGCGATAGCTTAAGTCCTATGCATAAAGTGATAGAAGGTGCTACACCGGGTAATGGCGAGAATCTTTTATTATTGGTATTGACGAATTTTTATCAGGTCATGTCTAAACACAAAAACTTTCCCCGTTTGATTAGCCGCTGCATGCAACTGCCTAAAGATGCACCACCCCGGGTAATCGTTGAAAAAATCATGCTGGAGCACATGCCTTTAGTACAAGGAAAAATCAAAGCCGAGCTGGATAGTGATGGGGTGTTGCAACAAGGAACGAGTGCGCAATTCAGTTATTTTAGTTTATTAAACTTAATGGTCTTTCCTTTTGTGGCACCACCAGAAATGCTCAAACTTCATGGTATTACTATTGATGATGATTTTCTTAGCAATTTATTAGAACACAATATTCGACTTCTTAAGCAAGGGATAATTAACTGATGAACATATTTAGAACGAACCCTAAGTTACTGTTTATTCCTGCCTTAATGATCGGCGTTATTATTCTGATTTTAAGTATTGCACTTAAGCCCAAGTTGGCCATTACAGCAGCGGGTGATAATGCAAGAGTAGTGGATGTAATGCCACTACAGCTGACGAACATAGCCCCACAGGTAACGGGCTTTGGCCAAGTAAGGCCGAAGCAACAATGGAGTGCGATTGCCGAAGTGACGGGAGAGATATTGTATAAATCACCGAAACTCGCCAAGGGGGAGCATGTTTTTTCCGGTACTGAGTTACTCCGTATAGACCCGCTGAAATATGAATTGGCGCTGGCTCAGGCTGAGGCAGATCTGAATAGTAACCAGCTTCAACTGGCTAAGCTTGAACAAGAACAGAGAAATTTAGCCAAGAATCTGGAAATTGAACAGAGTCGTTTAGTCTTACAGCAGCAAGAAAATAAACGTTTAACGAAATTAACCAAGCAAGGCATGTTACCTCAGTCGGATTTAGATACTCAGCGAGTTCAGTTATTAACTCAAGAAAAGGTTGTACAAGAAGTCAGTCAGCAGTTGGCATTATTTGAGACTGAAAAATCAGTAGCGTTAGCAAAAATTAATTTATCTAAGGCCAGTGTGGCCGAAGCGAATCGCGCGATTGCAAAAACGGTGATTAAAGCGCCCCGTGATATCAAGATTGCGCAAGTGGATGTCGAGCAAAATCAAGTCGTGAACCTTAATCAGGTGATGTTAGTCGGGCATGCACTGGAAGTAATGGAGGTGGAGGCTCAAATCGCCATTCACGACATGCATACTCTAGTTTCTAGTTTGCACCTGTGCAGCGATTGCACCATGTCGCCTAAGCTATTGAATAAAATTACTGCCTCTATTGAATTGAATAGCGGTGAAATGAAGCAGACTTGGCCTGCACGGGTAAGTCGTATTAGTGAAACCATTGATCTTAACCAAGCAACGGTGGGGGTTATCTTAGAGGTCGATCAAGACCCTAGTAAGATCCGACCTGGGCGCCCGCCGCTATTGAATGGCATGTTCATTAAGGCCAGTTTAATCGGCCAGCCCAGTCCGCAATTTTCGGTTCCAGAAAAAGCACTGCATACCAATCGTATCTATTTAATGGATAGTGAGAATAAGCTAAAGATCGTTCCTGTCACCGTACTTTATCGTAATCAATCCGCAACGGTTATTCAGGCGACGGAATCGGCCACAATTACAGCAGGAGATCGCTTAGTATTAAATGACTTGTTACCTGCGATTGAAGGCATGAGCTTGACTGATAATGATAAGAGCAACTCGCTATGATTGCCTTTTTTACTCGTCACCCAACCGCCGCTAACTTATTAATGATTACGCTCATAATTTTAGGCTTTAAAGGCCTGCCTGATATTAAGCGTGAAACCTTTCCCGAATTCACCCCTATGTACGTAGTGGCTTCGATTGTTTATCCCGGCGCGTCTCCACAAGAGGTGGAAGAAAGTTTGTGTGTGCGCATGGAAGATGCGGTCGATGGTTTAGCCAATATTATTGAAAAACGCTGTGAGGCTTTAGAGGGATCAGCCAAGCTAACCTTAAAGTTAGATGAAGCCGCAGATTTAGGACGTATGACGTTTGATGTGCAAACGCAGATTAATGCGATTAATGATTTTCCTGATGAAATCGAATCTCCCATTGTGCAAGAGCTTAATCGCAACGATCACGTCGTTAATATTGCGATCAGTGCGCCACTGCCCTTGCCAGAGTTAAAAGCGTATAGCGAATCGTTAAAGCGGAAATTACAACGGGATTATGATGTCGATCTGGTTGAGGTAAGTGGTTTCTCGGCCCATGAATTCCGTATTGAGTTGGATTTACAAGCCATTCGCCAAATGGGTTTAAGTGTCAGTGATATTGCTAATCAAGTGAGTCGCCAGAACATCAAACTGCCCAGTGGCACTATTGAAACGGCAGAAAAAGAATTCTTGATTCGTTTTGAAGGTCGTCATAGCAGTATCGAAACCTTAGCCAATATTGTCGTCGGCGCGAGCCCAAATGGTGCGACGATTCGGTTAGCAGATGTGGCGCTGATTACCGACCGCTTTAAACTCGATGAGCAGAAAGTTTTATTTGATGGTCAAACGTCAGCGATTATTAAGATCAGCAAAAATAAGCAAGAAGATGCGCTTAGGGTTAAAGAGAAGGTTCAACAATTTGTTGATGACGAGCGTCAACAGGCACCGTTAGGCGTGAAGTTATCACTGACTAATGATATGTCATCGGTATTATTTGATCGTCTTAAGATGATGTTGAGTAATGGTTGGCAGGGGATCTTATTAGTCTTTTTAACCTTATGGTTATTCTTTAATATCCGCTATTCATTTTGGGTAGCAGCCGGTTTACCCGTTGCTTTTTTGGGCGGCTTATTTTTAATGGCGAGCATTGGATTGTCGATCAACATGCTGTCGTTGGTCGGGTTATTAATGGCCATTGGTATTATTATGGATGATGCCATTGTGATTGCCGAATCCATTGCGTCTCATATTGATCGTGGACAAACAATTAACGACGCTGTGATTAATGGTGTGAATAAGGTATTGCCTGGGGTCGTTTCATCTTTTTTAACCACTGTCTGTGTGTTTGGCGGCCTGCTATTTCTTGATGGTGAAATGGGTGCAGTTTTAAAAGCCGTTCCTCAGGTTCTATTACTGGTATTGAGTATCAGTTTGATTGAAGCATTTTTAATTCTGCCTAATCACTTAAGTCATGCACTGCATAAAGAAGAGGAGAAAAAGAATGCAGGAGAGGTGAAACCTGAACATCAAATTAAGCGCGCCTTTATCGAGAAATTCGAAAGTTTTAGAAATAACACTTTGCCTAAGGCCGTTAAATTTTGCGTGCATTATCGATATGGTTTTATGGGATCGTTATTGGCTTTGATGCTGATCTCAATTGCTTTAATCGCATCCTCTCTCGTGAGATTCACTCCGTTTCCTGAGCTGGATGGTGATATTGCCGAAGCACGCATCATACTCGCGCCGGGCTCTACCTTGATGCAAACCGAAAAGGTCATGGATGTTTTGGTGGCTGCCGCAGCAAAAGTAGGAACGCAATTTAGCGAAGAATTTGAAAGTGGACAGCCGTTAATTCAACACATTACCCGTCAATATGGCACTAACGCCGATGCTAATGAAGCGGGCCCACATTTGGCTACGGTACGTTTGGATATATTAGGGGCTGAGCAAAGGCAATCACTCATTGGTGATTTGATTGTTGCCTGGGAAAAGGAGGTGGGCACATTAGCTGAGCCAATATCTTTAGTTTTCAAAGAGCCTACCCTTGGGCCAGGTGGCCGTGATGTTGAGTTAAGAGTTAAGCACCCTGATCTAGTATCGTTAAAAGCGTTATCGGTTGAAATTCAACAATATCTAAAACAGTTTGATGGTATATCGGGAGTGATGGACGATATGCGTATGGGGAAGGAGGAGATTCTAGTCTCTGTGCGCCCAGGGGCCGAGAGTCATGGTATAAACGCCCAGATGATCGCTAGCCAATTACGCGCCGCATTTTTTGGTCAACGCGCTGATCAAATTCAAGTGGGGGTAGAAAATATTAATGTTGAAGTGCGCTTGAATAAAACTCAAGCGGGTGACTTAGGTCAGCTAGCTAACTTCCCAATTATTACCGCTGATGGCAGCCAAATTCCTCTTGCGAGTTTGGCCAAGTTTGAATTTAGTCGTAGTTATGTTCGTATTAATCGTATCGATGGTTTGCGCAGTTTAAGTATTTATGGCGATACCGATAATAGTAAAATTTCGTCATTCGAAATCGTAAATGATTTTAAATTAAACCTAATGCCTACCTTGTTAAAAAATTATCCAGAGTTGCGTTTTGATTTTGAAGGCCAAGCGAAAGATGCTGCCAAGACCGGTAAGTCCATGGGGCAGGGATTTTTAATCGGACTGTTTGGCGTGTTTGTGATTTTAAGCTTTCAGTTTAAGAGTTACCTAGAACCGATTATGGTGATGCTGGCGATTCCGTTAGCCTTTATTGGCGTGGTATGGGGGCACTTTTTATTGGGCCATTCGTTGAGCATGCCGAGTATGATGGGGTTTGTTTCACTCGCCGGCATTGTCGTCAATGATTCGATCTTATTAGTGCAATACATTCGTCATCATATTGATGAAGGGGATGAAATCCATCAGGCCGTTGTGCTCGCCAGTCGTGAGCGTTTTAGAGCGGTATTTATTACCTCACTTACCACAGCGGCGGGGTTATTGCCCTTGCTATTAGAAACCAGCTTACAAGCACAGATCATCCAGCCGTTGGTTATTTCTATTGTGTTCGGGATTTTTGCTTCTACAGCTTTGGTATTGTTTATGATTCCTTGTATGTATGTGATTCTGTCGGACTTTGGTTTAACAAGACCTCATGAGCATGAGAGATAAAAGAAAAGGAGGAGCTAGTAACTAGCCCTCCTTTAATTATGCTTTAGTTCTTAAGGCATGACGGGTTCTGGATAAGGCAATGGGCCAAATGCTTGCTCTAATAAATTACGTAAGCTTTCATCTGGTGTTTCTGGGCCGTGATAAGCATTATCTAAGCGAACCTTAATAAATTGGTCATCAAATACAGTTGTCAAAGATAATGAAACAGGCTTTTGTTCAGGGTAAACAGGAAATGGTATTGTTAATATTTTTGTTCCATGTCCCATCCAGATTGCTTCGATGTTAATACCATTAAGACCTGCTTGGTTTAATAGGCGTAATGTTAAGGGCTTATCTAAATAACGAGTGCGCACTACATCAACTACTTTTGCATTTGTGATGTTATTCAGCTCAGCATCACCCATAAATAAATCAACCCCTTCGGATTGCTCTAGATTATTAATATGCGAAGTGCTCTCTATAACTTTCACTTGGTAGTTAAAGTGAGTCGTATCAAAGAAATCAAAAGATCGTAATTCGATCATAACTTTTTTAAATACCCAGGGGCTAGTGACAATAGCGCGATAGGTATCTGGCATGTCAGGCACTTTTGTGAAGTTGCTAGCGACTAGGTTATTGGCATTGGGAAAATTGAACTCAACCCTTTTAATGTCAAAGCTAGGCATAGGGTGACCTTCTTTGATTTGCTTATCAACTGAAATGTTGATTTCATTTAGGCCGTCTAAATTTAGATTAGGGTAGAAGAAGTGGTTTGAGTTATTAATTGCAATCGCTTCAAATTTCTGTATTTCAGACTGAGCAGTAGTCGTTGCAAGAACCATAGCTATGGTTGAGATTAATGTTTTAATTTTCAAAATCATATTCCTTTATTTATAAGATAGTTAACGGAATGCATGCTATCAGATAAAAAGAAATTCAATACTCGGTAATAAGTACTAGTTGTTTGAATTATTTTCGGTTCACGTTAGTAATAGATAAAATTTAGACTTGAGAGTGTCCCTATCAATCTATTGTTTTTAATTATTGATTTGATAGGGAGAGGGAGATTTAAAGTTTGTAGTAATGACTTTCTAGATTTCAGTTATATCTTTGATCTTCAGAAATCTAATAGAAGACAGTCATTACCTGCAAGCATCGCTGTTTTGTGGCCTAAAGCTCTTGGCAGGATACGCTCAAAGTAAAAATTAGCATTTGCTATCTTATTTTCTAATATGCTTTTAGATTGAACTACGCCTTTAAACTCTCGCTTCCCATCCAATAACTCTTGTGCAGCAATCGCCATCTTGGCCCAGAAGTATGCAAGAACAACATAGCCCGAATACATCATATAATCGAAACTGGCGGCCCCGGCTTCGTCTGGATTCTTCATCGCCTTAGCACCGATTTGCATGGTGACCTCTGGCCATTCTTTAGAATAACTTTTTAGCGTTGTTAGTAGTTTTACAATTTCACTATTCTCATCATAGTGCGAATTTTCTTTGCTTAATAAATGCATCATCTTGGTAAAGCTCATCAAACTTTTACCTTGCGTGCCTAAGACCTTACGCCCTAATAAATCTAACGCTTGAATACCTGAGGTGCCTTCATAAAGCGTGGCAATACGGCCGTCACGATACAGTTGTTCAACACCAGTTTCTTTAATAAAGCCGTGTCCACCGTGAATTTGAATCGCATGGCTAGCACTTTCCAACCCCACTTCGGTGCAGAAACCTTTTGCAATCGGCGTGAGCATATCGAGCAGTTGATCATCTGTTCCATCATCCATAAATTGGGAACAGAATTGTGCAAGGGCACGACCTCCCTCGGCGAAAACTTTTTGCGTCAATAGCATACGGCGCACATCGGGGTGAACGATGAGTGGATCGGCTTCGAGTTCTGGATTTTTAAT
>CAJVZR010000092.1 GCA_913019965.1 uncultured Oleispira sp.
CCGATGTTCCGTGCCAGCGCACAATGGCTTAACACAGGCTCTGATATCAATGCCCAACTCAACCGCATAGAAGTAGGTTATAGCTTTTTGGGGATGAGTTATTCGCAAAACATCCTCAATGAAAATGGCGACCAGCTAAAACTATCCAATACCCTCATTCACTATCGCATGAGCTTCCACAATAACTTCAGCTGGGATCTCGCCTACGGCCGCGGCAAAATGAATGGTAACCAAAAACACGATGGCAGTGTCTTTGCTATGCCCATGCGTTTACGCTTTAACCCCAATTGGCATTTCGAATATTACCCCGTTTGGAGCAGCTATAAAGGCGGCTCGCTAGCCGAGCACCAGTTCAGTTTTAATTATCATTACAAGCATCTAGGCACAACCCTTGGCTATAAAACCTGGTCGGCAGGCAATGCTTCGGTCGATGGATTATTTGCAGGGGTTTATCTTTCTTTTTAATAACTATTATTTAGAAACACTGACTTTTATATATTCGAAAAACGTTTCAGCTGAAACGTTTTTTCTCGCCAATAGGAACTGAATAGAGAGTAAAATCAACAACAGCAGAAGCCGAATACATGCCGGTCTGGGCGTGCTCTAACGTACTAGGGTAGTGTGCGCCAACTGCACCCATAAGGGCATAACAGCTAGCATTCCTACTTCCCCGTACGAACTCACGGTATAAGCACAATGCCTATCAAAATTTTGCATTCTTCATTGTAGTGGGTTCAGGTGATTTTTCTTTCTGTAAGTCTTCTTCGGAATACACAACCTTAACTGTATGAGATAGCTGCTTCATCGCTTCACAAGACCAATCTCCGCCCTCAATACTATCAACAACATTTTTATACAACGAATATCGTTCCTCTGCTACAGCACTTCCAACTGCATCCCAAGCCGCTCTTGCATTCCCCTCAGGAGTGAGACCTCGTATTTCATTCTGAAGAAAAATATACCGATCTTCTGCGGATAACTGAGTGAGCTCTATATTCTTAGAAAGAGATATAAAAGCATTACAAACACGATCAAACTCAGTTACTTGGGAATTGATTTCACTAGAACAACTAGCTAAAACTGCAGACACTAACAATACTAACTTTTTCATAATTACCTCGAACACGATGCACTGCAAAATTCATAATCGCCATTAGGCTTTCTTATTAACGGTTTTTTGGGCTGAATTATTTGTAAATAGTTATTTGGAGTAAAATCACAAACCGGAATCCCTTGAGCATCGGTGATATAAACCCATTGCCCATTTTTACCCTGCCAAGCAACACCACCTTTAGCAGCTACACTCATAGCTACAATAATTGGAGAAGAAGATCCAAAATTTTGTACAGGCTGTATATACAATCTGAATTTAGCATCATGCTGCTGCCTGATCATTTCTACTTTTTTGTTAATGTCATCATCAACAATAGACTTGAAAATACTGGTTATAATAGATGCTGGTGCATTTAAGAAACCAACTGCATATATCCCAAGATCAACCCCCGTTGGCCTGCTTTCACTAACAGTATAATTTAAAGCCCAGATTGCAGGAGTTACTAAATTACTAGCAGCACTCTTACCAAGGCTTTCTAGACCCATTGATGCTACCACGCCACTAGTATTCTGCATAAAATTGAAGTTTTCTTTAATTGCATTAGTCATCTTAAATCCCTGTAATGAAGACCTTTCCATGTTGAAATCACTATTAAGTGCTAGCAATAAGCGCCACTAACTTACTAGTAAATTTTTCACATTCAGGATATAGATTAGGAATGGGATTTCAATTACCTACAAGTACTACTATTGCCTATTAATCGAGCACCCAGCTAATATAAGAATCAGCTTTTCTTGAAAAGGCTCAGCCTCTGCCTTATCCGTCATCTCGTCTTGGCAAATCACCAAATGCGGGGGCAATAGTAATTCTTGAGCATCCAACGGAAACGCCTTATCTAACTGAGCGCGGGTAATATTCGACAATACCACCCCATAGCCATAAGGACATACCAGCTTGCCTTCGTACTTAAGCGTACGACCCCACGGTATAAGCACACTGCCTAGCCTGCTCTAACGGGTTAGCCGCGGTTTCTTCCCCACGGTCGGTGCGTAATACCACCCGCTCATGGTTAATATCTTTAATAGTCGAAAGCTTCCAGTCCTTAATCTCTAGGAATAACAAGCCACGCTGGGGATGTAGAATGATGTAATCTGGGTAGCGTCTTTTCTTACCTAATGGGATATCGAACCAACAGAGATAATCATCTTCTAATAATGATTCAAGACGTCGACCAAAGCGCTTCTCGCCTGAGGTCATTTTACGAGCACAACTGCTCAAGCTGGGTATTATCTTTGCCAAAATCCGTTTCCACTTTAAAGCGTGCTTCTTCCTCAGCAATCAAGAAAGAGGCTAAGGAAGGTTGATGGGCGATAGTTTACTCTTTAGTTGAGTTTTCTGTCACCTAGATAATGATTAAGCCTGTAGATACTGAATAAGATAAACTACAGGCCTATAGTTTTCTTAAACTACCTCAACATCACTCACCACAGCTTTAAGCCGCCCTTGATTAAACACAGAGCCAGTAATCAATTGAATCTCACAAGGGTATTTTAAATCCTGCAATTTACTTCCTAGCTTAGGGTCAATATACAGTTTCTTCATTTCAAAACCTGCCCCGCCTAAAAGCTGGTAGTTGGCAGTCGAATGACTTTGCATGGGTTCTACAATATAAAGCTCATGAATTTCAAAATCCTTACCCGTTCGCTTAGAAAACCCTTTGCCTGCTTTATAGCCAATTGCCATTGTGTTGTACATATCGACTACTTCTAGTGGGCTGGCATCCCTAAAACCAGCTTGTCTATCAGCGATTACTGCCAACTCATTCAGCAATTCTTTTTCACGCCATTCCTTGCTAGGATGATATACCCAGCGTCTTGGTGCATGGTAGATAATCCAATGCTCTAACTCCTGCCTATCCGCTAAAGTATCAGCACCTGACACATCAATTTCAATCATAGGCCGAGTGACAGCGGCTACTTTTGCAAGCTTCTCTTCATCCACTCCATGAGTCACCTTCACTTCTACATCGATACAAGGTTCCATACCAAAATAGATTTTATCAGTGATTATTTTTTGCTCTATCATCAAGGTTAAATCAGCTTGGCGAGTGCTATTCGGCTCAATCCCTGAAGGCTCAAGGAATTGGGTGAATATATCTAAACGTTTCCGTTCTACTGGATAGTGGATCAAGGTTTGATCGGCTAAATCTTCAGCTTCAATGTGTTTGCTATCGACTAAGGGGTGTTGATTCGCAATGGCTAGCAAGGCTTGATAGCGAAATAATGGCTGATAATGAATCCCTGTCATTGGGGTTGGATCAGCGGTGACGACTAAATCAAGATCACCCCGAGCCAGTGCCGGTAAGGGTTCAAAATGAAAACTGGCCATTAGATCTATTTCAACTTCAGGCCATTGATCACGAAAGCTATTAATCGCTGGCATAAGCCAATCAAAACAGCTGTGACACTCGATGGCCATATGCAGTCGTCCTGCTTGACCACCGGCGAGCTTTTTAATATCTCGGCTGGTTTTCTCTAATTGTGGAATCACTTTATCAGCAAGCTCTAAAATATGCTCACCAGCTCGGGTAAAGCGAATTGGTTTTGTTTTGCGGACAAAAAGACTTAAGCCTAAGCGTTCTTCAACATCTTTAAGTTGGTGTGATAGCGCCGATTGAGTAAGGTGTAAGCGCTTGGCGGCTTCCACTAATGAGCCACCATCACGCAAAGCGCGCACGGTTTTAAGGTGCTTTATTTCTAGCATGACGAGCTTCTTAGTTGAATAAATTTAATGATATTTTATATTTATCATGTGAAAAACTCAACTAGATAGCTCTGTCTTAGCTATCTTTAAAGAGTAATCAGCTAAACCGTTCAATGATACGTTCTTGTTCAGCCATGAGTAACGCTAACTCATCACTGGCTTCAGCAGACCTTGCAGAAACTTGTTCAACTTCCGATGATAGGCCGGAGAGGCGATTAAGCCCTTGCTCAATTTGCAGGACAGTATCCGTTTGTTGGCGGATCGATTGGCTATTGGTTTGAGTACTTGAATTAATGGCATCGATATTTGTTTGAATGGCGGTAAGAGATGTGTCGGCGAGATTAGCTTGATGCAAACAGCTTTCAGCATGTTCCGTACCTTGCTGCATGGTCGAAACTGCTAGATCGGCACCTGTAGTTAATTTACTGACAATATTATGAATCTCTGCAGTAGACTCTTGAGTACGGACCGCTAGGTTTCTAACTTCATCAGCCACTACCGCAAATCCTCGACCTTGTTCTCCAGCCCTCGCAGCCTCAATGGCTGCATTTAAGGCGAGAAGGTTGGTCTGTTCAGCAATATCTTTGATGGCATCCAGAAAGCGTTTGATCGATTCCGTTTCTGCTGCCAAAGTCGTCACTGCTGCCGAGGTTGTGGTGAGTTCTTCCGCTAAATTACTAATTTTATTTGCGGTACCAGCGACCAGCTCATGGCCTTGCTTTACTTCCTGTTGGGCATCGGTCGCGGCACTGCTGGTTTGCTCTGTATTATCCAATAATACTTGCGCAGATTGTGTTATTTGATGACTCGCTTGCGCTAGCCGATCAGTTTCTTCATTTTGCCTGCGAACTTGTTCTAGGTTGTCATCACTCATTTTGCGAGATGATTGAGCCAATTGATTGAGTGTACTCATATTGTCACTAATTCGGACTAATACAGTTTGCAAGCGGCGTTTTAAGGCATGTTGAGCAAAGCGTAATTTACCTTGTGGGTTGTTTTCTCCTGAAAAAATATAAGCGGCAAGGGCATCATTCATTACATTTTCGCTGATAGCTGATAATACTTTGTTCTGTTGCTGCTGGTTCAGGGCAGACCAAATTAAAGCGGGTAGAATAATCAAAGCCGTTAGTTTGTTGTCAGTAAGGAGTAATAACGCAATGAGGGCGGCTAACCAAGGCAGAAGAAACATAAGCCAAGATTGCATTAAAGATTGAGCTGATAGTGGCGCTTGGCCTTTTTTAATTTTTTTATACACTTTTTCAGCACGTTCAACTTGCTCGCGATGAGGTCTAACCCGCACAGACTCGTAACCAACGACTTGGCCTTTTTCTAAAACAGGGGTGACATAGGCATCTACCCAATAGAAGTCACCATTCTTGCAACGGTTCTTCACTAAGCCTTGCCAATGCTGGCCACTTTTAAGCTTGTCCCACATGCCAGAGAAAGCGGCTTCGGGCATATCAGGATGGCGAACAATATTATGTGCACTTCCCAACAACTCTTGTTTAGAAAATCCACTGATATCAATAAAAGCTTGATTGCAGTGAGTGATTTTCCCCTTAATATCTGTCGAAGATACTAGGTGAGCCGCATCATTCAGTACTACTTCTTTCTGAGTAATGGGTTGGTTGTTTTTCATGGTTGTTCCTAGTTGATGGTCATTAAATAAAAGAGCTATTTATTAACTATAGCCTCTATGGCTATAAAGGCTTGGCGCTGAACGATTTGGCACGTAAAATCGAAAAATAATTAGATAAAAATACCGTTATTTCAAGGAATCACCATTATGTCTCGCTATCTTCTGGCTATTGACCAAGGTACAACCAGCAGCCGTGCAATTGTTTTTGATCTTGATGGCCATATCATCGCCTCGAGCCAGCAAGAATTTCCGCAAATATTTCCCCAAGATGGCTGGGTAGAGCATGATCCAGAAGCTATTTGGCAGACAACAGAAGAGACCTGTCGCGAAGCCATTAAGAAAGCATCGTTGCAGGCAAGTGATATTTTATCCATTGGGATTACCAATCAGCGTGAAACTACTGTTGTTTGGGATAAGAAAACGGGAAAACCAATTTACAATGCAATTGTTTGGCAAGACCGCCGTACCGCAGATTTATGTAAGCAATTAAGATTAGAAGAAGGTCTGGTTGAAAAATTAACGGCAAAAACCGGTTTATTATTAGACCCTTATTTCTCTGCCAGTAAAATTGAGTGGATTCTTGATAATGTAGAAGGCGCGCGCAACCGCGCTGAAGCGGGCGAGCTATTATTTGGCACCATTGATACGTTTCTTTTGTGGCGTTTAACAGGCGGGCAGCAGCACGCGACAGATGCAACAAATGCCAGTCGTACTTTATTATTTAATATTCATAGCCATGAATGGGATCATGAATTATTAGATTTATTTAATGTGCCTGCCAACATGTTACCTGAGGTTCGAGATTGCGCGGCAGATTATGGGCATACAAAAGCTGACTTATTTGGCGCTGAAATCGCTATTGGTGGCATTGCTGGAGACCAGCAAGCGGCTTTAATTGGACAAGCGTGTTTTACTCCTGGTATGGCAAAAAGTACTTATGGTACGGGCTGTTTCATGATCATGAATACCGGTGATCAGGCCTTACAATCTAAGAATCGTTTATTAACTACAATCGGCTACCGTGTTAATGGTAAAACAAGTTATGCCCTAGAAGGCAGCATCTTTATGGCTGGGGCAACCATTCAATGGATTCGTGATGGCCTACAGCTGATTTCAAATGCGAAAGAAACTCAGTCTTTGGCTGAAGAGACTGGAGCCGATAATTCCGTTTATATGGTGCCAGCATTTACGGGCTTGGGTGCGCCTTATTGGGACCCAGAAGCACGAGGCGCAATTTTTGGTTTATCGAGAGATACCGGAATCAAAGAAATTGTAACCGCAGGTCTGCAATCCGTGTGTTATCAAACCCGCGACCTTCTACAAGCGATGTCTCAAGACGGTGCTTGCCCGGCGAGCTTAAGGGTTGATGGTGGTATGGTCGTCAACAATTGGCTTGTACAATTCCTAGCGGACACCCTAGGTGTTGTTATTGAGCGTCCTCAAGTAACCGAAACAACCGCTTTAGGGGTCGCCTATTTGGCAGGTTTGCAAGCTGGAGCTTTCGAAAGTCTAGAGCAAGTTGCTGATTTATGGCATAACGAAGCTAAGTTTGAACCTAAGATGGCAGAAGAAGATCGTGACCGACTATATGCTGGTTGGTTAGAGGCGGTAGGAAAAGTATTGGGCAATAAATGATTATTAGTAAACCTTATTAGGTTTGTCGATGATTTAGGCAATTTTGCGCCATGTTATTTTACAAAATATCGTAAATTGACATGGCGACCATTTATCAGACCCTTATAATCACGCACCGATCTATTTTGCCGCAATTAACTTGGTGTGATCTTTGACCATGGACGTTTCATCGGAATATCAGCGCGATACCATTCGCCGCACACTTTTAGCCAGTTTTGGTGCTTTATTATATAGTGCCACCTTTATATTTTGTTATTGGCTAGGCTATGTACTAATTGATCTAACAAACTTAGTTATTCTATTATCTACCTTTTGGGCAGGGCATCTTGCTACTTTAGGCTATGTTATTTTTCGCAGTAAAAAGGCATTAAATCTGCCGAGTATGACCTTGCCTCATATGGTTTGGGCCATCATCTTTGTTTCAATTTCGCTTTATCACACTGTAGAAATTCGTCCCGCGTTAATGATGGCGTATCTTACTATTTTACCTTTTGGTGCTTTTCGGCTGCATTGGCGAGGGTTCTTTGGCATCACTTTATTTACATTTAGCTGCTACGCCATCGCACTATTCTTATTACAGCAAAGCCGCCCTGGGCATTGGTCACCAGAAGTTGAAATGATCATAGGGCTTACTTTTTTATTAGCCATGCTGGGTTACTGCACTCTCGGTCGTGAATTTAGCATGCTGCGAGAACGCTTAATCTCCAGTAATCAACAACTGTCGTTAGCACTAAGCAAGATCGAAGAGCTTGCGATAACAGATGAATTAACGGGGCTTTATAATCGCCGCCATTTAATTAATGTGTTGGATAAGCAACGAGCCATCGCTAATCGTGAAGGCACACCTTTTGTTTTAGCCTTTATCGATTTGGATAACTTTAAGTTAATCAATGATGAAAATGGTCATGGTATTGGCGATAAAGTATTGAAGCAGTTTTCTGAATTACTGCAGGAATCAGTCCGTGAAGTTGACTTAGTTGCACGCTATGGCGGTGAAGAGTTTGTATTATTGTTAAATGGATTAAAGATCGAAACCGCAGCGATAGTTGTGGAGCGAATTCGTGACTCGGTTGAGAAAATGAAATTTTCTGATGAGCGTCTTGCGATGACTATTTCCGTGGGTATTACAGAATACATCTCGTTAGAGAGTGCAGAGGATACGCTGGAGCGAGCGGATAAGCTTTTATATGTGGCGAAGCAGGAAGGCCGTAACCGAGTTGTGCGCCAAGCTTTAGATGCTGAAACTGTGGGGTGAAAACTAGACATAAAAAAAGCATAAAGATTTAAATCTTTATGCTTTTCTCAGTGTAGCGAAGCGCCTCCGTGCGCTTCGTGGTTAATTGCTTTTAATCTTCCTGACACATCAAGAATTCAAGCAAAGCCTTTTGAGCATGTAAGCGGTTTTCAGCTTCATCCCAAACCACAGAATCCAAATCATCCATCACTTCAGCGCTGACTTCTTCACCACGGTGAGCGGGTAAGCAGTGCATGAATAAGGCGTCTGGGTTCGCAATGTTCATCAGTTCTTTAGTTACCTGATAATCTTTGAACTTTATTTCACGCTCTTTCTGTTCTTCTTCCTGACCCATAGACGCCCAAACGTCTGTAACGATCAAATCAGAATTAATGACAGCTTCACGTGGATCACGAATGATTTGTACACGGTCGGCGTTATCATCCATTAGCTGCTGATGGGGATCAAAACCTTCAGGGCAGGCAATGTTCAATTTAAAATCAAACTGGCGCGCGGCGTTGATGTAAGAGTGGCACATGTTATTGCCATCCCCAACCCAGGTTACCGTTTTGCCTTTAATGCTACCGCGATGTTCAACGTAGGTTTGCATGTCGGCTAATAGCTGGCACGGGTGAAAGTCGTCGGTTAACGCATTGATCACAGGCACTTTAGAGTAGGCCGCAAATTGCTCAACGGTTTCATGATCGAAAGTACGAATCATAATCGCATCAACCATACGAGACATAACGCGAGCGCTGTCTTCTACCGGTTCACCACGACCAAGCTGAGTATCGCGAGAAGATAAAAAGATCGCGCTACCACCAAATTGAGTCATGCCTGCTTCAAAAGAAATACGCGTACGGGTAGAAGATTTTTCAAAAATCATTCCCAATACTTGGTTCTTTAAAGGCTCGTAGATTTCACCATTGTGCTGCATCTTTTTTAATTCGATGGCGCGGTTAATAACCCAATCAAGCTCAGCAGGTTCTAAATCTAATAATGTTAAAAAGTGTCTAGCCATAACGGCAATTCCTTACTTTAAATTTTCTACCAGCTGGCAAACTAGATCTACCACCTGGTCAGCGTCTTGCTGATTAATGTTCATGGGTGGCAATAAACGAATTACATTGCCAGACGTCACGTTAATCAACAGACCGATGTCTAACGCTTCTTTTATTAATTGTGGGCAGTCTTGATTAATCACGACGCCAATCATCAAACCAGTACCACGTAATTCAGTCGCTAAACCTTTTTCGATTAAACGAATTGTGAAAGCACTGCGCATTTGTTCGCTACGAGCTTTCACATTGTCTTCGATGTTTTCTTTTTCGATCGAATCGATTACTGCAATGGCAGCGGCGCACGCCAGTGGGTTACCACCATAAGTCGAACCGTGATTACCCGGCTGTAATACGTTGGCCGCTTTACCTTTGGCGATACAAGCACCAATCGGTACGCCGTTGCCCAAGCCTTTGGCTGTGGTTAATACGTCTGGGGTAATGCCATGTTGCTGGAAGTTAAAGTAAGTACCGGTACGGCCATTACCCGTCTGTACTTCGTCCAACATCATCAATAAATCGTTTTCATCGCATAAGGCACGTAAGCCTTGGATGTAATCTGTGCTAGCAGTCGCCAAGCCACCTTCGCCTTGAATCGGCTCAAGCATGATCGCTACGATGTTAGGATTGGCTGCAACCATTGCTTTGGCGGCATCTAAATCCTGATAAGGGACACGGATAAAACCGCTAACTAATGGCGCAAAACCGACGTGTGCCGCAGGATTTCCTGTAGCCGTTAAGGTTGCCATCGTACGGCCGTGAAACGCCTTGGTCATAACGATGATCTGAGGCTCAGTAATGCCTTGATCATGACCGTATTTACGGGCGATTTTAATTGCTGCTTCGTTGGCTTCGGCGCCAGAATTCGAGAAGAACACGTTGTCCATACCAGAGATGCGCGTTAAGCGTTCAGCCAACTCTTGCTGTCGACCAATGCCGTACAGGTTAGAGGTGTGCACAAGATTGTCTGCTTGATCGCGGATGGCTTGAGTCACTGCTGGGTGTGCATGGCCTAGGCCACACACGGCGATACCGCTTAATGCATCCAGATATTTTTTGCCGTCGGTATCAAAGACCCAAGAGCCTTCACCTTTAACAAAAGTAACTGGAAGCCGACCATATGTATTCATGATTGGCTGCATGGTATTACTCCGAATTCTTTATAATTGATATTTCATTGATTGCAAAAACGCAAAAAGGCGACATGGGTCGCCTTAAAATCAAGCATGGATCATACGAAAGTCTGTGGCGTCTGTAAATACATCCAGCCCTTCCTTGCTAAATAGAAGCGCTAAAACTGTTGTTAATTTTGTTATAGTGGCGGTTTTTTAGCGATATCATTGGTTTTAAAATCGATTCATGATTGGGTAATTATTCCGCAAAACGGCGTGAATACTTCCGTGTAGCCTTAAGTTCGGCATCCATGCCTCGCATATTTGCTCCACAATCATCCAATAATGAACCTTCGGCTTTCTTAACTTGAATAGTTAATCTAATTTTGTAAATGAGCAATAAAAGGCACAAATAATGGCAGCTTGGCAGTTTTGGATGGATCGTGGTGGCACTTTTACCGATATCGTGGCGAAGAAGCCGGATGGAAGTTTGGTCACTCATAAACTGCTATCAGAAAATCCAGCTCATTATAAAGACGCAGCGATTCAGGGGATTCGTGAATTACTGGGGATAGAAGCGGATCAAGCCTTACCGATCGAGTTGATTGATGAAGTGAAGATGGGCACTACGGTTGCCACCAATGCGTTACTTGAACGCAAAGGCGAGCCGACAGTATTAGTCACCAGTCACGGCTTGGGCGACATTCTAAAAATTGGTTATCAAACTCGGCCCGATATTTTTGCTTTGGATATTCGTTTACCCGAGCAATTATACGTTGGGGTAGAGGAGGCGAGTGAGCGCTTATTAGCCGACGGTACTATTGATCAGCCTTTTGATGAGGAAGGCTTGGCAGTACGCTTAATCGAGTGGCGCAAGCAGGGGATCGAATCCATCGCAATCGCCTTCGCTCATGGCTACCGGTTTCCAGAGCATGAAAAAGCCGCTGGTCGATTGGCGCGGGATCTTGGTTTTAAACAAGTCTCACTGAGTCATGAAGTGAGCCCGCTAGTTAAGCTAGTCCCTCGTGGTGATACTACCGTGGTAGATGCGTATTTATCGCCGATCCTTAGGCGCTACGTAGAGCAGGTGGATAGTCAGCTTTCTGCTGGCAATAAAGCAGCTTCTGATAAAACTTCTTCTAAACAAAGAGTCCCGCTGTATTTTATGCAATCAAACGGTGGTCTAGTCGACGCGCATAAATTCCGTGGCAAAGATGCCATTTTATCCGGCCCCGCAGGTGGTGTTGTCGGCATGGTTGAAACTGCTCGTGATGATGGCTTTGAACGCATCATTGGTTTTGATATGGGTGGAACTTCGACCGATGTAGCGCACTTTAATACTAGCCAATTTTCATCAAACAAAGACGGTGGGGTGCGCGAATACGAACGTGAATTTGAAACTCAAGTAGCGGGGGTGCGTTTGCGCGCCCCTATGATGAATATTCATACGGTGGCAGCGGGTGGTGGTTCGATTGTGAAATTTGCCGATGGCCGTTTTCAAGTCGGACCAGAAAGCGCGGGGGCCTTTCCTGGCCCTGCTTGTTATCGCAATGGTGGCCCACTAACGATTACCGACTGTAATGTTTTATTAGGCAAAGTAAAAGCGGAATATTTTCCTGAGTGCTTTGGTCCTAATCGTAATCAAGGTTTGGATTATGCTGGGGTAAAGCAGCAATTTGAAGATTTAAGCCAGCAGATTAATGCTGCAACCGGTTTGGCTTATAGTCCTGAACAAATCGCTCAAGGTTTCTTAACCATCGCGATTGAAAACATGGCTAATGCGGTAAAGAAAATATCATTGCAACGCGGTTATGATGTCGGTAATTATGTATTAAATGCTTTTGGTGGTGCGGGGGCTCAGCATGCCTGTTTAGTGGCGGAAGCACTGGGCATGAAGCAAGTTTATCTGCATCCTTTTGCAGGCGTGCTTTCGGCTTATGGTATTGGTTTAGCGAATGAGCGTTGGTTAGGAGAAGAGTCGCTACAGCTAGAATATTCTCCTTTGCATAAAACCTGTGCTGCATTCGATGAAATAGAAGCTCGACAGGTTCGTCTGCAGAATCAAGCATCATCTGGAATAAGTAGTGATTCAAACCGTGATGTGAACAGCCAAGATTTCTGGCGAATTCATGTGAAATATAAAGGTACCGATACGCCACTGCTAATATCGCTGCCGAATAATTTAGATCTCAATAAAGTTGCTGAAGATTTTCACCAGTTGCATCAGCAAACCTTTGGTTTTTCCGATTCTAAACGCGCATTAATACTAGATGCGATTCAGCTAGAGCGCGTTGCCGGTGGCCGCGATGCGAATGACTATAAGGCTGATCATAATAAAGCGATACTCAATAATAGTACGCTAATAGCGATCGCTCATAGTGATATGGTGTGCAAAGTAGCGCAGGGGACTGAAGCATATCAAGTACCTGTTTATCGCCGCGAACAACTTCCGAAAAACATTGAAATAAAAGGCCCTGCGTTAATTGCAGAAAATAATTCAACCATTGTGATTGAACCTAATTGGACCGGTAAGGTTATCGACAGTGGGGCCTTGGTTCTTTCTTATGAAGAAGAAAATGACCCGCAGAAAAAGCTTGTTCAGCAATCTAGTTCAAAACTATCAAATCAAGCTCCCGATGCGATTCAATTAGAAATTTTTAATAACTTATTTATGTTCGTCGCCGAGCAAATGGGTTTTGTATTAGAGAAAACCGCGGCCAGTGTGAATATTAAAGAGCGTTTGGATTTCTCTTGTGCCCTGTTTGATAAAGCCGGTGAGCTGGTGGCCAATGCGCCGCATATTCCTGTGCATCTTGGTTCGATGAGTGAAAGCATTAAGGTCGTCATCAACAATAACCCGAATATGAAAGCCGGTGATGCGTTTGTATTGAATACCCCTTATAACGGCGGTACGCATTTACCTGATATCACGATTGTAAAACCCGTGTTTATTAATGCTGGGGAAGTAGCAGACTTTTACGTCGCCGCTCGCGGTCATCACGCGGATGTGGGTGGCATTACTCCAGGTTCTATGCCAGCGCGTAGTCAGCACATTAATCAAGAAGGCATCTTGTTAGATAATTTATGTCTGGTAAAAGCAGGTGAATTCCAAATTCAGATGATCACTGAGGTTTTATCCGATCATGAATTTCCGGTGCGTAATATTGAGCAAAATATTGCCGATCTAAAAGCGCAGCTAGCGGCTTGTGAAAAAGGCGCGCAAGAACTCAAACGTTTAAGTCAGCAGTATGGTTTAGATACCTTGCATGCCTATATGGGTCATGTACAAAATAATGCTGAGTTAACGTTAAAAGCCTGTTTACAAGAACTTAACTCAGGTTCATTCGAATACCCTATGGATGATGGCAGCTTAATAAAAGTGGCCATTACCATTGATAAACAGAATAGTCGCGCGAAAGTAGATTTTAGCGGTACCTCAGATCAACACGCAGGTAACTTTAACGCGCCGACTTCCGTTGCTAAAGCTGCGGTTTTATACGTATTCCGCTGTCTTGTGAATAAATCAATGCCACTCAATGCAGGCTTCTTTCGTGCGCTGGATATTATCGTGCCTCAAGGATCTATGCTTGCTCCGCAATACCCTGCGGCTGTGGTTTCAGGCAATGTAGAAACGGCACAATATATAGTTGATACCTTATTAGGGGCGCTGGGCATTATGGCGGCCAGCCAAGGCACCAATAATAATTTCACCTTTGGCGATGAAGAATTCCAGTATTACGAAACCCTGTGTGGTGGAGCGGGTGCAACTCAAACAGGTCATGGCGCCAGTGGTGTACACAGCCATATGACCAATTCGCGTTTAACCGATGTAGAAATATTGGAGCAGCGCTTCCCTGTTATGCTCGAACATTTTGCCATTCGTCCTTGTTCGGGTGGGGTAGGGGAACATAAAGGCGGCGATGGTATCGAACGTCATATACGCTTCTTAAAACCTATGAGCGCTACTATTATCTCAGGACACCGTCAGGTGCCGACATTTGGTATGGCAGGTGGTGGTGAGGGCAAGATCGGGATGAATTTTGTGCAGCGCTTTATTCTCGATCAACAAGGGATGCCAGTGCCTAAGCTTGAATTTTTACAGGGCTGCACCGATATACAGATGAATAACGGGGATGTGTTTTGCATACACACCCCTGGTGGTGGTGGTTATGGTCGACCGTTAGATATTGGGCTTGATAAAGATCAATAGCTCGTGTCATAACGGCTATTAACCTAGTAAAACAGTCGGAAACTCAGTAAAATCCGCCCAAACATTATTATCAAATACAGATATAGGTAGCATTATGGATATTATGGACTCAATCAAAGAGCAAATTGAAAGCAACGACATCTTGTTGTACATGAAAGGTT
>CAJVZR010000093.1 GCA_913019965.1 uncultured Oleispira sp.
ATTAAAGGTAAGGGAATAGAAAGCCCTAAAAGCCTAGATGCAATATCTCATGAAGAACGTGAAGCTTTGATTAATGGTCTGCATCATTCATTTTCGACTGATAAGCATAACAACTCGTATACATTTTTAGATGGTCATATGTTTGTTACTAACTCAAAAACGGGCCTTCGTGTAAATGCGATGGCGAGTGAGAATAATGATATATCGGATGGACTCATATTTTTAAATACACCCTCTAAGGTTATTGCATCTAATATCGATGAGGATAACAAGTCGGGTAAAAGAAATAGAGGTGAGTGCAGTATCGATGTACTGAATGAGCTTGCAGAGGCTGAATTTCAAGGGGCTGAGGATTATTGTCTTGTTAATTCAATTGCTTTTGGGATGTTGAATAATATTCCTACAGCGGGTGAATTCTGTGAGGTAGGCTTTGATGATGTTTATTATTTAAATGATTATTACTTGAGCACTGATCTTAAATTAAGAAAGCTTTATAAGGATCAGTTTGAGAGTGATTTATCACCTTCTGAATTACGTAAACAGCATTATAAGATTGGTGCACAGTTGGTTGAGCCGTTTGCTAACAAAACAGGGGTTGAGCCCTCTAGCTTTCAAGTATTATCAATCCCCAGATCAGGTAATTATATCGCAAATGGATTTTGTGATGAGTTTGACGGCAGACTTGTAATGAGTAAAGAACCGACAGAAGTCGTTCATGAAATGAATATGAGTGAACCTTTGGTTATTATTGATTCTGTCATTGATACTGGTGATACGGTATGTAATATTATTGAGGCATTACCTAGTTCGTATACCCAACCAATTCATGTGGTGTGCTTGGCTATTAATGTTAAGGCACTGGATATGATTGAAAGTTATAAGGGGATTGTTGAATTTCACTGCTTGGGATTTTCAAATAAAGCGAACCGCCCTAAAGGCGCTTTAGATATGGGCGCGCGCTTATATGGAACGCCAGATTAAATCTGGCTATTAATCTAGAATTAAAGAATCACTAAAATATAGGGAAGCGGTTGGGTTAGCTGCTAGCTACATCGAATAAGGAATAGTTAAATGAAAATATATTACGTAGATGCCGAGAATGTCGGTATCGATTTTTTAGGAGGCGAAAAGGCCTCTGTTTTGGATAAGGTTTTTGTTTTTAGTAATAGCGATAGCTTAAAATCAGACTGTGAGAAACTTCTTTATACCTGTGTATCTGGCTATCCATCTGGAAAAAATCAAGCTGATTTTCATATGATAGCTCATCTAACAAGATTGCTTTCTATGCTTTCTAAGAAAGAAAAAGGATCCGTGTCTTTTATTTTTTGCTCAAAAGATCAGGATTTGTTGAAGGCTTTTGATTCTCAATGTTCGCTGGCAGGAATTAAGGCATTCTCTTCATACCCTGGGAACACAAATAATATTAAGTCAAACGGAGGTAGTCAGGAAAAGAATAAAAATCAAAATCTTGAAAATTTAATTTTGGAAAGTTTGGTTCAGCCTTCTAAGGCAATTGATATACAAAGAATGCTTGGGGTATCTAAGTCAGAATTTTCAAAAGCTATCAATAAACTCATTAAGGCTGAAGAAATAAAGCGACAGTCAAAATCAAGTAAGAAATGGCGTAGAGTATAGATAGTAAGCACTTGGAGCAAATAATGGTCTCCTCACCTGGACTCGAACCCAGAGTAATCGATTGTTAGGCTATACTAGAAGTACGAGTTTTGTTATTGCTGAGTTCAGCTCTAGTAATGGTGAGATCGTCGCAAGGTTGAATTGTACTTCCTACTTTAAATGTAGGCAGTCGCTGTATATAACTTTGGCCCTAGCTTAGAGTAATTCTCATGAAAACTAATACGCATCACACCGTGGTAAAAGGTGACGTAGCCGTTGCAGCAGTAGTGTTCGATTTGACGAAAAGAGGATACATAGTATCTACCCCTTTGACGGAAAATAGCCCTTACGATTTAGTATGTGACGTAGGGGATAAACTCCTTAGATTGCAGGTGAAGTTCCGTGTCAAAGGGGTTATACCTAAAGTGAGTAGCTGGATGAGTAGCGAAGGTACTGTTACTTGCCCTATAAACCGTAACAAGTTTGATTATTACGTAATAGTCAACGAAGATTGTACCAAGCTCGCGTACGTACACTCAAGCGTGCAAGGGTCTACAATACGGTGGGTTCCTCCTACCAGCTACGGTGACTACCTTTTTTGGGAAGACTTTCAACCTTTTACAGAAACCATAAAAAAGCGTACTTGTGACGTACCTGCGGTGAGTAAGGTGCGAATAGAAAATAATCCTGATAGCCGTACCAATAAGATAGTGTGGCCAACGGATGAGGAACTTAAAGAACTGGTTTGGGGTAAGCCTTCAGTACTTCTAGCGAAAGAACTAGGGGTAAGCGATTCGGCGATAGGGAAAAGGTGCAAAGCAAGAGGGATTAAAAAACCCCCTAGAGGGTATTGGGCAAATATTCGACGTAACATCGACCATTAATTTTTAAAATGGCGCGCTCGGTGAGATTCGAACTCACGACCTGTCCCTTAGGAGGGGACCACTCTATCCAGCTGAGCTACGAGCGCATATGTTGCGGCAGTTTTATCCAGTTAAACTATGGAGAGACATCTCAAGAAGAGATGCGCTATCTTATTACTTCCTTAAATTGAATACCAGTATTTGCTGGTTGAACTTATCCGCGAATCTCACCTCAAATTAGGTTATCTTTAACCTTATAATAATTATTACTCCCAACTTGATTATTCTTTGAGCAGTTTGTCGCTCATCGCTTAAGTTTTGTGGTTCAGAGAGATTTTGATGCGTGATACTAAACCCCTTTTAATGGTTTCTAATTTTCCTGCTTTAACCCGTTCTAAGCTAGAGATCTTGCAGGTAAACCTCGGTTATACCTGCAATCTCAGCTGTACCCATTGCCATGTAAATGCAGGCCCTAAGCGTACTGAGCAGATGGATAAAGCCAATATCGATTTGGTGATTGAGATACTAAAGCAGCATAAAGTGCAGACGCTTGATTTAACCGGTGGTGCGCCTGAGTTAATGCCGCATTTTCGTTATTTGGTGAAAGCGGCCCGTGACTTGGGTGTGACTGTGATTGATCGCTGTAACCTGACGATTTTGAATGAGTCGGGGCAAGAAGATCTTGCTCAGTTCTTGGCCGACCATCAGATAGAAGTTGTTGCGTCTTTACCGTGTTATAGCGAAGACAATGTTGATGCTCAGCGAGGTAAGGGTGTTTTTGAATCGAGCATCGAGGGTCTGCAAAAACTGAACAGCCTTGGCTACGGTAAGGACGATTCAGCCTTACCTTTAAACCTTGTCTATAACCCAGGCGGTGCATTTTTACCGCCGGGTCAGGTTGCACTTGAGGCCGCTTATAAAGAGCAGCTGGGGGTTGAGCATAATATTCAATTTAATAATCTTTTCACCATTACCAATATGCCGATTTCACGTTTTGGTGCTGTGCTATTAGCGCAGGGTGAATTTAACAAGTATATGAATCTATTAAAAGACAGTTATTCGCCTGCGAACCTAGCGGGGGTGATGTGTTTGAATACGGTGAGTGTGGGTTGGGAGGGGAATCTTTACGATTGCGATTTCAATCAGATGTTAGAGATGCCGCTCACGGGTCATGCTAATGCCAATGAGGCCAGTGGTGCTGCTTCTGGTTATCACTTACGTGATTTATTAAATTCTGATCTGCAGGGCTTGCCGATTAAAGTTGCTGACCATTGTTACGGTTGTACTGCAGGTCAAGGCAGTAGTTGTGGTGGCGCCCTCGACTAGGTTATTTGCGATAAATCTCTTCTAACTCACCCGCTTCGATAGGGCGGCTATATAGGTAGCCTTGGGCTATGTGGCAGTTGGCGTTGATGAGGATTTCTTTATCTTCAGCGGTTTCAACACCTTCTGCTATCACGGTTAACCCTAAGTTATTGCCCAGATCGATGATGCTTTTTACAATCGCCAGTGACTTTTTGTTTTTTGACATGCCAAAAATAAAGCTTTTATCAATTTTTAAAAAATCAATTTGTAAATCTTGAATATAAGACAGTGAGGAGTACCCAGTACCAAAATCATCCAGCGAGATTGTTAGGTTATTATTGTGTAGCTCGCCAAGTTTAAAGTTCACGGTATTCATATCATCAAAGAATACTGATTCGGTGAGTTCAAGATTAATGAGGTGGCCTGGTGTATCGTAATTTTTAAGGATTGATAAGGTAGAATCCACAAAGCCATGATCCGCAATATCAATAGCAGAGATATTGACTGAAATCGGAATGTTGGCAAGGCTAGTATTTTTCCACCGCTTGAGTTGTCTACACGCCTCGGTGATCACCCATTTGGTTAGATTTCTAATTAAGCCACACTTTTCGGCGATAGGTATAAAGCTATCAGGAAAAATGAGGCTGCCATCTTCTTTTTTCCAACGAATTAATGCCTCAACCCCAACCAATGTTTCTTGCTGTTGATTTATTTGAATTTTAGGTTGGTAATACAACACAAACTCATTATTTTCGATGGCTTCCCTAAGGCTCTCTTCGGTTTTAACGCGATGAATCGCTAAACGTTCGAGGCTTTCATCAAAGTAATGGAATCGATTCTTTCCTAGTTTCTTCGCTTGGTACATGGCTAAGTCGGCTTTGCGTATTAATTCTTCTACGGTTTCGCCATCTTGTGGGAAATTACTAATGCCAATACTGCACGACACGACATAAGGATTGCCATCAATAATGAAGGGGGTTGATAGGGATCTTAATGCTCGGTTATATACTTCGGTAATTTGAGAACCTGATGCAATGTTTTCTAAAATGATGATGAATTCATCACCGCCGAGCCTACCTAATGTATCACTTTCCCTTAGTATCGATTGGAGTCGTTTACTGACTTCAATTAAAAAACGGTCGCCTTCACTATGGCCTGCGGTATCATTAATTTTTTTAAAATCATCAAGGTCGATAAATAAAATAGCGCACTTCTGCTGATGACGTTTCGCGAGTGCCAGTGCATGATGAATCGTATGCATTATGTTAGTGCGGTTGGGTAACGCGGTTAAACTATCGTGATAGGCTTGATGTTTTAGCAAGTCTTGATTGTTTTGAATTTCAGTAATTCGATGCCTTAACGTATCATTAATTTCATTCAGTTCGTCTGATGTCAGCATTAATGATCGCTCGAGCATTAATCGATCTTGCTCGTACTGGTCGATGGTTTCTGAAAATGCATCGACGAGTTTGGAGATGGAGTCTAAATCGAAGCCTTCTTTCAGGTGACGTTTTAATAATCGCTTTGTAAGTTTATTCATCAATTTCAAAAAGTGATGTGATGGTCATGGTCTGATTGTGTAGGCCGCATTTTCCACCTTTTATTAGCGGGGATATTTCACCGTAGGAATAAAATCCGGTATAGCGATTCGATTCGCCAAATACTTCTTTTACCGCTTCTAGCTCTTCTTCTGTACGTTGTTTTAATAGCAGGCGACGGCCAACGCAGCTAATCATTATAACCAGCCCATTTTGGACTTCGGTTAAATTGCTGTCGATGGCATTTTTAGCCGCGATTTCAGCACCATCAATTAATCGGTCAAAATTGGCTTTCATTAATTGAGCATAACACCCTTCGGGAATGTCTCCCGCGAAAATCATTGAGTGATCATCTTTATTGATATTTAAAATAGTTCTTATCACTTCGGGTTTATCTTGATTGCCTGTGATTAATAGCGGAAACAGTAGGGCGGAGGCGGGTAAGTCTTTAGCGTGCTCGCCTAGGTAGGTTTTGTATAGGTCAAGGGCTGGCTTATCATCTAAAGAATATAAAATATTATCTTGGGATTTTGTGATCCGTCGCTTGGGGCCAAAAGGATCCCAGCCTCCCATTGAACCATGATTTACCCGTAGATGTTCACCATAGAAACCACAACCAATAATTTTCCCTGAGCCATAATCTGAGTTATGCCACAAGATAGTTTCTGAAAAGTTAGTACCATCCCCTGCAAGTCCCCCTGTGATAACCGTGCCTTCAGGCAGTATGTCTTGTAGGGTATTGGTTAGGTCTGTGCCATTAATCATTTGGCCATCAGACAGTACGAAGAAAGATTTTAATCCCTCTTTTTGAAAGTGATTAGCAAGTTCTTTAGGGGCATTTTCGGGATCGTTGTTAATATCTACCGTATGGACCTCGACCTCTGAGCTGCTGAACTCAATGGCGGTTAAACATAGGCTTTCATCGTATACTTGGACATCAAGAATTTCACCCGCTGTGGTACAACCAATAATTTCAGCACTAGGATATTGGCTCGCTATGTGGCTACGTATAGCTTGATCGGCGGCTAGTTTGCGGCCGCCAAATAACAATACAAGCTGAACGTTATGATTAGCTTCTATTTTAGGAGCCCAGTGTTCATCTTGATAAATATGTTGAGAAGTGATCATTTAGGAAACCCTTGTTATTAGAATAAAGTTTAGCTCAAATGTAGGCGATGTAGGGCAATAAACGGCCATTCTATTATTTTGGGGCGCTATAATAGGCGAGTAAAATGAACTAATCTGCGCTTCCTATCTCAAATTCCGTTATCTTTATTCAATAAATGACTTTAGGTTATAAAAAGAACCTTAGTTATCCCCTAGAATCGAGAAACGACCGATATTGTAGTTATTGTGGAGACGTTTTTGACTGGCTTTAATTTGAATATCATCATTCCTGTGTATAACGAAGGTGATCAGCTTTTACCCTGGTTAAAGCAGGTTTTAAGCTACTTATCCCCAGAGGATTCTGTAGTGGTGGTTGATGCGAGTGAAGCGGATGATACGGAATGTTTATTATCCACTTTAGTTTTTAATAACCCGCAGTTGCACTTTTTAAAATCCGACAAAGGCCGTGCTGTGCAAATGAATGCGGGGGCGGAGTATTTATTATCTTTACCGCAGTTACCAAGCGCACGATCATCTAGCCTGTTGTGGTTTTTACATAGCGATTCTGGTTTATCTTGTGAGCATTTAGAATATTTACGTCAACGCGATGAGTCGATGCATTGGGGACGCTTTGATGTGCAATTAACTCCGAAGCAGTTTCCTTTTCCTATTATCTCGGGTTTCATTAATCTTCGCTCTCGCTTAACCCAAGTGATGACAGGAGATCAGGGGATTTTTATTCGCAGTGATGTTTTTCAGTTTTTAAAAGGCTATGCGTCTATTCCTTTAATGGAAGATGTTGAAATTACTAAACGCTTAAGGTTGATTAGTAAAGCGGATTGTCGTGGGCCGGTATTAAAAACCAGTGCTCGTCGTTGGCAGCAGCAGGGTTGGTTGAAAACGGTTTTATTAATGTGGCAGCTTAGGTTGATGTATTGGTTGGGGGCTTCGCCGAGTCAGTTGGTTAAAAAGTATTATGGATAAAGCAAATCATAAAATGATTGAGTGGATTGTTTTAACCAAAGCGCCTATTGCTGGCTTAGTTAAGACCCGTTTGATTCCTGCATTAGGTGAGCAAGGCGCTTGTGAATTGTATATGCAACTTTTGGTGCGTTTAGAAAATACCTTGAAGCCTTTGGTGGTTAATAATAACTGCCAAGTGGCTTTGTGGATTGCCGGTGATGCTGAGCATGAGGTTTTCAAGTCTTGGTCGAGTATTGCGACTTTTTATCAACAGCCTGATAGCCGTAATAGAGGGATGGATTTAGGTGAGCGTATGGCGATGGCGGTGCAGTCGTCGTTGGCCCGTGGTTGTATTCCAGTATTGATAGGGGTGGATGTTCCAGATTTGGATGAGGCTTATCTTGCTGATTGTATGGCGCAGTTAGAGACGCATGATCTAGTCATTAGCCCAGCAGAGGATGGCGGCTATGGTTTGCTGGGGGTGAAGATATTTTATCCTGAACTGTTTACGGGTAAGGCTTGGGGAACGGAGTCGGTATTTGAATCAACTCAGGCTGATATTCATAAACTTAAGATCAATGCGGCTTATTTACCCAAAGTATGGGATGTCGATGAGTTGGCTGATGCGGAGCGGTTTTATCAGCTTAGTGTGTAGTGGTTAAGTCCTAGCGTCTTAAATAATTAGATGTGGCTCACAATGTCTTACTATTCTAGGGGGTTGGATATTGACCTAGTGGGTGAAGATCTTGATAATGCGCATCCTGATCACCTGGTCAGGATTATCAAGTAAACCTCGTTAGGTCGTATCTGTGTTAAACAACAAATTAAGTAATATCTCATTGAAGGTACTGGCTGTTATTAGCTGTGTACTGTTTTCTTCTTTTTCACTCTCATTACAAGCGGCACTTGTGCAGCAGGAACCTGTTAAAGCGGCTTTTGTGCTTGTAGGTCCTGCAAATTATGTGGGGTGGAGTTACTCTCATGATCAAGGCCGTCAGTATCTTGAGCGTGTACTTGGTGATCAAGTAGAAACTACAGTTGTAGAGTTTGTGCAGGAAGGTCGTAATGCCCGGAAAACGATTCAAGATTTAGCGGCTAAAAATGATATCGTTTTTACGACTTCGTTTGGTTATATGATTTCTACGGAAGGAGTGGCGAAAAATAATACTCAAGTTAAGTTCGAAAACTCTTCGGGTAACCGAACGGCGGAGAATTTATCGGGTTATGCAACGCGTGCTTATCAGCCACGTTATCTAGCGGGCTTAGTTGCAGGAAAGATGAGTCCTAGTGGCAAAATTGGTTATGTTGCCGCCCACCCTATTCCAGAAGTTATTCGTGGCATTAATGCGTTTACTTTGGGGGTGAGAAAAGCCAATCCGAATGCAGAAGTTGAAGTGCAGTGGACGGGGGCTTGGCATAAGCCTGAAAAAGAAAAACGTGTGGCGGCCAAGTTAGTCGCCAAAGGTGTTGACCTATTAGCTCACCATACCGACTCTTCGACCATTGCTGAGTTTGCCGAAGCGAATGGCGTGAAGGTAGTTGGTTTTCATTCTGACATGAGTCCGTTTGCTCCAACACAGCACCTAGTATCGGTGACTCATAATTGGGGGCCGTATTATGTTGAACGTATTAAGGCATTGATCAATGGCAGTTGGCAGGGGCATAGTGAATGGATGGGGATGAAAGAGAAAACGTCGCAGTTATCTGCGTTGAATCATTCAATTCCTGCTGAAGTGAAAGACTGGGTAGCCGATCAAGAAGCTGCGATTATATCGGGTGAGTTTAAGGTGTTTGCTGGGCCGATTAAGAATACTCGTGGCCGCGTGCGTATTAAAGAAGGTAAGCAGTTGTCGGATGCTAAGTTGTTACGGATGAATTGGTATGTGGAAGGCGTGACTGGGGCTTTGCTTTCTTTTTAGAAAAGATGAAAGATTATTAACCACAGAGGGCACAGAGCGCTGCGCTTCACAGAGGAAGAGCTTAGAAAAGGCTTAGATAAAAGTGATGGATGCTTTCTCTTTTTATCTTCTCTTTTGCTTTTCTCTGTGTGCTCTGTGCCCTCTGTGGTTAATTGCTTTTAGCTTTTTCCCCAAGGATTAGGCTTAGAGTTTTGCGGTTCTTCTTTTTCTGCCGGCTCAGCTAGTTGTTCAATAACAGAGTCTTCAATGTCTGTATTTTCAACAGCAGGTTTTTCAACAGCGGCTTCGGCTTTTGCCCAAGGGTTACTGGAAGATGTTTTTACTGCTGGCTTTTCTTCAACAGTTTCTTCTTCAGCACTCTCTTCTTCAATCGCAGCCTGTGCTTGAATAACTTCTTTCGCTTTAAACACATGTATCTGCGCATCAATCGTTACGGTTAATTCTTCTAAGCTGCTGAGTGATTCTTTATTCTCTGCTTTTGTGCGCCAGTTGTGGGGCGTCATCAATAACAAGTCTTGAATCTGTTGCTGGCTGCTTAGAGTATTTTGATAGCTGACTTGTTGCTGGTCGATTAGCTCAAAATCTTCACCCATATTTTTTATCGGGTCGAATTCTACCTTGGTAATCTTGTCGTACAGTTTTTCACGCAATTCAATAAGATGTTTTTCACCGGTATTTACGCAGATGAAATAGCCATCTTGTTTTATTACTTTGTGATAGCTCTCTGGCATCAGGCGGGTAAATAAACAGGTGGCGATATCGATGCTGTGTGCTTGCAGTGGAATATCAATCGCCGAGGCGACTAACCATTCACTTTGCACAGGCTTTGATGTCAGAGTGCTTTCTGCTTTTGCGCGCTTAGCGGCTGCGATGACGGCATCTTTGGAAATGTCTAAACCGTGCAGCTTATGTTCAATCTGGTGATCGCTTAAGCTGTTATGCATGCGCTGGCTGTAATAGCCTTCGCCACAGCCAATGTCTAATACTTGCAAAGGTTGTGCTAGCGTCTCTTTGCTTAGCTTCAACGCCGCTTCAACAACGATCTGGTTCAAGCTATCAGAGATCGGACGATAAAAATCTGAATTTAAAAACGCTTGGCGAGCGATAACCATTTCTTGGCTATCCCCCGGGTTCTTCGACTTTTTCTTGTGCGCTAATAACAGGTTTAAATATCCTTGGCGCGCACGGTCGAAGCTGTGATTATTTTCACAGCTTAAACTTTTATTGCTTTCGTTTGCTTGTAGGCTTTCCTTGCATACTGGGCATAATAAAATTGAGGTTGTCATTTTATTCAATGTCACTTATTTAGGATCGACGAGTAAGTTTTCTAGGATACGTTGGTAAATACTAGTCAATATATTCAAATCTTCCGCTTCTACACACTCATCCACTTTATGGATGGTGGCGTTACGTGGGCCCAGTTCGATTACCTGTGAACCGGTTGGTGCGATAAAGCGACCATCGGATGTTCCGCCAGCGGTTGATAATTCTGTATCGATGCCGGTGACGGTTTTAATCGCTTCTACGGTGGCTTCTACTAATGGGCCTGCCGAGGTTAAGAAAGGCTGGCCACTTAGGTTCCAGTCGATGTCGTAGTCGATGTTGTGTTTCTTCAGAATCGCTTCGGTGCGTTCTTTTAGGATTTCGGCGGTTAACTCAGTAGAGAAACGGAAGTTGAATACCACTTCACAATCACCTGGAATCACGTTGGTCGCGCCAGTGCCCGAGTTGATGTTGGAAATCTGAAAGCTGGTGGCTGGGAAGAAGTCGTTACCGTTATCCCATTTTTCTGCTGATAGCTCGGCTAATGCAGGGGCTACGTCATGAATTGGGTTGCGGGCTAGCTGTGGATAAGCCACGTGACCTTGAATACCTTTAACCGTTAATACGCAGCCTAATGAACCACGACGACCGTTTTTAATGGTATCGCCAGTATCCGTAGTGCTCGAAGGTTCACCGACGATGCACATATCGATTTTTTCATTACGGGCTTCTAAGGTTTCGATCACTTTAACCGTGCCGTTTTTCGCAGGGCCTTCTTCGTCGCTGGTAATTAAGTAGGCGATGGAGCCTTTGTGATTTGGGTGTTCTTTAACGAAGTTTTCGGTAGCGATCATGAAGGCGGCAATAGAGCCTTTCATATCCGCTGCGCCACGGCCGTATAGCATGCCATCGTGAATTTGTGGCTCAAACGGAGGGTAAGTCCAGTTGCCTTCTGGGCCTGTTGGTACTACGTCGGTATGACCCGCGAAGCAGACTAATGGGCCTTCGGTGCCGCGGCGAGACCAAATGTTATCGGTATCGTCGAAACGCAGTTCTTCGTGTTTGAAACCTACCGCGCCTAAGCGATCCATCATCATCTGCTGACAGCCGGCATCTTCAGGGGTTACTGAACGGCGTTGCATTAGGTCAAAGGCCAGTTCTAGTGTGGGCGTCAGTTTGTCAGTCATGAGGAGGGTCTCGATAGCGGTTTGCAGAAAAGGGCTGTGTATAAAAGTTGTCACTAAAATAGTGCCGCGATTGTATCATATTTTGCCCTCACCAGACCTATACTTAAAAGCATTATAAGAGGACTTAGTTTCTAGGAGTCGTGATTATGCTGATTGGTGTTCCTAAAGAGATTAAAGATCATGAATATCGGGTCGGTATGGTGCCCGCCAGTGTTTATGAGTTGGTTCAGCAAGGCCATAAAGTTGTTGTCGAGACGAATGCGGGCATCGGCATTGGTTTTACCGACGATGACTATCTTGGAGTGGGGGCTGTTATTGCACAAAGAGCTGAAGAAGTATTCTTCAGTGCGGATATGTTGGTTAAGGTGAAAGAACCTTTGGCCCGAGAGCGGGCTCGACTGAAGCCTGAACAGATATTATTTACCTTTTTGCACCTAGCGGCAGATCGTCCGCAAACCCAAGACCTGTTGAAGAGCCAAGCTATTTGCATTGCATATGAAACCGTTACTAGTGACTCGGGTTCATTACCTTTATTAGCCCCTATGTCTGAAGTGGCCGGTCGAATGTCGGTACAGGCGGGAGCCCAGTGTTTAGAGAAATCAAACGGAGGCAGTGGCTTATTACTCGCGGGTGTTCCGGGTGTTAGCCCTGCGAAAGTGGTAGTGATTGGCGGCGGAGTGGTGGGTTCAAATGCCGCTAAAATAGCCATGGGCATGGGGGCTAGAGTGACGATTCTTGATCGTTCACTGGATGTCTTGCGTCGTCTTGATAATCAATTTAATACCAGTCAATTAGGCGCCAGCCTAGAAACCTTATATGCGAGTAAAGAGGTTTTAGAGCAGCAAGTATTAGCGGCTGATTTGGTCATTGGTGCAGTCTTAGTACCAGGAGCGGCAGCGCCTAAGCTGGTGTCGAAACAGATGATTCAGCGCATGAAACCGGGGGCGGCTGTAGTCGATGTGGCGATTGATCAGGGGGGCTGCTTTGAAACTTCTCATGCTACAACGCACAGTGCGCCGAGTTTCATTGTGGATGAGGTAGTGCATTATTGTGTGGCAAATATGCCGGGGGCGGTGCCGAGAACGTCGACCTTCGCCCTGAATAACGCCACCTTGCCTTATATCGTCAGTATTGCCAATAAGGGGGTTAAAGCGGCGCTTTTAGAAGACCCGCATTTATTGAACGGGCTGAATGTTTATCAGGGGCAGGTAACGTGTCGTAGCGTAGCGCAGAGCTTGGGGCTTGAGTCTGTTGATGCGAGAGAGGTGCTAAACAGCTAGAATATGTATTTCCTAGCCTAGATAACTTCAAACATGAAGATAAATGGTGGGTAGTTGATGTGGGAGGGAACAATTTAAGAATGGTTGCTGCTATTCAGTTTGTTCATGAGCTTATGCACATCAAGTTTATCGGCTCTCATGCGGACTATGACAAGTTCACCGCGAGACATAGAAAGTAAGCGATAGATATTGTAGGGAGAACCACATGTACCAGTCTGAAATTAAGTCATTCGAAGCGGCTATTAGTCCATTTGCCTCTTTGATTAATATTTCGAACGAACAGGATTACGAGAAAGCCCAGGAATTTATCGGTGAGCTTATTGATGCCAGCGAAGATGAGGAGGCTGCTCCTTTAAATCCTTTGATAGATATCATCGCTTCTGCTATCGAAAAGTATGAAGAAAGGGATGCTGATTTAATGGCATTCATCAACAAAGCTGAGGATATTCCTGCTCATATTGCGACGTTAAACGTATTAATGGATCAATACAATTTAACGCGTGATGACTTACCAGAAATTGGGGATAAGACAATGGTAAGTCGTGTTCTGAATAATGTACGCCCACTGACTAAACCAGCGATAGAAGAACTCTGCATCCGTTTTAATATTCGACCTGATTTTCTATTTAGTATCCGTTATTAGGGGATATTATTTATCCCCTGTCAGCTTATCCACCGAACCTAAAATTCCACGCAACATGCGCAGCTCTTTGGCATTTGGCTGAGCACGGGCAAACATCTGCTGTAAGCGTTGCATAGCCTCACCGGGGTGGTTCTTTACTAAGAAGCCGGTATCGGAAAGGGTGCTTTCTAAGTGTTGATAGAAGCGTTCCATATCTTGCTGTTCTGGAAAATCACTTTGGCTAGCATACTCTTCTTCACGCTCTGTTGAGCTATTTGCAGCGAGCGCGGTATCTTCAACCTCATCTCGGTGCTGACCGAACTGTTTGAACAATTCGTAGCTGACTATCTGAACAGCTGAGCCAATATTTAACACGTCATACTCTGGATTTCCCGGAATGTAGAGTAACTGCTGACATAGGCCTAATTGTTCGTTACTTAGCCCCATGCGCTCGCGGCCAAAGACGATGGCAATTTTTTCATTAGGATTTTCACTGATCCAGTTTGATGCTTCTTCGGCAGTGACTTGTGGGCGCGTGTAGTTACGCTTGCGTGCGCTGGTGGCGAAGACTTGGGTGCAATCGGCTAGGGCGTCAGGTAGGGTTTGAACCACGGTTGCGCTATCTAATACATTTAGGGCCCCAGCTGCGCGGTTGCTGGCTTCTTCAGCTGGGTATTCTCTGGGGTCGACCAAATACAGTTCTTTTAACCCCATGGTTTTCATGGCGCGGGCAATGGCGCCGATATTTCCAGGGTGATAGGTTTGGACTAAGACGATACGGATTGAATCTAAAACAGACACCCTAAATTTCCTATGTGGCTAATGGCAAGGTTAAATCGTTTGGTAAAAAAGATAGAAATGGTATCATACTCGGCTTACATAATAATCGATTAGGAAGCTTCTTGATGAGCGAATCTCTGACCCTAGACCAGTTAAACCAAATTATGGCGGAAGCTGATCTGTTGAAATCTAAGGACGATATTGAAGGTGCCTTGGATCAGTTGGCCGGTGATATTACTGAACGTTTATCTACCAGTATGCCTGTCGTTTACTCGATCATGAATGGTGGTCTGATTTTCGCGGGTAAATTACTCCCGCTACTAAACTTCCCATTG
>CAJVZR010000094.1 GCA_913019965.1 uncultured Oleispira sp.
AACGTACTGTATTTGAATCTGAACACGAAATGTTTCGCGATAGCTTCCGTAAGTTTTTACAAGAAGAAGCTGTGCCTTTCCACGAGCAGTGGGAAAAAGACGGCCAGGTAAGCACTGAGTTTTGGCGTAAAGCCGGTGAGATGGGTTACCTAAGTCCAACAGTTCCAGAAGCTTATGGCGGCGTTGAAGTCGACTTCCGTTATAACGCTGTAGTCGCCGAAGAAGTCGCTAACTTCGGTTTAACCGGTATTGGTTTTGGCTTGCACTCGGATATTGCTGTGCCTTATATCATGGCGTACGGCACAGAAGAGCAAAAACAAAAATACTTACCGGGTTGCGTGAATGGTGAAATTATTACGGCTATCGCGATGACGGAACCGGGTACCGGTTCTGATTTGCAAGGCGTTAAAACCAATGCCGTATTAAGTGATGATGGTGAACACTATATTCTTAATGGATCTAAAACTTTTATCACCAATGGTCAGTTGGCTAACTTAGTAATTGTAGTCGCTAAAACAGATCCGAATGCGGGATCAAAAGGTACCAGCCTATTCTTGGTTGAAGCCGGTAGCGAAGGTTTTGTTAAAGGCCAGAACCTACACAAGATTGGGATGAAAGCGCAGGATACGTCTGAACTGTTTTTCCAAGATGTGAAAGTACCTAAAGAGAATCTATTAGGGACTGAAGGCATGGGCTTTATCTACCTGATGCAGGAGTTACCACAAGAGCGTTTATCTGTATCACTATCTGCTGTTGCTTGTGCCGAATCTATTTTAGAACAGACGGTTACTTACGTGAAAGAGCGTAAAGCCTTTGGTAGCCAGATTGCTTCTTTCCAGAATACTCAGTTTAAGCTGGCTGAAATGTCATCCACTGTCACCATGGCGCGAGTATTTATTGATAAGTGTTTAGAACTTCACACTAATAAAGAACTCGACCCTGTTACGGCAGCGAAGTTGAAATTACTCACCACAGATATTCAGTGTGATGTAGTAGATGAGTGCTTACAGCTACACGGCGGTTATGGCTATATGTGGGAATATCCCGTTGCCCGTGCATACGCCGATGCCCGAGTACAAAAGATTTATGCCGGTACCAATGAAATCATGAAAGTGATCATTGGCCGTTCCATGGTTTAACGGCACCCGTTAAATTTGAACTCCGTTTAGTGCAAGCTAAGGATTTTTAGCTTGCACTACTTTTTCATTTATTTTTCTTTATTTCTCTTCTTAATATTCTGGATAGTGCACTATGTCTTTGCCTTTAGCGGGTTTAAAAATTCTTGATTTCACCACGTTATTACCTGGGCCATATGCAACTCAGCTATTAGCCGATATGGGCGCCGAAGTATTACGGATAGAATCTCCGACTCGCCCTGACTTGGTCAAGCTGATGCCTCCGTTTGTCGGTGGTGACCCTGAAACAGGCAAAGGAAAAGTATCAGCGGCTCATGCGACATTAAACCGTAATAAGCAAAGTATGACGCTGGACTTAAAACACCCAGAAGCCAAAGCGATTATTCATAAGCTGCTGGCAGAATACGATATTGTCATTGAGCAATTTCGCCCTGGAGTGATGCAGCGCTTAGGCTTGGATTATTCTTCGTTAAAAGAAATTCAATCACAATTAATATACTGTTCGATTACCGGTTACGGCCAAACCGGACCGTTAAAAGATCGTGCAGGACACGATATTAATTATTTAGCCCTTTCTGGCTTGGCCAGTTTTTCCGGCCATAAAGAGACAGGCCCTATTTTATCTGGTACTCAAATTGCCGACATAGCAGGCGGTTCCCATCATGCTGTGATGGCCATTATGGCAGCGCATATTCAACGTTGCACTACTAATGAGGGCCAGTATTTAGATATCAGTATGAGTGACGCTGCAATGTCACTAACCACCATGTTTGGCTCTAATGCATTAGCCAGTGGAGAAGATCCAGAGCTTGGCGGTGAGATGCTTAATGGCGGCTTGTTTTACGACTATTACCAAACTTCTGATGATCGTTATATTTCTATTGGCAGCTTAGAGCCTAACTTTGCCATGATACTACTGACGGTATTAGAGTTAACAGATTGGCAGAAAAAAATGGCCGAACAAAGTCCTCTAGCTCAACAACAAATTCGTAAAGCCATCTCTGATAAGGTGAGCACTCAGACCTTAGCACACTGGCAAGCTGAATTTGATAAGGTCGATGCTTGTGTTGAACCCGTGTTGACGATGAATGAAGCCGCCAAGCACCCTCACTTTGTCGCTCGTGGCATGATATCTGACGCAACTGATGAGCTGGGCAATAAGATTCAACAGGTTAATTCTGCTTTGCCGTTTAAAAGTAATACAGCCCATCGAATCGGTAAGCCATTAGGCGGTGACTCTATAAGTGTTCTGCAACAGCTAGGTTATAGTGCAAAAGAAATTGCTCAGCTACAAGAAAGTCGAGGTATTTGACGTTTTAATGTATTAGAGCCCACTAATCTAGCTGAACGCAAACAGCCTTATTGAACATCAACTACAATAACAAGTAAGAGTGCTAGTCTAATTTCATTATTTCTTTATTGGGTCGTCGCAACTTACATGCTTCCTATTCGATATGTCCTCTCATGTATCTTTTTAGTTTTACTCACAGTGCTGGCTGCGACCAGCCATGCTGAAGGTAGTCGGTTGAGCTCCGTGGTTCTCGCAGTTGAGGATAGCTGGCCTCCTTACGCAAATTCTGCTGGCCAAGGGATTTCTACCCAAATTGTTCAGCAGGCCTTTGCAGCAGTAGGAATCAAGTTAATGGTAAAGGTATCCCCCTATGCCAGAGTCTTAGATCAAGTGGAAAAAGGCATTTTTGTTGGAGGATATAATGTTACTCGCCAAGGCTCTACCGAAAAAAAATTCTTATTTGGTCAACAAGCATTATTGCAAGCATCCGCCTCTTTTTATTTCTCTAACGACAACAAAGCTGCACAACGGTACCAAAATATTGCCGATATACCTGCTGGAACGAGTGTCGGGGTAATTATTGATTATGAATATGGCGATCTCTTTGAGCAGCATAAAAATAGATTTAAAGAAGTTAAAGTTTCCAGCCAAGAGCAAGTCATCAATATGCTTAGACTCGGCAGGATCGACAGCGCAATCCTATTTGATGCAGTCGCAAAGCATACCCTAAAAGCGATGAGCCTTACTGAGAGTAGTATTAGAAAAGGGCCTCTCAATCATGTCAGCGATATCTATGTTGCATTCTCCCGAGCACATAAACACGGACATTATTTTTCAGATAAGCTGGATCAGGGTTTAGTATTGATCAAAAAAAGTGGTCAATACGATGATTTATTGCAAGATTAGGCCAATGTTGTCGTGGAATTAAGCAAGTTTCAAACTCCGCTTCTATACTATTAGATACTGTCTGATATTTGAGAACATACCCATGAAATTTGCACATAAAATAGTAGCAGCGGCTAGTTTTATCTTGATGCTCTCTCTCGGCCTATTATCCAGCTATCAGTACTATCAAGTTAAAACTGAAATTGACAGCCTAGTGAATGCCAGTGCCCAAGAGTTGGTGACTTCACTTAGTAATAATGTTGAAGCGGTGATGGAAACGAAAGCAGACCTGACGGCTTATGCAATATCAATGATTGGTAACGACTTATCAGATGAGCATGTTTTTGAAGTGCTTAATAAGCCTATCCTGAAAAAACATTTTTTATTGGCGGGTATCGGAATAGAAAGCTCAGGCCACTATATGGGTAACGATCCAAGCTGGACCCCAGGTAGTAGCTATGATCCTAGACAACGCAGCTGGTACAAAGATGCTAAAAGCCAAGACCGTTTATTATTCACAGCCCCTTATGCCGATGCGGCAACTGGTGAAATTCTTGTTTCAGCCGCAGCTCCTCTGAAAGTTAATGGTCAGTTTGCAGGCGCGTTATTTACCGATGTGAGTTTGCAGGGTTTGGCTAAAATTAGTAATAGCGCTGAATTATTTGGTGCTGGTTATGCTTTTATCGTGGGTAATGATGGTAATTTTATTGCACACCCTGATGCAAAATTAAATGGGAAACCCATGGCCAACGTTTTTGGCAAGACCTCTACAGATCAAGCCTTATCATATGCCACCATTGAAGGTTCTCAGCACCTTATGTTGTTTGCCCCACTGAAAGATCTGAACTGGCATCTAGGGATTGCATTGAATGAAGACATTATCTTCGCCCCA
Organism: uncultured Oleispira sp.; assembly: GCA_913019965.1. Classification (GTDB taxonomy): domain Bacteria; phylum Pseudomonadota; class Gammaproteobacteria; order Pseudomonadales; family Oceanobacteraceae; genus Oleispira. The sequence continues at coordinate 4,205 of CAJVZR010000094.1, forward strand.
GTTCATAAGTTACGCCGTGACGCAATTATGTATTCTTTGCTGGCTCTTATAATTGCGGTCTTAGCATTAGGGGCCATCATCAAACAATTAATGCAACCCCTGAAGATACTTAACGATGCCATGAAGGATGTAGCCACAGGTGAAGGAGATCTCACCCGTAGATTGAACACGAATACCGATGCTGAGTTTGCGAGTTTAGCAAGAAGCTTTAATAACTTTGCCGAGAAACTTCAAATCATGATCAATGAAGTTAAGGTCATTGGTACCAGCATGATGCTCAGTACAGAGCAAACAGCACAAGGTGCGAGTATTGCCACGGGCGCAATGGAACAGCAGAACGAAGAGGTTGAACAATTAGCGACTGCCATGAATGAAATGGCCAGTACAGCATCAGAAGTAGCGAATAACGCTCAGAGTGCAGCCAGTGCCGTTCAGCAAGCTGATGAAGCGGTTATTCAGGGTGTCGATGCCATTAATGAGACGACACAAGCGATTTCTCAACTTTCCGGGCAGATTGATGATGCGGTTATTGCCGTACAAGAACTTGAAACAGATACTGCCAGTATTGAGTCTATTCTCGGGGTTATTACCGGTATTGCCGAGCAAACTAATTTATTGGCATTAAATGCGGCAATTGAAGCTGCTCGCGCAGGTGAGATGGGCCGTGGCTTTGCAGTAGTCGCCGATGAAGTCAGAAATCTAGCAGCTAGAACTCAGGAATCTACATCGGAGATTCGCGAAAAGATTGAAAAACTTCAAACAGGGGTAACAGCCGTTGTTAACGTGATGGATAATAGCAAGCAAACAACGACGACGACTGTAGAAAAATCACAACAGGCAAATGAAACGAATGCGTTGATTAGTGAAAGTATTCGCCAGATTACCGATATGAACTTACAAATTGCCAGTGCGGCTGAAGAGCAAAGCCAAGTCGCCGAAGAAATGAATCGTAATACGTCTAATATTCGCGACCTTTCTCAGCAGGTCATGGATAATGCCAGCCAAACCAATAAGGCAATGAAAACTCAAGTGAAACAAGTTGGAGATCAAGAAAAATTGTTAGGTCAGTTTATTGTTTAATTGATTATTCTTTCCCTTCTATCGCCTCCATTCATATCAATGGAGGCTTCTTTCCCCTAATATACTCAGCTCTTTATTCACCATTGAATTGTTGTTATGGAATTTAGTTTTGAGCTACTTGCTCTACTGAGTGCTGTTGCTGTCTTAGCAGGATTTATCGATGCCATTGCCGGCGGCGGTGGTTTATTAACTATTCCTGCATTACTTTTTGCCGGTATTACACCTGTTCAAGCCATTGCCACCAATAAACTGCAAGCCTGCTTTGGCAGTTTTACTGCAACCCGTTTTTTTATTAAACAAAATTTGGTATCACCGAGAAAACAAAAGTGGGGAATAGCAGCTGCTGCCTTGGGTGCCATTATTGGCGCAATTGCCATTCAACTATTTGATTCAGCAATATTAATTTTGGCTCTACCTTACGCCTTAATTCTAATTGCAATTTATTTAATTATTGCCAAAAACTTTGGCCAAGAGCAACAAGTTGAAAAACTAACGCAGAAAAAGTTCAATACCAGTTTTATAACCAGCATTGGTTTTTATGACGGTTTCTTTGGCCCAGGTACTGGCACATTCTTTACTTTGAGTTATTGCAAAATGCGCGCACTGAATCTGATTCAGGCAACTGCTCATGCCAAGCTAATGAATTTCACAACCAATATTGTTTCGTTATTCATCTTCATTATTTCCGATCAGATCGTCTGGGTGATAGGATTGGCAATGGCGGTAGGGCAAATTATCGGAGCACGATTAGGAGCCGCAACAGCCATAAGACAAGGTACCGATTTTATTCGCTACATGACCGTCGCAGTGTGTATTGCAATGAGTATTAGCTTATTGCTGAAATAGTCTTTTTACTTACGACCTCAGCTTATAATTTAGAAAGATCGGCAAACACATAATAATCTCTGATTTTCTCGTTCTCTATTTTTAAGCTTGTGGAGAATTTTGCCGATAATTCTGAGCCATCTAAGCGCACATAGTTAACCTGTCCATGGCAGCCGATATGATTATCATCCTGCCAAATTAAATCCAATTGATGTTCCATACTATGGATACTGTTAAAGAAGCTCTGGTTAGCCAGAATTACTTCGGCTTTATCTTGTAATAAGGGGTTATCCCCAATGCGAAAGTTAACTTCGTTATTCAAGACCCCTGCCAGGTAGTCTGAATTTTTAGCATCAACTTGGCGATACAGTTCTCGAATGAATGCTTCGCCTTTAACGGCATCAGTTTCAATCGCTTGCCCTCTCGTTAAAGGACCACTTTCTCCACCATATTGATTTTTCAGTGTCGCATCGTCTGTCAGATACTGCATGAACTCAAATTGGAAGCCATTAGGGTCGATGTAATACACCGTTTTTCTATGAGGATGGTCACGGCCAATAATATCGATGGCATAACCTTTGGCCTCTAGCCGAGCCATTAGGGCTTCGATATCGTCCACAACAAAACCTAGATGAGCTAACCCTGGGGTAAGGCCTGACAGATCTCGATTACTTCCTTGGGCGCCATCATTTAATGTCAGGTAATAATCATCATCTCCCACATGTAACCAATTTCTGCTTTCACCAGCCCATCGCCCTTCTCCTGAGCCTCGTACGTACCATTCGGGGAAGGCGGTTAGTATGAAGTCCAAACTTGGTTGGATTGTCTTAACAACTAGGTTTGCATGCTCTAAACGATTCATTCGATACCTCGGTATTAGCTTTCTATTGTTTGATTCAAGTAGAGCTATAAGATATTTTGTTTCTCATTGAATGATAATACCTAGATAGATAGACTATTAGTTGAGTTTTTCTCAACCAAAAAGCTGCTAGTATGCGCTTCATTATGCGTACAAAGATTAGGACACTAGGCCCATGGATCATTTCAACGTTATTCCCTACTTTATTGCCGTCGTCGATCATCAAGGCTTCTCTCCCGCTGCCCAAGCTTTGGGAATATCTAAATCCGCTATTAGTAAGCGTATTAGTCAGCTAGAAGCTCATTTGGGGGTTCGTTTATTGCACCGCACGACTCGTAAAATTAGCTTAACCGAAGCGGGCAGTCGCTATTATGAATACGCAGCAAAAGCCAATGCCGAAGCACAAAACGCAGAAGATGCAGTAAGCCAGCTCCAAGGTGAGCCTAAAGGTAAGTTAAAGATAAATGCCCCAATGTCATTTGGTTTGATTCATATGGCGGGGTTAATCCCAGAGTTTTTATTACGCTACCCTAAAATATCCATCGATCTAGTGATGGACGATAAAGCCGTGGATTTGATTGAACATGGATTTGATGTAGCCATTCGCAATGGCGAGCTGGCCGATTCCAGTTTGGTAGCGCGACGCTTAGCCCCTATCCATAGCATTGTGTGTGCCTCTCCAGCCTATCTAGAGCGCTTTGGAAAACCTGAGCATCCAAACGAGTTAACTGAGCACAATTGTCTGCTGTATAGCTATTCGACTAATAAGGACCAATGGCAATTTAATAAGAGCGAAGAACAGGTTTGCGTCCATGTAGATGGTAATTACCGCGTAAATAACAGTGATGCCCTTAAGCAAGCAGTGCTGAAAGGTCTCGGGATTGGGCGCTTACCCAGCTTTGTTGCCGGTAATGCCTTACGCGATGGCAGTTTGGTTAACCTATTCCCTGATTATCGCATGCCAGCAAAAAAGGTTTATGCCATTTATCCTGAGCGCCATTATTTACCGGCTAAGGTGCGTGCTTTCTTAGATTTTGCTATTGAATATTTTGGCGAAGATTATCCCTACTGGGATAAGGGGTTATTTGAATAGCATTAGACTAATTGAGAACATCAATTTAGTATTGCTACCTCAATAACTCGATCGAGAAATCGCCAAAATGAAAATAATAATAACCTTGCTAAGTTTAATGTTTACTTTTTCTGTGCAAGCTGACGAAATCTACCAAGAAAGCGCTGTTGAGATTTGCCAGCAGTTGAAACAAAAAAGCTATAGCAAGAAGTGTATGGCGCAAGTAAAAAAGGTGAAGTACAACGAAATAGCTTTAGCTTACTGTGGCAAGCAAAGCAGCTGGAATAAAATCAAGGGCTGCTTAGAGGTCATAAAAGATGCTCAATACCAGGAAAAATCTTTAGCCATCTGTCATACGGCTAAGTACTTTAATAATGAATTTAAAAAGTGCATGGCAGAAATCGCTGAAAAAAGTTATGTATCAAAAATTGAAGTTGGCCTATGTAACGATGAGAAAAGCTATAACAAAAAGATCAAATGTTTAAAGGCTGCGACCTCTACTCCCTATGAAGAAGTTCAACAACAGGTAAAGAATGATAGCGCCACGGATTTAGCTAATTTACAGGTTGAAGTGAAAAAAGCGTATGAGCTTTTACGTGAAAATAAGACTTCTGACGCAACTATATTACTGCATGAAGTCGTAAAAGGGTTTGAGAAAACTTCGGAGAAATAAAACTTATTATATTTAATGCAGTTCATAGAAAAAGTATAAGAAGGAGATTCAATAATTAATTGAACCTCCTTCTCGTTTTAAAAAATCATACCGCTTTATAGCTTTGTCCTTGCTCTATCCACTGGGCAAGTAATTCTCGATTATCATGATCCCAAGGGTGAAAGCTTGGGCGATAATAATCAACATAATCACGCCAAATATTTTTAACTAAACCGTTTTTTCCGAAATACATTTTGATACCCTGCATCCAGACCTTGGGACTGAATAACTTACCATCCTTCCATAAGAAGATAGCTTGTACAGTACTCACGCGAATGCAAAACATTAAGGTCACAATCATCATAGCAATGATTCGACGGACATAACCTCCCCCTGCTTGCTGATAAACATCAAACGCAACGGCTTTATGTTCAGTTTCTTCTACTGCATGCCACATCCAGAGTGCTTTAAATTTCTCATCCACACCTTCTGAGCTTTTCGGATTGGTTAATAAATCATGAGCCATGATGGCGGTAAAATGTTCAACAGCGCTGGTAATCGCTAGACGACCAATAGCAGGAAGATACTTCTTCATTAATACTTTTTCTTTTTTCTCAAACGCTTCTACCTTACTGGCAGGATAGCCCAAGCGATCAAGGTACTTATTAAACTGAGCGTGCTCATGCCCATGAATAGCTTCTTGCTTAATGAAGCCTTTCACCTGCAGCAATAATTGTTCATCTTTTACATGATGCTGGTTATCACGAACAGCATCGATAAACATGCGCTCTCCTTCAGGAAAAAGGCACGATAAAGCATTATTGTAGGTGGATTTGAAGATGTCTCCGCCATGCCAATAGCGCGGCAGATTCTCAAGGTCGAATTCAAAATCCATTTTCCGACCAGGGATGTTCATTTGTCGGCTAATTTCTAGTGCTGCGCGCTGTTTATTTATCATTATTATTCCAAAGCAATGCTCTCAATTCATTATCATTTTAGTCGAGTCTGGTAATGGAGAACAGGTTGGCTGAAGACAGGCAAATACTCTCAGAGATAACCGCTATGGCAGGTATGAACTAGTAAAACAAAAAAAGCCCCTTACCGACTAGACCAGTAAGGGGCTTTCAATGAGCGTTGAAGCGCTCAATATCTAATTCACTACTTTACTTAGACAACCACACCATAAGTTGCTGACGCTCTTGGTCTGTCATCTGAGTAAGGTTGCCTAATGGCATGTAGCCAGTTTGCAAAGCGGGAATCATCTTATCCGTCACTGCTAACGCTTGCTCAGCCGTTTCTAAAACGATGCCAGCAGGAGCTGAAGCGAATCCGGCATTGGTTGGGCTAACCGCATGACAAGAAGTACAACGCTGCTGCATGATGCTCACAGCTTGAGCATCGGTTAATACTGCTTCGCCTTTTTGCGCTTCAATTTTAGCGGGGGCCATAGCCGCTGCTAAAATTACTAACATTATTGCTGCAGCCACAAGAATACTGGGCTTAGTCACACCACGATGACGTAAGTTAAAGAAGTGACGAGCAAAGGCCGCGATAAAGCTGATGGCAACTAATACTAACCAACCAAACTCATGACTATAGGTCATTGGGTAGTGGTTGCTGATCATGATGAAGATGATTGGCAAGGTCAGGTAGTTATTGTGGGTTGAACGCAATTTAGCGAACGCACCGTATTTAGGATCTGGAGATTCTCCACGCTTAACTGCAGCCACTAGTGCTGATTGCGCCGGCATAATCCCTAAGAATACGTTACCCGCCATAATCGTACCGATAATGGCGCCCATGTGGATATATGCGCCACGAGCGGAGAAGATTTCATGAGAGAACCAAGACATAAACGCGAGGAAGCCAAATAAAATCAAACCGAAAAGTTTAGCGTTATGACGTAATGGTGAACGTACCATCGCTTCATAAACTGCAACACCCACGGCGATAAAACCAAGACCTGCGCCAATGGCTTGCCATTGAGTCATTTCCATACGGCTATTATCGATTAAGAAACTTTCCGCACCAACGTAATAAACGATCCATAACATCACCATACCGGTTAACCAGGTGGTGTACGCTTCCCATTTAAACCAGTGTAGATTTTCCGGTTCAGACTCAGGTCCTAACTTATATTTTGCGACTTCGTAAAATCCGCCACCGTGAATCGCCCACAAGTCACCGCCGATACCCTTGTCTTTTTTCCACTGCGGTGGATTTTCTAGGGAGTTATCTAGCCATACGAAATAGAATGATGCGCCAATCCAAGCCACACCGGCAATTACGTGGAACCAGCGGAAGAACATGTTCAACCACTCAAAAATATACGCTTCCATCATTGTCTCCAGCGTTTTAAATATTAATAAAAGTTATCTGTTTTACTTATTTTTTAGCGTCACGATCGTGTACACAGTTACCCGCAACATACGTCGCTTGTACTGCACGGTCGTCACCTAAGATGATCATGGCAAACAGTTTCTCGGCTAAGGTTTTACACTTACCTTGCTTCAATGCCATGATGGGTGTGCTATTAAAATCAAGCACAGCGAAATCCGCTTCGTTGCCCGTTTTAAAAGATCCGATCTTGTCTTCTAGCTGCAGTGTTTTTGCATTGCCTAACGTTGCTAGGTATAAGCTCTTCAACGCCGACAATTTGTTGCCGTTCAATTGAGTCACCTTGTACGCTTCGTTTAGGGTCTGCAACATAGAGAAGCTTGTACCACCACCGACATCAGTCGCTACGCTGTAAGCAACCTGATTTTCTTCAAGCTCTTTAATGTCCAATAAGCCGCTACCTAAAAATAGGTTAGAGGTTGGGCAGAAAGAAACGCTGGAACCGGTTTCACGGAAACGTTGATGTTCGCGTTCGTTTAAGTGAATACCGTGAGCAAATACACTGCGCTTACCGAGTAAGTTGTACTGGTCGTACACATCTAGGTAATCTTTAGCCTCTGGGAATAGTTCAGATACGAAAGCCACTTCGTCTTTGTTTTCTGAAATGTGAGTTTGCATGTACACATCAGGATACTCTTCCATCAACTGACCGGCTTTCTCAAGCTGCTCGTGAGTCGAAGTAATGGCAAAACGTGGGGTCACAGCATAAAGCTGACGACCGTTATTGTGCCAAGTATCGATCAAAGATTTACTATCTTCGTAGCTGCTGTCTGGAGTATCACACAAGAAATCGGGTGCGTTACGATCCATCATTACTTTACCGCAGATCATACGGGTATTACGCTTTTCAGAGGCTTCGAAGAAGGCTTCTACTGATTGCTTATGAACCGTACCGAATACTAGAGCTGTAGTCGTACCGCACTTTAATAGTTCGTCTAGGAAGAAGTTAGCAATGTTGCTAGCGTATTCTTTATCTTCAAACTGGCGCTCTGCTGGGAAGGTGTAGTTGTTCAACCAATCCAGTAGTTGTTCGCCGTAAGATGCGATGACTTCAACTTGTGGGTAGTGAATGTGGGTATCGATCATGCCTGGAATAATTAGGTGATCTTTGTATTCAACGACTTTCACATCGGCTGCTAAGGTTGGTAAAACAGCAGATGCTTCACCTAGATTTTTAACCTTGCCGTCTTCAATAACTAACGCGCCATCTTGGAAAAACTGGTACGCATCATCACCGTCAATATCAGGATCAGATAGGAAGTTAAGTATCGCGGCTCGATAGACAGTCGTGCTCTGTGTACTGCTCATAGTTTTATATTCTCATACAAGCTTTTTAATAAGCTCTATTTTTAATAACACGTGCTTTCTATTAGCAGGTGATTTGAATCTTTACATCTTTGCCGAAGAAATGTTCTTCGCAGTTGTTACCACCGCCTTTACGGTCGACAACAAGGAAATCACAGACCTTGTTCAAACCTAATACTGGGTGATGCCAAGTATTTTTATGGTAATTAATGCCTTGGTCAGCGCGAGCGATAAACAAGTGCAGGTTTTCCGGCGTAGGTTCTTCAACACAATCCGCCACCAGCACAAGGTACTCTTCACCAGAAAGCGGATGAAATGATTGACTACCAAACGGGTGACGTTCAACCATTTCAATATCCATGGCCAAGTCTTTAGAAACTGGGCGCGGCTGCGCGCGGAAGATATTAATGACCGCGTGAGTATCCGTTTTGTCTCCTGCGGCTTCTAATTCAACATTTACCAAAGAATCATAACGCTCGGTATTGCCGCCATTAATCATAATAAGAGAAGGGTCTTCTTTATTATCTGGCACTTCAACCACATCACCAAAAGGCGCGAACGCTTCTTTGGTTAATGGTTGGGGAGTTAATTTATATTCTGTAGCCATCTTCTAGCTTCCACGGTACGTAGAGATGCCGTAGGCAGAAACCAATAGCGGCACGTGATAATGCTCATCAGGGTTTTCGATACGGAAATCAAAAGTCACTATTGGGTAGAAGCAAGACATACCCTGCTTTTCGAAGTATGGGTCGGTAGCAAATTCGATGCGGTAAATACCCGCTTCGCGTTGCTGGCCTTCCAACCAATCTACGATGCGGCCATCGCTATTAGTTTCGCCAGAAGCAATTTGTTGATACTGCTTGTCTGCGTCTAGTTTAAAAAGTACTACTGCAACACCAACCGCTGGCTTACCAAGGTTAGTATCTAAAACGTGAGTCGTAATTGGGCTAGCCATGTTCTTACTCTTCTTTTAATTTATAAAATCGAATTTCTAATCAACCAACAAGAAAGCATGATTATGTGTTTGTGTAGCGAATATGCGAGGCATGGATGCCGAACCTAAGGCTACAGGGAAGTATTTACGCCGTTTCGTGGAATAAATACATAATCATGATTTCGTTACTGCTAATAAGAAATTGATAAATTTTATTTAACCTGCCGGAATGAGTTTATCAATTCGAATGGCGGTAATTTTTGCTTGCTCTGCAGCAGCGTTTTTCAATTCTACGTCGCGATCATTTGGTAGACGTTGGTTTAATAATTCCAACATCTCCGCTGCACTTTTTCCTGTGGCACATACGATGAAAATAAAACCATTCTTCTCTTCGTATGCAGTATTGCCTGCAGATAAATTTTGGATTACTTCTTCGCTGGCTTCATCAACAGATGACTGTTCACCAGAAGCTAGCTTTTTAGTATGCGCGTATTTTTCACGCAAGCTCGTCACGTCACCAATTTTTGGATGACCTTCAAACGCTTGTAAAAAATCTTGCTCACCTAAGCCTGCCCAAACCGACAACGCAGTTTCGTGGCAAGTTTCTTTTGAAATAAATCTTTTAGAAGGAACACAATCATATTTAGTAAAAATTTGCTTTAGCAATTTACTATCGCTTACTGAATGCCAAGTTTCAACAAAAATTTCACCAATAGAATTTGAAATTCCTATTCCCCTTGGTTTACAGTTTGTTGTGCTAGTGGGTCGAGAGCCCCATAATTTAGAATGCATTACTTGATGAGCTTGTCCGTTAATTTCAAGATTCTCTTTGCTTTCTGCTTTAAATTTAAATATCCAATCGAAGTCACTAAAATCAGGATGCCTGTCTTCATCTTTGATAATTTTTTTTGTTTCATAGCCAACGGGGTAATCTTTAACTTGGATATGCCTTGCAAAAACACTGTAACCTTTTTTTTGGTCTCCCTCGACAATGTCATAGAGCACTAAGCCATTTTTTATTTCTTTTTTTTGAATAAAGTCATCAGTAATACTTGATTTAAAAAAACCTCCTTTCCATTTTATATTCACGTAAGCATACTCAAAAATAACGCCATTATCTTCATGTGTACGGAAAGTCACATTACCCATTGCATCATTTTTATCGCCCAAGCTGTCATGTTCATAACTATATTTTAAGTCCTCTGATGTTCCCCCAATA
>CAJVZR010000095.1 GCA_913019965.1 uncultured Oleispira sp.
ATTCGCTGCTCCCAAATAGGAGCTTCGGTTCCAAGTAATTCTTTTAATGTCTCAATAAACAACCGAGATTTCAGCGGCAAATCCCTGTGGGGATAAACAACGTAAAATGTACCGTAATCAGCCAAGTTCAGGTGCGTCATAATAGGAACGAGCTTGCCTTCGAGTATCTCGTTTTCAATCATTTGTGCCGTGGCAACAGTTAGCATATTCCCTTCTTTTGCCGTATCGACCAGCATCTCTAGCTCGTTAACCTTGTAGGTGCCATTAAGCTGAATATGGGCTTCTTTTCCTTTCTCATCTTGGTATTTTATTTTATCAATCAGTAAGCCAGAGGCCGAATAAACAACCGCGGGTAGCTGCTCTAACTCGGCAATGGTTTTAGGTTCGCCATAACGTTTTAGAAAATCAGGAGAGGCGACAATTAATAGTCTATTCCTCGCCAGCTTTCTTGCGATCAGGTTAGAATCTTTTGGCTCACCAGAGCGAATTCCTAGATCATAGTGTTCTGCCACCATATCCGCGATCCGATCTTCTAAGCGCAGTTCAATATTAATAGCGGGATACTTCCGCTGAAATACCATCACGGCTTTTTGCACATAGCGTCGGCCAAACTCATTAACACTGGTTATTCTCAAAGACCCGATAGGCTCAGAATGGTAATGCTGTGCGCGAACCTGTGTTTCGTTAAGTAGGGTACGTAAACGCTGAGCTTGCCCCAAAACTTCATTGCCAGCGGTTGTTAATGAAAGCGACCGAGTTGTTCTATTAAGCAAGCGCACGCCTAGCTCGGTCTCGAGCTTACTGATCTGCTTCGATACCACAGACCTATTCACCTGGCGTTGTTCAGCCGCTGCGACAAAAGAGCCCGTTTCAATAACTTCCAGCAGTAATAGCATGCGACCAGCTAAATCCATTGGGATTTCTCGTTTTCAATGATGACCATTGATAATTATTGGTGCCTATATGGCACCAATATAGTCCCATAAAGGTTATTTTTCATCATCTATGTCGCCAGTATATTAGTTACATCACATCAAGCACGCCATGTTGGCTGCTTAGATTCAGTGCAAAAAGAGGAATATACGATGAGCAAACTTACAGTCAACACAAACGCCGGAATCGCCCATGTTGCAATCGATAATGCGCCGATCCACCTACTAACCCTAGATCTTATCAATGAACTGAATGCTTACATCTTATCGTTAAAAGACGATCGTGATACCAAAGCCGTGGTATTCAGCTCTAGCGATAGTGCATTTTTTCTAGCGCATTTAGACATCACATTAATCAACGGCACGCCTGCGGTGCAGGCGGGTAGCATTGAATTCAGCCATTTAATTAGCAACATCAAATCGATGAATCAGCTCTCGATTGCGGTAGTGGATGGCGTAGCACGGGGCGGTGGTAATGAATTTGTGATGGCGTGTGATTTAGCGTTCGGAACCGAAAATGCCGCATTTGCTCAACCTGAAATATTCATCAATATTCCAACCGGTGGCCAAGGTGCCGTTCAGTTTGCACGCCGCATGGGTAAAAACAAAGCACTGCAAGCCTTGTTAACAGGGGTCGACTTTACGGCTGAACAAGCTGAGGCGTTAAATATCATTACTCAGTATGTGCCAAAAGCAGAATTGGACAATGTACTTGAGCCATTATTGGCGATTGTCGGTAACTTAGAAGTACGAGACATTATTATGTACAAAGAGATTGTTGCCGCTTCTTTAAAAGATGAGGAGGCCGGTGCAGAGCTAGAACTTCGTTATTTTCTTGAACGTGCTAAAGAAGAAAAAACCCAGACTATTATCACCACGTACTTAAAGCATGGTGGCCAGACCGTTCGTGAAGCGGAAGACATTCAAGGGATCTTTGCTGATACGGCTCAAGAACTAAGTAGTTAGTACATAGGTGAAGATCAAGGGTGCTATACACGACGCTCTTGATCTTAATACACGACAGCTATCTAGCCCTCAGTCACAGTTTCTCAGTAAGATCCGTCTCTGTATCATGCTGCTTAAAACCAGTTAGCCTAGCTCTTTAGCCTGATACAAATTTAATGCCAATGTGGTTACTCTTCTACGCGTTTACCTGTAGGACCAAAAGCAATTAAATAAGGAAATTAAAGTTGGCTACAATTAATACATCTGGCTCGGGGCGCCCGAACAAGAATGAGCATTACTCTGATGGATCGGTAATTCAATACAATGTATTCCCAAACGCAATTGAGAGTGAAAAGGCAAGATTAAGAAAAATTACCGATGCTTACGATATCATTAATAAGCTCGATCAAAAGATTGATTTACAAGGCCCATGTAATAATTATTTTAGAACACTGCCAAAAGGTAAAACATTTCGTCACTTCTGGCGAGATAACAGTATCTTTATAAATTATTCGCCTTCAACCGCCCATGGTTTCTATGGGGCAATGCATAGTAATTTTAAAGATATTTCGATAACAGCATGGTGCCTAGACAATACTAATGTCTGGATGATTGCTGCAACTATCGTCCATGAGTTTGCTCATATTGCCGGTGCTTTAGGGTATCCCTCTCACGCAGCAGAAAAATCAGCTGATATGTGCGGATTTAAACAACAGTATAATCCTAATATTCTTGGATCTATTAAGCGCTTAGGAAATTATCTTGAACAAATTGCATAAACTTAATGTTTGGACGCTATTAATTGCATCGTTAACACTTGCCCCGTTAACGAATAGTTATGCAGAAGGAGTAAGCTTAAAGAAAGCTCTTGCTAATAAAGCCCTATTTACCTTGCTGCATCATGATAATGGCAAGGCGGGTAGCTTAAATATCGTCAGTGTTGCTGAGTCTCAAAAGAATGCACTGAAGGGGAATGATCGACTTGCGGGTTATCCCATAAATGGAGCGTTACAAAGTTTAGAAAAAGAAAAGTCTCTTCAACTGGCTAATATCTTTCTGGATGAAAGCAACTACGTATATTTGAATAAACGCTGTGCCAACCAAGCGTTCAATGGCATTCGTTTCACTTCTGGAAATGACTCGGTTGAGATAGTGATTGGAACCCCTTGTAATCAAGTTCTCGCCGTTTCTAAGCATGAAAATGAAACTCAGTGGTGGGGTGGTATCTTAAATGGCGCAGTGACAGAAAAGGTTTTAACGCTATTAACCGTTGAAAGTGAATAAATAATACTGTCAGATAGATTGAAATGATGTCTTCAGTGAATCTGAAGGCATCATCTATATTAATTTCGTTTCAATCGTCCTTTAAAGCCTCCTTTAAAGCCTCTATAGCGCTTCAATCAACACCTCGGCACTCACCACCTTTGCATAAGCAAAACCCAGCCCAGCCATAAACGCCGCATGAACCTGAGCCGCAGGCACGGCCACCCCATCAAACTCCAAATCCATCGTCGCGCATGCATCATGGGCCACTGCACATTCATAGCCAAAATCAGCCGCCGCACGGGTCACCGCATCAATACACATATGCGTCATAGCCCCCACAATCACCAGCTTATTCACCCCGGCTTCATCCAATACCTTTTTAAGCTCGGTATCGCGGAAGCTATTAATCTGCTGCTTAACGATAACCACTTCATTATCTTGCGCAGCGACCGATGGGTGAATCTGAGCGCCTTCAGAATTTGGTAAAAAGAACGGCGCCTCGTTGGTAGGAAACTCATGGCGAACATGAATCACAGGTAAGCCCTGATCACGAAATTCGGCTAATAACTTAGCGCCTTGCTCGGCCGCCGCTTCCGTAGCGACCAAAGGATTTTTAGCCTCCGTATAGGTCGGGAAATAATCGTTTTGGAAATCGATTAACAGTAGGGCTGTCTTGTCCTTAGTATTTACAGTGTTCATAGTTTTGCCTTCTTCTATATTAAATAAGATGTCTGTCGGCTTGTGACCGTGAAGCTATTATTGCCAATGTCAGCGCAATGCACTAAAGTCAAAACGGGCATAAAACAGGCAAAATCGGCCAGTTGTGGAAAGAAGGGTAAAAAGCATGAAAATACAAATAGTTAACTACCCAGGCGCCATGCAAACCGCAACGCAGGGCCTGTATGAAATGTTTATATTAGCCAATCGCATTGCAGAAGAGCATGGCCTAACAGAACGCTTCGACATGCAGATAATAAAAGTCCCAGACTTAGCGCAGGCAAAAAGCAAAAACCACATCATCATCTTGCCGCCCAACATCGTCGACGAATATTACCTAACCCCTGAAGCAGAACTTAACCGCTGGATCGTAAAACAACACAAGCAAGGCGCGGTGATCTGTGCAGTTTGTGCAGGGGCGTTTATATTAGCCAATACTGGGCTACTCAATAATCGCCCAGCAACCACCCATTGGGGATTGTCTGACCAACTACAAACACTATTCACTGAAGTAGAGGTTAACGCCGAAAAAATCATCATCAACGACGGCGACCTAATCACCGCCGGTGGCTTAATGTCTTGGATGGACTTAGGGCTAGAGCTGGTGGCCCAGTTTTTAACCCCCGCAGTCATGCGCCAGTTAGGAAAGTTCTTAATCATCGATACCGCCCCCAGAGAGCAGCGCTACTACCAAAGCTTTAACCCAAGGCTCGATCATGGCGACGACGTAATACATAAAACTCAAACCCACATACAAGCCAAATTCCATACTCGCCTAACTGTGGCATCGCTAGCAAAAAAGAGCCATCTATCTGAGCGCACCTTTGCCCGCCACTTTATTCAAGCAACAGGGTTTAAAGCGAATGAATACCTACAGCGCCTTAGAATCCAGAAAGCGTGTGAGTTATTAGAATCAACCAAGAAGACATTTGAGGTGATTGCCTATGACGTGGGTTATGAAGATGTGAGCGCGTGCCGTAAATCGTTTGTGAAGATTATTGGCTTAACGCCGAAGGAGTTTCGGAGGAGGTTTGTGTGAATATTGTCCCGATAAAACGGACACCTAATTTTCCCTTCGATTAGGTGCCCAATTAAATCTCTACTTATGCAACACAGTATTGCAGGCCTAGCTTTATGCATTCGATGCATATCTTTAGGCCGTTAGAGATTGAGTCTGTGTATAAGTCGATTATGGTGTTTACCATTGGCTTGGTTGAGGTATTTGTGAAGCTTTAGTGGATTATTTAACTCAGCCTAATTTCTTATTTTATTAGAAACAAATACCGTATTCATTGTTCTACTTGACCCCTTTTTTCAATTTCGTCAAGATGCATGAAATTTTAGTATAGGGATAAAGGATTATGCCAGAGAATATTGATTACAAATTTCTAAGTGATCTAGAGGGTGGTAGTAAAACGTCTGGATACGTACCTGCTGCGGGCGTAAGTAAGAGTGGCGTTACTATTGCGACAGGCTTTGATCTTGGTCAGCGTAGTGAATCTGATTTGACAACGCTTGGTTTGAACAAAATATTAATTAAGAAGTTGAAACCCTGTTTAGGAAAAAATCTAAAACTGCAGTTGATTACCTAAAGGATAATGCACTAGTAATCACTGTTGAAAATGCAACGCTTATAGATAAAGCTGTTAAATCGGCTCATATAGCATCTCTAAAGGCAAAGTATAACGCTTCAACTCATAATGCAGACAAAAAGAAGTTTTCTGATTTACCAGATGAAGCTCAAACAGTTATTGCTTCAGTTTCTTTTCAATATGGTACGAATTTGAATTCTGCAACACCTAATTTCTGGAAGGCTGTGTCATCTCAGGATTGGGATGAATCAATCATACTGCTTAAAAAATTTGGTGACTCTTACCCCACTAGAAGAAAGAAAGAAGCTACCTTGCTAGAGAAAATTAAGAAATGAGACTAATCAAGTTATCTTCGGCTGTTATATTACTGGTATTAATATCATGTACTTCAACACAGGTTGTTGGTCAAAAATATATTACTTCTTCTCCTGTTCTTTTAGCCTATGAAGACTATTTATTTAGCATGAAAGAACAAAGGTTACCTGTTGAATTTAATGACGGAGTTCAAGTAGAAAATTGTAATGAATACATTCTATTGAAATCTGAAACCGTGTTGGTTGAGACCGAAAGCAATTTTTTGGCTTCGCAAAATTACGTGATGTGTGAAACGTTATCAATTATTAAGAAATCGGAAGATTTTCAAAAGATAAGTCTATTACCTATTAAAATCGGTGAAGCTTTAGCTAAACAAATTGATCTCCGTTCATTTAGATCATCGCTCTTCAAGCGAGCAAACGAAAATGCTTATACGCTGGATGCGATTTCTAAAGGGGCTTTAGAAATTTCTGATTATGGTGTTGTGTTAGAGTCTGACAACTGGTTCTTTGAATTACAAGTTGTTGCACGTATTGATGCGAATTCTGATGGAGTAGAAGATTGGCTTATTTGGGTTTCAGATAGAGCCAAGATGGGATCTTACAATACTTTTAAAGGTTATATTGCCTATGGAGTAGAGGACGAAATAGGTTTATCTTTAAATAAATTATAAGTACTTATAATATTTTAAATAGATGGGTTCTTATTTAAAACCGTCATTCCTACGGAAGGAAAATTTGATAAAGTGAATTTGGCCACCTAATTAAATTTGTCATATTTAACACCAAGCACCTAGCGGTAACTTGGTGTTTCTCATTCTCACTTATGCAACCCACCCAACCCCACAACCGCATTAACAAATATCTCCATCTGCACTTCAGGTGGATTCGCTTCAGGAATCAACAAACCACGTTGCACCGCTTCACGCTGGCCAATGCGTTCGTACCATGCAATTAAGTTTGCGTGCTTTGTACTCTTACCTGTGGCTAATTCCAACATCTCACCAATAGGATGAACAAACGCCATTCTCACCCAAGGGAAAAAGGCAATGTCGGCTATGGAGTATTCGTCTCCGGCAAAATACTCATGACCTTCTAATAACGTATTCAGTACGTTGAATAAACGGTTCACTTCTTGAGCGTAGCGCTGTGTTGCAACCGGGTGTTCGTTATTCCAAGCGCCGCCCCATACCAGCAATTGGCCACAGTTTGGGCCTAGGCCGCTCATTTGAAGCATCAGCATCTCGATGACTTTGGTGCGCTTTAGCAGGTCTTTGGGTAGCAAGGTGCCTGACTTCTCGGCTAGGTAAAACAATATTGCGCCCGACTCGCTGACGATCACTTCGCTGTCTTTTAGTAGTGGGATCTTCTGGTTGGGATTCATGGTCGTAAATTCTGGACGGGTATTCGCGCCGTCGTTTAAGCCTTTATGAACCTTGTATTGTAGGCCTAGCTCTTCTAGTGCGATGGATATCTTTAGGCCGTTGGGGGTAGCATCTGTGTATAAGTCGATCATCTTTTTTCTCTTTCGCTTACGGTTGATCAAAGTATACGGAGAGAACATTTAGTGAATAGTCCACATATATGCGTTTGCGTGTTGCATTTATGCAGAGTGCATCAATATGAATCCCAAGATAGGTTATGCAGTAAAAACCTAAACTGTTAAAGTTAAGTCCATAGGACAGAACCAATAGCTTTACACCTTAGGACTATTTATGGATTTACCGATTTCAGTCAAAATTTCGTTAACGTCTGCATTTGTATTTTTCATGCTTGCGTTATGCACAGGCGTGTGGAAATACAGCCTGATGACCAAGTCAGAAAAAGGCCAGTCGCGATATTATGTTGATATCGCGCACCGTTCTTCTTTTCTATACGCCTATGCGGCTTTGCTGCTGGCAGTTTTTGCTTATTTAAGTCAGTTTCCAGAATGGCTTAATACACTCGCCGTGGTGGGGTCTGTATTTTTCTATTTGGCGGCGGTCCTTGGCTATGTTTATCAAGGCATTATAAATAAAACCAGCAATCAAATACGGGCTACTATTCGTAAAGAGCCTTCTTCAACCCCTATGTGGTTAACTCATCTTTTTACCTTCAGTTTAATTTTGGCTGAAATTGGTGGGGCTTTGATTTTAGGCATGGGGGCCATGCTGGCGATTTGGGTATAAAAGTATGAGCTCTACTAATTTTCCACCTAATATCAGTACCGCTGATAAAGTTATTCTATTTGATGGTGTCTGCAAGCTCTGTAATATTTGGAGTAATTTTATAATTAAGCATGATCATCAGCATGTTTTTAAGTTGTGCAGTGTGCAATCAAAAGAAGGAGAGAAGATACTGAAGCATTTTGGTTTATCCACAGAGGTATACGAAAGCATGCTGTATGTGGAAGGGAAGCAATGTTATCAACAGAGTGATGCCTTCTTTCAGGTGATAGCTAAGCTTGGCAATCCGTGGAAATTGGCCTGTATATTTGTGATTATTCCTAAGCCTATACGAAACTGGTTATACGACCGTATCGCACTAAACCGTTATCGCTTATTCGGTAAGTATGACGTGTGTCTGCTCCCCACGGCTGATCACGAGGCCCGATATTTAAATGAAAAATAATCCTTTATTGCTAGTAATGGTTATGGGCATGTTCATGAGTGCAAAATTGATAAAGGTAATGTGACGTTTCAAGATTCTCCTTGCTCTGGCTACTTTGCTTAAGAATCGTCATGAGGAAAATTGTGCGGTAATTTGAGTCGGAAAATCAATTTTCCAGTATGCTAGTGCCTAAATATGATTCAACAGCGATAACTGCTAATTAAAAGTATCAAACGAAGATTTTACCTATGTTAAACAATGGATTTAAGCGCGCTTACTTATTCATCTTACCCGGTTTGTTAATGGCCATGACGGGGGTGGGTGTTGGGGACTTGGCGACCGCAGGTTTTACCGGCGCTCAGTTAGGTACGACTGTTTTGTGGGCTATTTTATTGGGTGGGTTGTTTAAGTTCATTCTAACTGAGGGCATCGCTCGTTGGCAGTTGGCTTCTAATACTTCGATTATTCAAGGTGTGGTTCAGCACCTACGTAAACCCTTTATCGTTTTTATGTTGTTGTATTTTGTGCCTTGGTGCTGGTTTGTCGGTGGTGCGTTAATTAATGCAGCGGGGGTTGCGGGCAAAGAGCTGTTGTTATTATTGGGCTTTGAAGTAACTAAAGCGCAAGCGGGTATTGCCCACAGTCTTATAGCCTTGGCCTTATTGGCTTTGGGCCGTCAGGCCATCTTTAATCGCGTGATGAGTCTTTTAGCGGTTATTTTATTTGCTACGGTTCTTAGTTGCGTTTTGTTTGTGCCGGTTCAGCCGATGGATATTATTTCGGGCTTGTTTATTCCTCAATTACCTGCGCAGCCTGGAGCATTGAGTTGGACTTTAGCTTTGATGGGGGGGGTTGGCGGTACGTTAACTATTATTTGTTATGGTTATTGGTTAGCGGCTAGCCAGCGTAAGGGAATGCAAGGTTTAAGATCTAGCCGTTGGGATATCGCGATTAGTTACGGGTTAACCTGCTTATTTGGTATTGCCATGGTAATTATTGGCTCGGTGGCTGTACAGCAGGGCAAGGGGCTAAGTTTGTTATTAAGCATTAGCCAGTATTTCACTCAGCAGATTAATCCACTAATGGGTATACTTTTTTTAGTCGGAGCTTGGGCGGCGATATTTTCGAGTTTATTGGGAGTATGGCAAGCCGTGCCTTTGATTTATGCTGATGCAGTACACAGCTTTAAAGGCATTAAGATTCCGTTGAATCAATTACCTAAATCATTTTCATATAAGTTGTGGTTGGGTCTGTTAGCAATCTTGCCAATGTTGTCGCTGGAAATCCCCTTTAAAGAAATTCAAAAACTCTACTCTGTGGTTGGAGCATTTTTTATGCCGATATTAGCGCTAACCTTATTGTGGCTCAATAATCGGCAGGTAGATTCAGAATTTAAGAACAGCCTAGTAACCAATATTGGATTGATATTGGTTACTATCTTTTTTGTCGCGGCTTCTTTGTATAAGTATCGTGAATTTCTATTATTCTGATAAAGTAGAAAGTACTCTTAATTAGCGTAGTATTGATTTTTATGGAGAGACTATGAATTCAATTAACCCTAAGAAATTATTATCCAGTAAATGGACTGCTGTAGCCCCTATGGATAAAGAGAAACACTTTATTATTTCGGATGTAGAGTTTGATGAAAATAATGAGGTAATGTCTTGTACCATAGAAGCAATCATGACAAAACGATCTCAGGAGATTGATTGGCATGATCTAAAAGACGATACTTGTTGGGTTTATGGCTGGAAATAGTGTTAGCGGGGTCGTTTGGCTTCCAGTTGTAGTATTTTTTTATGAATAATTTCTGCCTCATTCGTAATGAGAGAGTAGGATCTTATATCACCATTTCTTTGAGCTTGCATCGCTTCCTCTAATTTTTTCATGTATGCCTTTTTCAGTTTCTTAATCGGATTTGTTTTAAATAGAAACATGGGATATCTCCAATAAATGATTTTTAATTATGTGTTTTTGACGGTCTAATTACCAAGCAATCTTTTTACCTTGCCAATCAATGTAGTCAACCTTACCATCAAATTTTAAATGCTTACTCTGGGTTAATTCAAATAGCTGTTCAGCAACAAACTGGGTTGTGAATAGCTTATCTTTAGGAATATTTCTTTGAAATGGTTTCGATAATTGAGTATCGGTTGTACCTGGATGAAATAATAACAGTTTGGTATTTTTTGCCCGTCTAAAAAGTTCAATAGCTGCGGTTTGAAATAGCATGTTTAGTGCTGCTTTAGAGGCTCTATAGGTATACCAACCACCGAGTTGATTATCTTCTATACTGCCGACTCGGGCACTGAGTGCCGTGATTGTACAGTTAGTCGTATGGTTTAATAGCGGCAGAAGGCTTTGTAAACATAATAAAGGTATAAGCGTATTCGATTGCATTAATTCACTGAAATATTCATTGTTGATGTCTTCTAACTTCTTTTCAGGCATGTTTCTAGCATAGTGCAGTTGTCCATTGAATATGATGACTTGATGTAATTCAATATGAGACTGCTTTAATATTAAAACGATATTCGCCAAGTTCGATATTGAATAATCTGTTTCGAAATGGCTATCACAATGACTATTCAAAATTTTCGATGAACTAATAGAAATCATATTGAAGTCGGTTTTAAGCGATTTTATATATTCAATGTAACTCTGAGCTATGGCACTGCTCGCTCCAAATAGAATAATAGTTTTCATTGGATTACTTTATCCATAGTAAATACATTAATGCGTTGTCTTATTAACTTTACGCAGATACATCGTTTATGGATCTTTTCTGAACAAGTATTTAAAAATAGCCTTATAAAAAACTTACAAAACTCAAGTGATCCATTATTTTTCTAACGCGTAAGTTGCTATACACACTACGGAGGAAAAGAAATGAACACTACAAAGAAAAATTGCCTAACTGCATTATTATCGGTATTTTTAGTCGCGTGTAATGATAGCGATAATGATAATACGAGCTCGGCTTACGTTAGAATTTTGCATGCATCACCGGATGCTCCCAATGTTGATGTATTGGTAGACGGCTCACAAGTATTGGCTGATGTGTCTTACCAACAAGGGTCTGGCTATTTAAAAGTAGATGCCGGAGCACGTGATATTAGTTTGAGAGTCAGCGGTACAGAAACAATTGCGTTAGAAAATACACTGACATTAGCTTCTAATGGATATTATTCTGTCATTGCGCAAGATAATGTGGCTTCGTTAGAACTCGAGGTATTAGACGATACGTCTAGAACGGGTAATGATTCAACTGACCTTACTGTCGTGCATGCCTCTACTGTAGCTGGTAATGTTGATATTTATGTAACAGCAGATGGCGTTGAATTACCTGCGACAGCTACGTTGGAAAATGTACCCTTTGACGCGAATGCATCATTAGCCAATGTCGCCAACGGTGATTATCAAGTTCGTTTAACGGCAGCGGGCTCTACCGACGTTGTTTACAACTCTTCGACACTTGCGGTTGCCAGTGATGTAACTGCTGTGGCAGTCAATAGTATTCAAGGTGTATCTCCTGCCAGTTTACTGATCTGGACAAATTCTGTGATGTCTGTTCTTGATGCAACCGCGGAAGTTCGAATTGTTCATGCCGTAGATGCTGTGACGGTTGACGTGTTTGCCGGAGGTGCGGAACTACTATCCGATTTCGATTATAAAGACTCGACGGTTGGTATTACAGGGGCCAGTGCAACGGGTTATTTAACTGTCGCTGCGGGTAATTTAGCGGTGGCAATTGCGGCGGCTGATCAAGGTATTGGTAATGCTTTACCGACGCTATCAGGTACATTGTCATTGGAACGCGGCGTCTCTTATACCGTCATTGCTGCTGGCTCAGTGAGTGCGTTATCAGATACCCAGCTGATTGTTTTAACTGATGATCGTAAAGGTACAGACGATGCAGATGTCCGCTTAGTACATGCCTCAGCGGCTTCAGCCGCAGATCCTGTCGATATTTTTGTCGCTGCGGCGGGTGCTGATATTAGTATGGCTACTCCTAATTTCGCGGATGTCGTAATCGGCCAAAATACCGGTTATACCGCCTTGGATGGGGCATTAGCCTATGATGTGGTTATTGCTGCTGATGGCACTACGGCTGCGGCTGTACCGGGAACTGCAAATTTAAATTTTGGTACAGATACGGTCACTACAGCCATTGCAATTGGTAACTCTGTTCCTAATTTGGAAGCGATTATACTAAACGATAAACGTTGATC
This sequence comes from uncultured Oleispira sp., assembly GCA_913019965.1. Taxonomy (GTDB): domain Bacteria; phylum Pseudomonadota; class Gammaproteobacteria; order Pseudomonadales; family Oceanobacteraceae; genus Oleispira. The sequence goes on from CAJVZR010000095.1 coordinate 12,588, forward strand.
ATTATTCTGCTCTTCTAAGCACGGGCTTGGCTCGTGCTTTTTTATGTCTCTTAATTATTTTTATCTTATTTTATTTTTTTGTGAACCTTTTGAAGTGTATTTGCGTAAGGACTTATAGCTGGCGATTTAAATCGTAAATATTTCTGCGAGCGATTAATTATTTTTTATCAAAAGAGGGAGGCTCTATGCCCCAGTATACTGCACCACTTAATGACATGAGCTTTGTTCTATTTGACGTATTGAAAGCACAGGATCTGAGCTTGTGCCCAGGTTTTGAAGATGCGAATGAAGAAATGATTCGCGCTGTAATGGATGAAGCGTCCAAGTTAGCTGAGAATATTTTACAGCCTATTAACCAGTCTGGTGATATAGAAGGCTGTCATTTCGACCCTGAGACTAAATTAGTTACAACACCCAAGGGCTTTAAAGAAGCGTATAAAGCGTTTGCCGAAGGTGGATGGTCTGGGTTGTCTGCCTCACCTGAATACGGTGGCCAAGGCCTGCCGCATTTAATAAAAATTGTCGTTGATGAGATGGCTTGCTCGACGAACCTATCGATGGGTATGTACCCAGGTTTAAGTCATGGCGCTATCGATGCGTTAACCTTGCACGCCAGCGATGAATTAAAAGATAAGTATCTACCTAATTTAATATCTGGTGAATGGACCGGCACTATGTGCTTGACCGAACCGCAATGTGGTACTGACTTAGGATTAGTGCGAACTAAGGCGGAACCTCAAGCGGATGGCAGTTATGAAATATCAGGAACTAAAATTTGGATTACCGGTGGTGAGCAAGACTTAGTGGATAATATTGTTCACCTCGTACTGGCGAAATTACCGGGCGCTCCGGATTCTAGTAAAGGTATTTCATTATTTTTGGTGCCTAAGTTTTTAGAAGACGGCACACGTAATCCAGCATTTTGTGGTGGCCTAGAACATAAAATGGGTATTAAAGCATCAGCAACTTGCGTGATGAATTTTGAAAATGCGAAAGGTTGGCTGATTGGTAAAGAAAATGAAGGCCTTAAGTGCATGTTCACTATGATGAATTCTGCGCGCATCATGGTAGGGGTTCAAGGGTTAGGTTTAGCAGAAAAGGCGTATCAAATCAGTTTGGGCTTTGCCAAAGAACGCTTACAATCTCGCTCACTGACAGGTCCTAAAAGCCCTGATGAAAAAGCCGATGCCATTATTGTTCATCCCGATGTTCGCCGCATGTTAACTCAACAAAAAGTGTTCTTAGAAGGCGCTCGTTGCATGGCTTACTGGACGGGAATGAATCTTGATTTAGCAGAAAAACACCCAGATAGCGAAGTACGTGAAGAAGCTGATGATATTGTGCAAATCATGACGCCGATTGTGAAAGCCTACTTAACCGATGAAGGTTACTTTTCTACTGACCAAGCGTTACAAAGCATGGGAGGCGCTGGTTTCACTCAAGACTGGGAAGTTGAACAATTATTACGTGATGGGCGTATTGCGCGTATTTATGAAGGCACAAACGGTATTCAATCATTAGATTTGGTTGGGCGTAAGCTGATGATTAAAGGCGGGCGCTTACCGAAAACCTATTTTAGAGTGATGCATAGGATATTAGCCAATGTAGAAACAGATGAGCACAAGCACGATTGCAAAGGGTTATTGAATACACTTCAAAATAGTTTGATGTGGTTAGCCGGTAATGCGGTGCAAGATGCTGATGTTCTTGGTTCAGCTGCAACCCCAGTATTAAAATTATTTTCTTTAACAACTATGGCTGTGATGTGGGCGAACATGGCGAATATCGCTGCAAAGGATTTAAATTCTGGTAAATATTCACAAGATTTTTATCAAGGTAAAATGAAAGCGGCTGATCACTTCTTTAGAACGGCTAAGGCACAAGCGGAATTATTGCACGCTGATATTACCGCCGGTAAAGAGTCTTTGATGAATTTTACTGAAGATCAGTTTT
>CAJVZR010000096.1 GCA_913019965.1 uncultured Oleispira sp.
ACACTATACGGCTGTGGTACCGAGAAACAAGACGGCGGCAGTGGTTCCTCTAATGCAGACATAAGCTCTGGTGTTGCCGTTGATGGCCCTATCACCCGTGCCCAAGTCTTTTATGATTTTAACGGTAATGGAGAAAAAGACTCGTTTGAACCTGGCGCTTTAACCGATAATAATGGTCATTATAATTACGACTTGTTAAATGGAATTGATTATTGTAGTGGCAGCAGTGCTCGTCCAGAGTTTTGCCTAAAGCTAACCAATGCTCAATATAATGATATGTCTGCGGATACTAAAATAATCATCACAGGTGGCTACGACCTTTATACTGGCGAGCCCTTTGAAGGGACTATGTCATTCCCTGCAGAGCAATCTAACGGACTTTCTCCATACATTGCTATTACCCCAATGACATCCATGATTGAAGGAGGTAGTGAAGGCCTTAATGATTTTATTACCTACCTAAATACAATCGATGGCATTTCAGGAATTACTCTTTCAAATATCCTCAACCTTAACTTCCTGGAAAGTGCCGATAAATTTAACCCTCAGGCCTTTGCCGTAACCTATCAGATGCATAAGTATGTCACTGTAATTTCAGACTGGGTTAAAGAACACTACTCAGCTATTGAGGAAGGTGAAGAAGTTACTTCTGATATCAGTGGATTAATTTATCGTCAATTTGAAGATCTAAACAAAAGCACTTTAAATGACTATAAAATTGCTTGGAATGCAATTCGCGCCAATATTGATGAACTTTATTCTGATGCTGAGCTAAGCCAACCTACCGAGCCTAATTCTGATGCTGTTGATATTTTGGCTGCCCGTTTAGCCGCTGTTAACAGCGCTACCACAACTGCTTTTGGTGCTAGCCCACTTGGCAGTAATGCAGAATTTACTTTCGCAAACGCAAAAGGTCGAATTCGAGGTGTTGAAGTCGTTGTTCTTAAGATCATACGCTCAGATAATGATGAAACAGCCCATGCCGGTGCTTTGGCAGCATTGAGTGATTCAGGTTACCTAGCAAATCTTCAAGGAAGCACTGAAGAGGGCCAAGAAGGTAATTTCAACTTTACTCAGTTAGTAGAGACAACTGGTAATCAATCAGACTTTTTAACCGCGGCTAATAACGCTAAAGAAACTGGTGGCAGCAGTTTAAGCAGTGATCTTACAGGTAAGATGCTAGATTTCGAAGATGATGATAGCAGCATAGAGAGTAAAGCAGCCATTTTCTTTACTGGCGCAGAAGGTGCCACACGTGGAGATATTCACCTATGCCTAAAATATGAAGATGGTAGTGATCAGAGTTTGGCAGGTGACTACATCTCAGGATCCTGGGAAACATTAGCAGCTCTGAATAACACCATCATGCTTCGCCTTGAGTATTTAGGCGGCCGCTCAGCTGTACTGAAGAAAATTGGTGAAACTGGAAATGGAAATGAAGCTAATTATCGCTTTGATTTCAATGGTGAGACCTCTAAATTCACTGGCGATAGCACCTTCACTGAAATAGGTGATACTCCAGTCATTACTTCCAGTGCAGCCTGTAAAGCTTATGTAGATGCCGTTGAAAGTTAATCCCTTCAACTAATTTAGACTAAAAGCTAAAAAAGCCTTAATCTTCGGATTAAGGCTTTTTTGTTTCTACCCTGTTATTTAAATTTTGAGTGTTCCATGCAGATCTATCTAGTCGGCGGCGCCGTTCGTGATGCCCTATTAAATATTCCCATTAAAGACAAAGACTGGGTTGTCGTTGGCAGCACACCCAAAGAACTTATCAACCTAGGTTATAGCCAGGTCGGTGCCGACTTCCCTGTATTCTTACACCCCAAAACCAAAGAAGAACATGCCCTAGCCCGCACAGAACGAAAGTCAGGCAGTGGCTACCAAGGGTTTATCTGTGATTTCAGCCCCGATATTTCTTTAGAAGATGATTTATTACGCCGTGACTTAACCATCAATGCTATGGCACAAGAAGATGATGGTCAGATCGTTGACCCTTATAACGGCCAGCAAGACATACTAGATAAAAAATTGCGTCACGTATCCGATGCGTTTGCCGAAGATCCTCTCAGAGTATTAAGAGTCGCTCGCTTTGCCGCCCGCTTTGCTCACCTAGGCTTTACCATTGCAGAAGAAACTCTTTGCTTAATGCAAGATATCGCAGCCAGTGGCGAACTTGCTCACTTAACTCAAGAAAGAGTCTGGCAAGAAACTGAACGTGCTTTAGGCGAGTCACAGCCATGGGTTTATTTTCAAGCTTTAAAAGACTGCAATGCCCTTGAGATTATCTTCCCAGAACTTGATCGTTTATTCGGAATTCCACAACCAGAAAAACATCACCCTGAAATTGATTGTGGTATTCATTCACTCATGGTCTTACAGCAAGCCAGCTACCTGACAGATGATGTTAATGTCCGCTGGGCAAGCCTATTACACGATTTAGGGAAAGGTTTAACTCGTGATGAACTTTTACCCAGCCATCATGGCCATGAACAATCTGGTGAAAAGTTAGTGATAGAGTTAAACCAAAGGTTAAAAACGCCGAATGAATTTAGAGATTTATCGAGACTGGTATGTATCTACCATACCCATATTCATAGAGCCTTTGAATTAAACCCTAAAACGGTTTTGAAGTTTTTTAATGGTATCGACTTATGGCGCAAGCCCGAACGCTTGCAGCAGATATTAGTCGCCTGCAAAGCGGATAGCCGAGGCCGTACTGGGTTTGAAAACATTGAATATAATCAGGTCGAATATATTACTCAGCTTGCAGAGGCCTGCTTAGGTATTACGGCTAGACAATTTGTTGAGCAAGGAATTACCGGAAAGGCAATTGGCGAAGCGATTGCTTTGGAACGTTTGACTGTGATTAAGCAGTTTGTAAAAGACTAAAACGAAAAGAGTATTGACCACAGAGGACACAGAGCGCTTCGCTTCACAGAGGAAAGATAAGAAAGTAAGAATGAAATAAAGCTAAACGGCTCTATTTAATTTGCTTTGCCCTTCTCTGTGATCTCTATGTCCTCTGTGGTTAATCGCTTTTATTTTTTAGTAACTAAACAAGCTCAAGCTGGTTTTCAGAGCTAGCACTCATCACCTGCCACGATTCTGAAAAACTTTGTCCACTCACAGGATGAATTTCATTAGGCGCAATATCTTGCAGTGGACGTAAAACAAAATCGAATTTATCGATATCACTGCGAGGAATTTTATAGCCATCGACTTTACCGACGTAATCTCCATACAGAAGCAGATCAATATCTAAACTGCGCGATGAAAACTTTACCGCTTGTTCTGGGCGACCATGAGCAAATTCGATATTGCGTAAAGCTTTGACTACTTGTTCAATAGATAGGTCTGTTTCCGCACTGATCACTAGGTTATGAAAATCATCACCTTCAAATCCAAACGGCGGGGCTAGATACGTTGGCGAAATGTCGAGCTTAGAAAATAATTGTTCTAAACTATCTAGCCCAGCAGCAATATTTTTTCTCGGTTCGATATTAGAACCTATGCCTAAATAAATTTTAACCACGTTCAATTTCCAAACCAACCGCAATGGCATGGGGTGCTACAGCCGGTTTTTCTACGCGGATTTTAATTTTTGGAATCGAAAATTCAGCGCGAAGGGTTTCGGCTAATTGAACTAATAAACGCTCTAACAAATCGTATTGATTCGCTTGCACAAACTCGATCACTCGATCACTGACCGCGGCATAGTTTAAGGCATAGGCTAAATCATCGGTTTCAGCAGCCTTGCTGATATCCCAATCCATCTCTAAATCAAATACTAGCGGCTGGCGTACTTGTTTTTCCCAATCAAAAACACCGATAACTGTTTCAACGTTAAGACCACGAATAATAACTTTATCCATTTGATCCTCCGTCCAGATTTACATTCAGCTCTTCATCAGAGCTATCACTCGACTTAGTGATAGAACTCAACTCAGTCATTGGCCAACGTGGCACAACGCCTAAGCTCAAATCTGCGGTCTGTCCTGCCATTAAACGCTGACACCCTGCATAAGCGATCATCGCGCCGTTATCAGTACAGAACTCTGGCCGGGGATAAAATACCTGCCCGCCTAATTTCTTCGTCATCGCCATTAACTGCTGGCGTAATAATTTGTTCGCCCCGACACCACCGGCAATCACTAAGTTTTTCAAACCTGTTTGTTTCAGTGCACGCTTACATTTAATCGCCAAGGTATCGACAACAGCGTCTTGGAAGCAAGCACTGATATCAGCCTTAGTCTGTAAATCTAATACGCCATCAACGGCCTGCTCAATAATGGTGGTACGCGCATAGGTTTTTAAACCACTGAAAGAGAAATCTAAACCAGGGCGATTAGTCATAGGACGAGGGAAATCAAAGCGCTTAGCATCACCTTGCTCGGCCAACTTACTTAATTCAGGCCCACCGGGATATGGAAGCCCCATCATTTTAGCGGCTTTATCAAAGGCTTCACCAGCAGCATCATCTAGGGATTCCCCCAACAAGGTATATTCACCAATACCAGCAACATGAACGAGCTGGGTATGGCCACCAGAAACCAATAACGCGACAAAAGGGAAGTCTGGACGATCGTCTTCTAACATAGGCGCTAATAAGTGGCCTTCCATATGGTGAACACCAACCGCGGGAATACCTAAACCCCAGGCTAATGAACGTCCTAAACTTGCGCCCACCAATAAGGCACCGACTAAACCAGGGCCTTGAGTATAAGCAATGCCTTCTAAATCCTGTACGCTATATCCCGCTTCCGCTAGCGCTTCGTTAATCAAGGGCAGCGCCTTACGCACATGATCTCGAGAAGCCAACTCAGGTACAACGCCGCCATATTCAGCATGCACAGCGATTTGCGAATATAAACGATGAGACAATAAGCCACGTTCACTATCGAATACGGCCACGCCGGTTTCATCACAAGAAGTTTCTAAGCCAAGAATCAGCATAATGTCGTCTGATACCCTAATAAATCAATTTGAGCGCATGATACGCCTTAGGCAAGGATTTGAGGATACCTTTGGTCATATTAGGCACTAAATAGGACGATTTTCAGGCTATTTTGTTCTTTAAAGCCGCAGTATCGCGAGAATTACAAATAATACTACTTACCTCGTCTATACTCTTTGCAATTCTAGAGTATACCGATTAGAATGCCCGCCCTTCTATAAGGTGTGCAACGCGTATACCTTTTAGCAAGACAGAATTCGGGCTTCTTGTGGTTGCCCTTGAAAAATTAACACTGAAATACTAATTATTAGGTGATATTGGATGCCAGCTGTAAAACTTAAAGAAAACGAGCCATTTGATGTAGCTCTACGTCGTTTCAAACGTTCTTGCGAAAAAGCAGGCGTTTTGTCAGAAGTTCGTCGTCGTGAACATTATGAAAAGCCAACCTCAGTACGTAAGCGTAAAGCTGCTGCTGCCGTTAAGCGTCACGCGAAGAAAGTTCAGCGCGAAAACAAGAAAATGGTTCGTCTGTACTAATCAGACCCCATTTTCTTTGAATATAGTCTAATCAAAAGAAAGATTTTATGAGTGCTATCGTTGCAAGTATAAAAAGTTCTGTGAAAGACGCGATGCGAGCGAAAGACAAACCTCGTTTGTCTGCGCTTCGTCTAGCTGCTGCGGAATTTAAACGTGTTGAAGTAGACGAACGTATTGACGTTGATGATGACCGCGCATTAGCCATTTTAGATAAAATGGTTAAACAGCGTCAGAATTCAATTGAACAATACGAACAAGCTGATCGTCACGATCTTGCCGAAACAGAAAAGTTCGAAATTTCTGTCATCTCTGAGTTTCTACCAGAAGCACTGAGTGAAGATGAACTGGCCAAATTAGTGGCTGACGCTGTTATCCAATCCGGTGCTCAAAGCATGCAGGACATGGGTAAGTTAATGGGCGTCCTCAAACCACAAGTACAAGGCCGCGCCGATATGGCGCAAGTCAGCCAACTGGTTAAAGCGGCACTGAGTTAATACTCACGCTACCTGTTAAATGGCCGGCTAATCGACACACAATCTTTTTGATTGACCAATAAGGCAGCTTCGGCTGCCTTATTTGTTTCTGCTCTTCTAATTTATTTATTTTCTTCATTACATTACGATAGAGCATATGGCCGGACGCATTCCACAAAATTTCATCGATGACCTTATTAGCCGCCTCGACATAGTCGACGTGGTAAGCGCTCGCACTCGGCTAAAAAAAGCGGGTAAGAATTATTCAGCCTGCTGCCCTTTCCATAATGAGAAAACCCCTTCCTTTACCGTTAGCCCTGATAAACAGTTTTATTATTGCTTTGGCTGTGGTGCAACTGGCAGTGCGGTTAAATTCGTCATGGAGTTCGATGGCCTAGAATTCCCCGACGCAGTGGAAAAACTCGCCGGCGATCTCAATATCGAAGTACCCCGCGAAGGCACACACCAACAAAATCGTGAGCCTCAATATCGAGAACTCCATGCCCTGACTCAAAAAGCCGCCGATTTTTTTGAACAGCAGCTGCGCACCAGCCAAGATAAAGACAAAGCGATTAATTACCTAAAAGATCGTGGCCTATCCGGTAAAGCCGCCAAATTTTTCTCCATTGGCTATGCACCTCCTGGCTGGGACAATTTACAGAATACCCTAGCTCCTGGGGAAAAAAACGATAGCACCAATAACAAGACCATCAAGCAACTTATTAGCTGTGGCATGACCATCGAAAAAGAAGATGGCCGCACCTACGATCGCTTTCGTGATCGCGTTATGTTTCCGATCCGTAATGTGAAAGGTCAAGTCATCGCTTTTGGTGGTCGAGTACTCGGTGATGAAAAGCCTAAATATTTAAACTCCCCAGAAACCCCCATTTTCCATAAAGGCCAAGAACTCTACGGCTTATATGAAGCGCGTAAAATTCGCCAAAAACTCACCCGTATGGTGATTGTTGAAGGTTATATGGACGTGGTTGCTCTTGCAGAATTCGGCATTCACTATGCCGTTGCGACTCTGGGTACTGCCACCAGCGAGCATCATATACGCCGCTTATTTAAGGTCGTCCCTGAAATTATTTTTTGCTTTGATGGCGATAAAGCTGGCCGCACTGCCGCACAGCGAGCAATGGAAACCGTAATACCCTCACTCCTAGACGGCCTTCAAGCCCGCTTTTTATTTTTACCAGACGGCGAAGACCCCGACACCATCGTGCGCAAGGAAGGCAAAGAAGCCTTTGAAAAACGCTTGGATAACTCCAAACACCTACCCGAATTTGTATTCGACAGTATTAAAGAGCAAGTCGACTTCGATACTCTTGACGGTAAAGCCCGCTTTGGCCAACTCGCAGCACCTCTAATTTCTAGACTTCCAACAGGTATGTTAAAGGAACTCATGCAGCAGCAATTGGCTCAAGAAACAGGGATAAAACAAGAAGTTCTTGCCAAATTGCTGCCAACGGAAACCGAGCCAAAAAACCAACACAAAACCAGCGACTCTAAACCTACACAAGCTCAAGTAGCTGCCAAAGCAGCACCTGTTTCACCAATATCAACATCAACAGAACAGAATATTCATGATGACTATGGCAATCATCAGTATGATGCGAACGACGAAGAGTATGATGTCGGTGATTTCATTGATATAGAAACGACAGCAGCGGCTCCTATCACTAAAGATGATCGTCAGCTGGCCCTTCTAACTCAAAAAGCATTAACATTACTGGTCAAGTTCCCAGAAAGCGCCCAACGCATTACGCCTCTAGAGGATTTTGAACCTGAAGATGAAAGCGAACGGTTATTATGTGAAGTGCTGAAGAAGCTAAAGCAAAGCCCTCAAAGCAGCAGTATTGGGTTACTAATTCAATGGACCGCGACCCCTTTTTCTGAACAGCTCAAAGAAATCGCCAACCAAAGCTTAGAAATACCAGAGGGGGTTGATCCCAGCAATGATATTGAAGGTATCTTACAGCGCCTTCATCACAGAGCCCTACGTAGAGAGTGGCAACTTTTACAGCTAAAAGTCTCTACTGAATCCGTTGGCAAACTAACAGCAGAAGAAAAAGCACGCTACCTTGCACTGCCAAAACAACTGAAAAAGCATAAAAAATAACCAACCCCTTGAATTATTTTTTATCACCCCCAAATTAACTACAGAAATTTTTATCAAATCGTACTCAAGCCCGCACTTTGCCTAGCGCAATGGGTGGTTAGCGTTTATACTTTCGGGTTTATTGCCTAGCCACCGAGCAGACGACTGCGACGACTACAACAGGGCCCATATGTCAGCGAATACACAACAATCGCGTTTAAAAGACCTCATCGCCAAGGGTAAAGAACAGGGTTACCTGACTTATGCTCAGGTAAACGATCACCTACCCGATGACATCGCCAATCCAGATCAAGTAGAAGACATCATCCGCATGATTAACGATATCGGTATTCCGGTATCTGAAGTCGCGCCGGATACTGACTCTATGTTCGTCGGTGGAAACGATACCGATGAAGCCGCAGCCGAAGAAGCTGCCGCAGCTCTAGCCGCTGTTGATAGTGACGTTGGCCGTACAACTGACCCAGTGCGTATGTACATGCGTGAAATGGGTACCGTTGAACTGCTAACCCGCGAAGGCGAAATTGTAATCGCCAAGCGAATTGAAGAAGGCATCCGTGAAGTGATGTCAGCGCTAGCTTATTACCCTGGTTCTGTTGATACCGTATTAACAGCCTTTGAAGAAGCTGAAGACGACGTTAATCGCATCGGTGACGTATTCAATGGATTCATCGATCCATCTGATGAGATTCCAACGCCGCCACCTCAAACTCAGCCAAAAGCTGAAAAAGAGGAATCTGATGACGATTCAGATGATGACTCAGATGACGATGATGATGACGAAGAAGAAAGCGGCGGTATGGACGTTGAAATGGTCCAAGGCCGTTTCAAAGAAGTTCGCGTAGCCTATGATGCTCTAGAAGCTATCCTTGCAAAACACGGCCGTGCTAGCAAAGAAGCCGAAGTTGCTTTCAAAGAACTTGCTGAAGTTTTTGCGCCGATCAAGCTTACTCCTCGTTATTTTGAAGCACTGGTTAATAATACCCGTGAATCACAAGAAGCGATTCGAACTCAAGAACGTGCCATCATGGTTCTACTTACTCGTAAGTGCCGCATGGAACGTAAAGAGTTTATTAAGTCTTACCAAGGCAACGAAACCAATCCAGAGTGGGTTGATGAGCTAATCGCTGCGGATAAGCCATATTCGGACAAAGTGGCTGTTTATAAGTTTGACATTCAGCGCGCTCAGAAAAAGATTAAATCAATTGAAGAGAATGTGACCCTATCCATTCCTGAAATTAAAGAAGTTAACCGTAAAGTTTCAATCGGTGAAGCTCGCGCACGTCGCGCCAAGAAAGAAATGGTAGAAGCCAACTTACGTTTGGTTATCTCGATTGCTAAAAAATATACCAACCGTGGTTTGCAGTTCTTGGATTTGATTCAAGAAGGCAACATTGGTTTGATGAAAGCCGTAGACAAGTTTGAATATCGTCGTGGCTACAAGTTCTCGACCTATGCAACTTGGTGGATTCGTCAGGCGATTACTCGCTCAATTGCTGACCAAGCACGTACCATTCGTATTCCTGTGCACATGATTGAAACGATCAACAAGTTGAACCGTATCTCTCGTCAAATGCTACAAGAAATGGGCCGTGAAGCAACGCCAGAAGAATTGGCCGAGCGTATGGAAATGCCAGAAGATAAAGTTCGTAAGGTACTTAAAATTGCCAAAGAACCTATCTCGATGGAAACTCCAATCGGTGATGATGAAGATTCGCACTTGGGTGACTTCATTGAAGATACCATGTCTGAATCGCCAATCGACACAGCCACCACTGGCGGTCTTGTTGATGCAACGCGTGACGTACTGTCTGGCCTAACCGCTCGTGAATCTAAAGTTCTACGTATGCGTTTCGGTATCGACATGAATACTGACCATACTTTGGAAGAAGTAGGTAAGCAGTTCGACGTAACCCGTGAACGTATTCGTCAGATTGAAGCGAAGGCATTGCGTAAGCTACGCCACCCAACTCGCTCAGATCACTTGCGTAGCTTCCTAGACGAATAGCATTTCATGCTAATTGTTTAAAAAGCACACAATAAAAACCGGCTCTTGCCGGTTTTTTTGTTTTTCGATATCAATAATTAAATTTATTAATCAGACGTTTTTCTTTTTTAAATCCCCAGTTTTTCTTTTTTAAATCAAAGGGGTGGCACTCTTTGTTAAGCATGGTTATAATCAGTTCCGTTATCAACGATAACACCCTATCCTTACCCAACTGGTAATAGATAGAGGGCCCTTAGCTCAGCTGGTTAGAGCATCCGACTCATAATCGGCAGGTCCGCAGTTCAAGTCTGCGAGGGCCCACCATTTCAACCTCTATACTCTTTCGGTACTTTCCCCGTCCAACGCTTAAACGCCCGAATAAATCCCGCTGATTCACTGTAACCCAATTTCAATGCTATCTGCTCAACGGTTAAATTCGTAGTTTGCAGATACTGTATCGCTTTCTTGCTCGCTTCTTCCGCCACCAGCTCTTGAAAACTCAAGCCTTCAGCCTGTAACTTTCGCGTTGCTGTACGTCGTGTAATATTCAGTCTTTCTGCAATCTCTTCTAAACGCGGCATGACATCTTCGCAATCGCATATGTATTGGCGAATACTATCAACTGTATTCTCAGGTCCTAACAGTTCGACTTTTTGTGTTTCGCAGTGCTCTTCTAATAACTTGCGCGTTAACAGGTTTGCATGAGGCAGAGGACGCGTAAGATATTCTTCATCAAATACTATTTCGTTATGAGCTTGATCAAAATAAACATCGCACTCATAACATTGCTGATAGTCTTCAAGAGGCTTTTTAGATTGTTCATCGCCTAATAAAAAATCAAAACGCACATTTTTATAAAGTGATTCAGTGACTGAGCGAGGAAAGATATCTCGAGTCGATATCATGACGAAAGAAAAGTCTCGCTCTAAATAAAACCGTCGAAGTTTGCCTAAAGGATAATGATCATTAAACCGTAATACCGCATTGCCATCTTGTTTAAAAAAAGAAATATCAAACAAGGTATAAGACAGACGGATGTACTTCAGAAAAAACGTAATCGCATCTTCTACGGTTTCACACGCCGCTGCCGCCAAACCGATTGAACCAAAGGCATTGATACGAAAATATTGCCCTGCTTTAAATGCCAGTTCAGGGTCATCAATGGCAGCGATCATTGCACGGGTAAAATCAATGTCTTGCTGAATAGTGATTTTGGCTTTTGGGTCGTCCAAGTCAGCAGGCTCAATTCCAGCTTGCTTGAGGATTACAGCCGGCTCAATGCCGTAGCTTTCAATCAACTTAACTAAAAGTGAGATGCCGATGATTGACTGTAGCTGGTCTGTCGATGCCGAATTCATTAGCAGAATATGCCCTGTTTTTTCAATACTGACTCATGCTGCTTCAATATTGCTCGATAATGTCTCAATAAGGCAATTATAAGGTCTTTATTATCATTAACCAATGGCGACAAGCTGGCTACTATAGTGCCATCAAAATAGACATTAAATACTGAGAGACACTATGAAGCGTTGGAATGGTTGGGGTGACGAAAAGAACAACTTAGATTTTAAACTAAGTGATGCCGGTAAGAACTTTGTTGAAGGCCGTATTGGTAAAGCTAAGCCTTTACCTGATGCAACTTTGGATCAGGTTTTAGCACAAGTACCTGAATCTCGCATGCCTTCCCATGAGCTAATTAGTACAGATGCTGAAACTCGTGTTCGCCATAGTCGTGGCCAAAGCATACCTGACTGGTTAGCTATGCGCAGCGGTGATTTTGGGGTATTCCCAGATGGTGTTGCACAGCCTGAATCGACGGAACAAGTAACGGCTCTTATCAACTTCGCCTACGCCAACGACATTATCGTTATTCCTTATGGCGGCGGTACTTCCGTTGTTGGCCATATCAACCCTGAGGAAGGCGATAAGCCTGTTCTAACCATTTCTTTGGCTAAGATGAATACCTTGATTCATTTTGATAAAACCAGCCAGATTGCAACCTTTGGGGCTGGTGCATTGGGGCCAGATGTCGAAAACGCATTAAAGAAAGAAGGCTATACTTTAGGGCATTATCCACAATCTTGGGAACTATCTTCTATTGGCGGCTGGGTTGCTAGCCGCTCAAGTGGCCAGCAGTCTTTGCGCTATGGCCGTATCGAAAAAATGTTTGCTGGCGGCTCTATTGTCACACCTCAAGGTGTTATGGATATTCCAACCTTCCCTGCGACATCTGCTGGGCCAGATATCCGCGAATTGTTCCTCGGCAGTGAAGGCCGCATGGGCATCATTACTGAAGTAAAAGTACGCGTAATGCCATTGGCCGAGAAAGAAGAATTCTTCGTTGCCTTCTTTCCTAGCTGGGAAATTGGTGTTGAAGCGACGCGTAATATTGTGCAGAGCAACACTCAGCTGTCCATGATGCGTTTGAGTAATCCGATTGAAACGAAAACTCACATGACCTTGGGTGCGCCACCGGTATTTAAGAAAGTATTGGATAAATACTTAGATCTACGTGGCTGTACTGATGGCGAAAAAGTGATGTTTACCTTTGGCACCACAGGCAGTAAAGAGCAATGTCGCTCGGCGTTAAAGCTGGCTAAAAAAGGCATCCGTAAATACAAGGGGGTTTATACAGGCAGCTTATTAGGTAAGCGCTGGGAACACAGCCGTTTCCGTGCGCCGTATTTACGCCACGGTCTTTGGGAAATCGGGACTGTTGTTGATTCCATGGAGACTTGTGTTGATTGGTCCAGCGCAACAAAAGCCATGACCGATATGGAACACGATATTAAAAATGCCATTAAAGACGAAGGCGAAGTATCCCATCCGTTTACTCACCTTTCTCATTTTTATGGCCAGGGCTGCAGCGTTTACACCACCTTCATGTTCCGCGCCGCGGATGATTATGGCCAAACGCTAGAGCGCTGGAAGAAGCTTAAAAAAGCGGGGGCTGAAGCCATTGTTAAAAATGGCGGCACGATTAGTCATCAACATGGTGTTGGTAAAGATCATGCACCGTATTTAGAGGCTGAAAAAGGCGAGCTGGGCATCAAGGCGTTAAAGAGCCTTTACCATACTTTTGATCCACAAAAGCTTATGAATGTGGGCAAACAGGTGGATTAATAGAAAAACAATACAGATTAAAGCAAGAATAAAAAATAATATGAAAAGAGATAAATATGAAAATATTTATCTCTTTTTTGTAGAGAAGTCGAACAGGTACTCTAAATAAACGCTATCCCACTTTCACTTCAAGCGCATCAATTAAACCATGTGCTTTTTCAGCGGTCTCAACACCACGATCGGTTAAATAACCCCCATCGATCTGAGTAATCATGCCCTTGCTATGTAAACGCTCTGCAGCTTCTACCAACGAGATATCGGCATCATGATGCACCTTAATACCTTCTTGCATTGAATGTTGGCTAAATTTCACAAGTAGATTCAATTCATCTACAACGTTGTCGTGATATGGCATATTGATTCCTATGATCTTTATTGTTCATCCAGATTACTCTTGCCTTTAACAATGCGCAAGGCA
>CAJVZR010000097.1 GCA_913019965.1 uncultured Oleispira sp.
GCTAAGAACATGTCTAGCGGTAATGTACGTGGTGGAAGTATTGTTAATGTAGGCTCAATGTGGGCAAAGCAGGCAATTAAAGCAACACCATCATCCGCTTATTCAATGGCAAAAGCGGGACTTCATTCTTTAACGCAGCATATGGCAATGGAACTAGCTGACCATGGCATTAGGGTTAATGCTGTATCTCCAGCCGTTGTTAAAACGCCTATTTATGAGTCATTTATCAATCCATCTGAAGTCGATGAAGCGCTTGAAGGTTTTAACGAATTCCACCCTATTGGTCGTGTGGGGCAAGCGAATGAAATCGCTGAAACAATTACATTTTTATTATCTGATAAGGCAAACTGGGTGACAGGGGCTATTTGGGATGTTGACGGTGGTGTAATGGCTGGGCGGAACTAACATAAAATATTTGAGCGGAGATAATATGTTGAATTTGGATTTTACTAAACGAGTGGTAATTGAAACAGACAAGATGAACTGGGTTGCTAGCCCTTCTGCCGGTGTTTTTCGAAAGCCACTTGCCCGCTCAGAAGAAGAAGCTGGGCATGTCACAAGTATTGTTAAATATGAGAAGGGGGCGAACTTTACTGCGCATAAGCACCCCATGGGTGAAGAGATATTTGTTTTGGAGGGTGTTTTTTCTGACGAGAAAGGAGATTACGGCCCGGGAACATATATTCGTAATCCTCCTGGTAGTCAGCACACTCCCTTTAGTGAGCAAGGATGTACTATATTTGTAAAGCTCAATCAGTTTAATGTGCATGATGATCAGTTTGTACGCATTGATACCACCGCAACTAAGTGGCTACAAGGCATAGGGGGCTTACAAGTAATGCCGCTTCATGACTTTGAACATGAGCATGTTACATTGGTGAAGTGGCCTGCCAAAGAAGACTTTCAAGCTCATAGGCATTTTGGTGGTGAGGAAATTTTGGTCTTGTCGGGTGAGTTTCGAGATGAACATGGGCAGTATCCGGAGAATACCTGGATAAGAAGTCCTCATCTGAGCGAGCATCATCCGTTTGTGAGCGAAGAAACGGTTATTTTGGTGAAGGCAGGACACCTGCATGAAAAGTCGCTTGGTGATAACACTTTAAAGTGTAGTGGCTCAAACTTGAACTGACAGAATTGAAGGTGAGTTTCGATCTTATCTTACAACTCTTCGCTCTTTGTAGTTGTTTAGGACTTTGAAAAAACTGACAAGATTAGGCTCAAAGCGAACTTTCTTAAACTTTAATAAAAATCGGCATCTCGTACCACAACGGAGTCTAAGCCATTTGGTTTAGCTACGTTGGTGTTTCTGTAAAGCGGATAATATTAACAGACACGATCACGCTTAATAGCTAATAGCCGAAGATCGTCGTAATATCGGTCAGAAAAAGGTTTATTTACCCATTTATAAAAACCACTATGAATTACACCTAGCAACTTGTAAGCTTTTTTAATCGAATATCTATTTTTATACGAGCCCGCCTTTTTTAGGATATCCCAATCTTCTTCATCTTTGGATAGTGATTCGGCTTTGAACCATTTATATAAACTCTGTGCAGAAACACGCAGATTTAAAATCAACTATAAAGGTGTCCACCCAGGATGGGGTGTTCATTAGCTAGCAGCTGAATTAGCTTACAAGCATTGCGGAGGGTGATATTGCTCTTTGAGTGCCTAAAAAGATTGAAGTAGATGTTAGAACTTGATTAATAGTTAAGGAACCAAGAGCTTAACATTACCTTCGAATGTTAAAACTGTGACTCTCCTTCACGTTACATTAAGTTACACTCTGTTATTATTACGGTTATTATCATTTAACCCACTGAGCAGTTTTTAATCATGCAGTCGCGCCCGAGTCTACGAACTTCCCCCCCTTTATTTTTCGCAGCTTTTCTTTTTCTCATCTGTTTTTATTCGGGGTCCTCTCTAGCCACAGTAAGTCATTTTGAGGAAACGTTTGAAAATATATCAACTGAGAGTGTTTTTTATAAACCTGATGATACCGAAAAATTTTGGTCGAGAAGCTCAACAAAATCAAGAGATGGTGAATATTCTTTTCGCAGTATAAAGTTGGAAGAAGGGGAGCAGTCTGCATTTGAGTGGGATGAAGAATTTAGTAGTGGAGAAATAAGTTTCTACTATCATCTGCGCTCAACCTATATGCGATTTGAAGTGTTTGTGGATGGCGAGCGAGTATTAAATATCTATGATAATACCTATGACTATTGGAAAAAAGTAAAAATAAGCGTTCCAGAAGGGCATCACACTATTCGTTGGCAGGCATCAGTATCACATAGTCCAACTCCAGGTTTGCACAGTGGTTTATGGGTCGATGATGTTCGCTTTACTGCGATCGCAGATTCTGACCTGGATGGGGTGGTAGATACGATTGATAACTGTCTTACCATTGAAAACCCAAATCAACGGGATTTAGATCAGGATGGGCAAGGTGATGGATGTGATGTGGATGCAGATGGTGACTGGATTGATGATTTCGAGGAGGCAGCACTTGACCTGAATGTTGATATTAACGATGGGTTAGCTGATTCAGATTATGACGGGATACCCAATGCTATCGAATTTTTTGCAGGGAGTAATATGAGGGATCGTGAGGACGTTCCTGAAAAAATAATCAATGCCAATCATTCTTTTGAACAAGGAGTTCCTGATTCATGGAAAGTCGGTTTTAGAAGTAGATCATTATGGCAAGTATCCGGGGACGATTATACAGAAGGAAGTGCAAGCTTAAAGGTTAATAATCTATTACAGGGGGAATCGTCAACTATTAACTGGCTTGGCCATTTTGCCCCCGGTGTTTTTTCATTTGATGCAAAATTTATTGCTGAAGAAGGGAAGGCGACCTTTCGAGTTGGGAGCTATGGTAATCTGTATCGTGATGCAGTGGAAATAGAAACAAGCGGTGAATGGAAACGTTATTCAATAGAACTGAACCCAGGTACACCTTATGTAACATTTGGTATTAGTGTCGCTGGCCAAAATACTGGTGAAAGCGTTGATGTAACGGCATATATTGATAATGTCCAGTTTATTGCTTGGAACGATAGTGATGGAGATGGTGTTGATGATAGTCGCGATAATTGTGTATCCGTTGTTAACGAAGAGCAGATAAATAGCGACAATGATCTGTACGGTGATGTTTGTGATCCAGATAACGACAATGATGGTATAGAAGACTTCATTGAACTCAGTCTGGGGTTGGATCCTTTTTATCGGAATGACGCACTTGAAGATCTTGATGGCGATGGGGCATCAAATATTAACGAGCTCAAAGTGGGGAGTGACCCGCTAGGAGCATCTGATAACCCCGATATAATTACCGACTTGTTAATTGACTTTGAAGATCAGAGTGTAGTTACTCGATATATCAAGTCATCTTTGGATAGTCTTGGATGGAAGGTTCGAAATTCAAGTGGTGATTGCGGAAATCAGTTTAATTACGAAAACTCGAATTCTAACTACGAAAATATATTTGAGTGGAGTGGGATATTCGCTGATGGGGTGTTAGCATTTGAAACTGACAATGGGTATTTTCCCGAGCTATATGTCGATGGAGACAGGCAATATTTGTCAGGCTGGAATTACCCTAGCTGGAGTAGTCATCGTCTCAAAATTAAGGCGGGTAAGCATGATATAAAGTGGAATGTTGGTGGTGGGAATATAGATAATATTCGTTTCTATCCTATAGATAAGGCAGTGGATTTTCAAAACCTATCTACACTTGTAGACTGCACACCTCCTCCTAAATTCATTTCCAAAAAGAAAGTTGGTAACTTGGTTTACCTAGCTTACCAGTATGAAGTGTTGTATTCGTCCGTTACGATTATTCATGTGTTTGATTTGGAGTCCAAAACGTTTAGCCAACTTCCACCGTTAGCCGGAGTAATCACAGACTTTATTATTAACGGTGACAATATTCTTTATATCACAGCGTTACATGCGAAGACTGAATACCAGGTTATTGAATTCTCTATTACAGGCCAAACTCAATCCATTTTGTACCAGCAAATAGAACTCCCCATTAAGTCATTGGCACTCAAAGGAAATCAGCTATTCATACATACTTTTAGAAGAAAAGCACCCTCGTGGCAGGATTCTATTATTGTTTACGACTTAATCAATCGTCAGATAGTAGCTGATAATGACGGCTTAGCGAGCTCTGTAAATCTGGTTGGCCCAACTGAAAATGGCCAATTTTTAGCTGCTTGCAGTAACAATTTGTCAAACTGTACAAGAGTGTATGATTTTGATGAAAATGGCCTGCTAAAAAATACGAACTATATTGATCATCAATATGTATATGCCAATGGGCGGCTTTGGTATGACAGTGACAGTGATCAGGTTTACTCTGAATCTGGATGGGTGATTGATACTGGTGAGCTAGAACTTATAGCTTCATTACAAAGGGTAGATACGTTTAATCGCGTAAGTCTCTCATCAGGTTCTGTTCTGACTTTGACTGACGGTTATTTGGGTAACCCAAAGAGCATAAAACTACATTCAAAAAACTTGCTGCTTACTAAAGAGTATGAGTTGCTAACAGGCTCTCCGGATACTGTAATTCATGACTCTCAAAGGGTATATTTATTCGATTTTGAAGGAAGTTTACCGGTATACAGCGAGATTAACTTCGGAGAATTCACATCCCCTCCAGCTTTTCAACTACCATATGGTAACGGCTATTTTTGGCATTCTGATAATATTGTATACCATATTCAGGGCGATCAACTAGAACGCTTTAGCGCAGCAGACTTTACTGCTCTACCCACAGTACCTTTAAGTGGAACACCCAAGAATGTCAGTTATGAAGAAGTAACTGGCACCATCTTTCTTGGTTATGACGGAGGCCTACTGACGAAAATTGATTTAGTGGATGCTCAAAATCAACAAGAAGAGATCGTTAGCAGGTTTATAGCCCCAAACAACTGTGGCTTATTTGCTTCTCCAACACGAATATTTTTCTGTGGCACTGTTAGAGATGTTAGCTACCCTTATCGCGATAGTGCTCAGCCACTTTATGTATCGAGTCACTCTGGAGAAAAGTTAACTGAAATTACAGCTAATTTATTTCCGAACCAAGCAATCAATGTAAATGGAATTGAAACGTATCAAACAGGTAGAAATAAACTTAGTTCTTTTGCGTTGGACGAAAATGGGCAAGTTATAAATTTCCTAGAAGGAAATTCATTTTATGATGGAGTATCAGATGATGATAAAGAACGGCTCGAAGAGCTGAATCAAGGTTTCTCCTATCATGTAGGTTTTCCTGCCACATTATCGCCAGATGGGCAGCACTTAATAGACCGATCGGGGCGTATCGCCGATAAAAGTAATCTAAATTGGAATGATTTTGCTTGGGAATCCCGCTTGTATGACCGATTAAAGAGTAATAGCGACTACCTAGTCGCTATTAAAGAGATTAAGTCTTGGTATGGTTCCTCATATTTTAACGAGGATTATGAATATACGTTACTGGTAATAATGGATCTGCAGTTAAATGTAATCAACCAACTTCGTCTAAAAGGAAAAGTGGTATCGTTATCACTTGATAATGAACGAATCAAGGTGGTTCGTTTACAAGATCAAACTTATTCGACCTCAATATACGATATAAACGGTGGGGACAGCGACGGTGACGGGGTCGCAAATCATTTGGACTCATTGCCTTTGGATGTCTCTGATGACTTGGAGGTTCAACGTGATAGTGATGGCGATGGAATTAGTGATGTTTTTGAAGCTGTTTTTCATTTGGACCCAAATAATAATTTAGATGCTACAGACGACGCAGATCTAGATGGTCTTAGTAACCTTGAAGAATACTTAAATGGTAGTGACCCGCAAAAAGCAGATACAAATGACAACGGTACCCCAGATGGAAACGTACAAGTATTAGGGGCTGATTCTTTAAATGGTATTCTTTACTATTTAGTTAATCACCCCTTAAGGATAGTTCGTTATCATGTTGATAACCAAGCGTTTCTAGAACCACTAGCTATCAACAAAGCTATTTTTAAGCCCAGTGCGTTAAAAGTTGAAAATAATGGTATTTATATACAATCTGGTTGGGGAATACAATTTCTTAGCTTTGATGATGGTAATACTATTACATTCAAATCCGGTATTGATAATGAAAATGATTGGCTATTCTATGATAATACGATTCTTGTTAGGCAAGGAAGCGATATTCTAACAATAGATAGGTTTCTGGGTGACACTAAAAAGAAACAGCGAAAACCTTATTTAAATGGGTTATGGCTCTCGCAAGATAGAGATAGTGTTTTCTCTATATCAGACGAATATTTTCAGGAGAAAAAGTTAGTAAAAATGCCTCTTGTTGATGGTGTTTTAGGTAGTAATACTGCTGAGTCAATTTCAAGTAGTGAGCTACCAAATAAGACTTTTTGGCTGCCTGGAGGTCGTTTAGTAGATAGTTTAGGTAGGATATTTGATAGCGAGTCTCTGGAATACTTGGGAAGGATTGCTTCGAAAATTACTAAGCTAGCAGCTACATCGAACAATTTTATTACAGCCCAGGGAACAAATTTAGGGCTGTATGATATTAACGGCAGATTACTTGGTTTAAAACCTTTAAATACAAGCCTTTTATCAATCGATAATGTCGGCGAGCAACTTTTCCTGACTACTATTGACGAAGCCAACAATATTAGTGTTGCCGAGCTTGATCAAACACATTTTGGCATGCCTGAAAGTGAGGCTGCAATTGGTTATAGAGGGCAGGACTATTTACCTGAAGATGTGGCTGTTTCAAACAGCAAGCTCTATCTACTAAATAGTGATCAAAATGCTATATATGTATGGGATAGCATTTCTTACAGTTACGTCGATGCTATAACCGTTCATGATGGTGCTAAACATTTAGCAACTTCACCTTCAGGTGATTTTCTTTTTGTTGCTTATGAAGACTTCGTCACCCGTATAAAATTAGATAGTGAATATAAAGAGACGGTTATAACGCTTGTCGATAATACGATTTGTGATTTGTACATAGTTGATAATAAACTCGGTATTTGTGAACAAGTATATGATTTTCTGGTAAATGTTCACTTAGTTGATTTTGATGGTAGGTTCCTAAGGGACTCTGTGTCTGGCGTGATTGATAGTCTTGCTGGGTGGGATAAGCAGGAGCAAGCGCTCTATTTGTATCAAAGTTGGCGCTATATGAGTTTTGTTCCTTCTATTGATGGGTGGGTGTTGCTAGATTATTGGGCTAATAATTTTAAAGGATTTTCTGACTATAGTATGCGGGTCGGAGGCACTCAAATTGACGTTGATGTAACAAATATTCTTGAGAATGGTGAGTTCACTGTGAGAGCCTGGGGGGGCGATTATCTTGAGTCAGTTGTGGTTGGTGAAACACCTTTGCATATGCTTCAAGATGGAGGAAGTGCCTATGTTATTTATCAGAAAAACGGAAAGCCATCTTTTATCGTAATTAACACTTTGAAGCTTGATGATGCAGATAGTGATGGCGTGGTTAACAACACTGATGATTTTCCTTTGAATCCATTTGAGCAGATAGATAGTGATCGCGATGGTATTGGCGACAATTCAGACGATGATGATGACAATGATTACTTAACGGATGCTCAAGAACTTGCGATTGGTACCAGTCCTACTAATTCCGATACTGATAGTGATGGGTTAGATGACAAGGTTGAGTTTGACCAAGGGAGCGATCCTTTAAAAGATAGTGTCCCTCCAGAGGTTTCTGAACCCGAGCCCGTTGTAGTTGACGCCGAGGGTGTTTTCACTAGGTTCACATTGCACGCTCCATATGCAGTAGATATTAAAGATGGGCCTATCAGCCGAGAAATATTTACTTCTGAGCCTATGCGGCCTGGACGTCATTCCGTCGAGTGGAAAATATCAGATCTAGCTGGAAATACTACATCTGTTATTCAACGAGTTGATATTCGTCCAATGGTGGATTTTGGAGTAGATCAAGTTACTACTTTGGGAGCTGATGTGCTCATCCCCATAATCCTCAACGGAAAGCCGCCTAAATACCCAGTTAAAATTCCGTATACAGTAGTGGTGGGCTCAAATCTTGTTGAACTTGAGCAAGATTCGGGGATTTTAGTAATTACTGAGGGAGTTAGTGCTAATTTAAGATTAAAAGTGGTAGACGAGGCCTTACTGAGAGGAGGTGAATATATTCAGTTAACTTTCTTAAATCCCGAAGGTGCTACGAAGGGAATGAAGAGAGATCACAGAATTTTTCTGAGAGATGACGTTATTGCTCCCTACATTACTTTAACAGTATCTCAGGGTGGGTATACGACTCGTGAAGTAGCAGCACAAAATGGTGCAGTGGTAGTGGCAACCAAAATAGCTGACTCAGATAGTGCAAGTTTTGAATATGATTGGTCTGAAACAGATAACAACCTAATCAATATTAGCAACTTACTAGAGGAGGGGACGTTCATATTTGATCCTGCTAGTTTGGATAAAGGCGTGTATCTGATTAAGGTGAAAGTTAGTGATGGCGAAAATGAAACAAGTTCAACCATTGCTTTACGTGTACATTCTCTGCATCCAGAACTAAGTCTAGTGGCTGACACGGATGGTGATGGAGTTAGTGATGATATTGAAGGCAATTTAGATAGCGATCAAGATGGTATTCCTAATTATCTAGATGGAATAACTGAGATAAATCTTTTGCAAGGCAAAGAAGGTGAACAAGTTAAGTATGCGCTGCAAGCTGAGGCTGGATTAATACTAAGGCTGGGTGAAAGTGCTTATCGAAAAGGCCGTCAGTCAGCGACATTGTCAAAAAACGAATTGCCTTCGTTAGAAGGGGCTAATATGGAAGTTTCTGGTGATATTTTCGATTTCGAGATAGCAGGTGTTAGCCAGGCAGGGCATAACGTCAAGATAGTATTACCTTTGCAAAATCGACTCGCTGATAGTACAAAGTATATGAAGTATGTCGAAGGGGCGGGTTGGAAAGACTTTGTAATAGACAAAAATAATGCTGTTTATTCAACCGCAGGCGAATCCGGTATTTGCCCACCTCCTGCAAGCGATTTATATATTCAAGGTCTAAATGATGGAGACTGGTGCATTCAGCTGTTACTTCAAGATGGAGGTCCTAATGATGCTGATGGAGAGGTTAATGGTGTAATTAAAGACCCAGGAGCTGTAGTAAAAGAAATCGTTAATGAGAATGAACAAATAAATACAGATAGTGAAGAAAATGGTGTTGATGATCAAAATGAAAGTTCATCTCTACCAGTAGTTGAATCAAATGTTGGCTCTACGTCGTCAGGTGGGGGAGGAGGATCAGGATTAGACTTGATTATTGTTTTAACCCTACTTCATATAGGTGGTTATTGGATGAGGCGGCGTGTTCAAATTTAACACGAGTAACGAGAATGAAAGGGGTGATGACGAATTGAACTTACTGAAGTTTTTGGAGCCCCCGCTATTATTAGCGTTTGTTGTAGTAGCCGTGGTTAGTATTTAGTTGATGATTTCCAGGACGGGGCGAATCTGTATTTCACCGAAGTCACGGGGTTCTTGCAATATTTCTGGGAGATGACAGCATATAGTGCTAATACGCTTATTTTTCTGATCGTAGCTCGTGTTCAATTTTTTGATACAGAATCTGGAGTGGTTTCTCCCCCCCAGAATTGTTATTTTTATGACCTATGAAAGAAACCATTACAATGCCAATGCCTGAAACGGTGGTAGATCCAAAGTATAAGAAAACTAAAAAATTAGTAGTAGCTTTTTAAGTTGATATTCATGAAAAACAGTTGCTGTCGGGCTGCCAAAAGTGGCACTACTATTGATAGTTGCAGAGCCGGGAGTTATCTAATGTCCGCATAGTTTTGTAATTCCTATTAACACCAAGCCGTTTACTTTCCACTAGATCGTGGGAAGTCCACACACCAATTTTAGTATGTCTACTGAAATGGGGTAAAACTAGAAACCTGTCTAAATAGGCTCGGCAGACAAATGGCAAAGAACCGAAGATATTAATTGTAAGATGTTATCTAAACTTAAAATAAATTCTGTCAGATTAGATATGAGCCACTACCCTTAAAGTCATAGTCTGATTATTGTTTGTTGTTTTGTACTTAAGTGCAACCTTTACAAATGCGCTGTTTTAGCTCTTCTAAGTGTAATTGAGCTCCAGTTTTAATTAAGTCATTCACATGTTTCCGTAGCCAGATAAGCCCTTGATCACGTTCTTGCCTCTTGTGCCAAAAGCTTGCGACATGATTAGGGGATAACTGGAGTGGAGGTTCTATTACTGTAAGCTCTCCACTGAATATTGCTTTTTCAACGGCCGTTGAAGGCACAATTGAGATCAGGTTAGTTTCTTTAAGCAATTCAGGAACGGCAGAAAAGTGGTTTACTGTCATGGAAACTCTCCGAGACAGGCCATGTTGAGCAAGTACTTCATCGGTAAACCCTGATGCATCACCCGATAATGAAACCAGTAAATGTTCGGCTTCTGCAAATTCTTCTAAGGTTAAGTTTGCCTTTGCAAGTGGATGGTCAGGGCGCATAACACAGATATAACAAGGGGTGTAGAGGTGTTCACTGCGAATAACATTGCTAGTTGGAACGTTAGCCCCCACGACCATATCAACTTCAGCGTCGTGTAAAACACCTTCTGCATTAAGTATGGTGTAGGGCACCGCATGAATATTGATATTTGGGGCTTCTTGTTCAATGAGTTTGCGGAGCGGACGCCAGATTGTTTCAATAATTACATCTGCCGCGGCAATTCGAAAGGTGCGTTTAGCGGTTGCGGGGTCAAAGCTGTTTGCATCTACTGCTTCTTCCAGTTGCTCCAGGGGAAGTTTTATTTGTGTCCATAAATTCTGGGCATAAATCGTCGGTTGAATATTTCGCCCGTCTTTTACAAACAGTTCGTCTTTCCACGCTGTTCTCATGCGAGATAAAGCGTTTGATACAGCGGGTTGCGTTAGCGACAAGCTGTTTGCAGCCCTCGTGATAGAGCCTTCAGTCATGATGGCATCAAAGATAACAAGTAAATTTAACTCTTGATTGCGCATGAATCCCACCAAATTTTTCTATTAAATGAAAATTCATAATACATCATTTTAAGTGATGTGTTTTATATTGAAATATAATTATATTTATTTTATTTGTGAATGCATACTTGCAACCAATATAAAATCTATTGGCGGATCATCATGTTTTTACGTAAAAACGTTAAAGTAGGCCTGTTATTAAGCAGTTTAAGTTTACTTGTTGCTTGTGAAAAGGCACCGGAACCTCAAGCTAAACCTCAAATGCAGGCGCCTGTAGTGTCTATCGCACCTGTCATTCATGAACGCCTCACAGAATGGGATGAGTTCACTGGGCGCTTAGAGTCACCTGAAAGCGTTGAGTTGCGTCCACGGGTTTCTGGCTATATTGATACCGTAGCGTTTGAAGAGGGGTCCATTGTTGAAGCGGGCACTCCGCTATTTATTATTGACAGCCGACCTTTTGAAGCAGAAGTGAAGCGATTAAACGCAGAACTGGCCGGTGTAAAAAGTCGTTTAAAACTAGCTGAAATTAGTTATCAGCGAGCAGATACCTTAAGTGCTAAGAATACACTGTCTAAAGAGATATTTGATAATCGTTTTGCTGAGCTAGAGCAAGCAAAAGCAGCCGTTCAGTCGGTTATTGCTGCGTTAGACCTTGCAAAGCTGAATCTTAGTTATACCCATGTTGAAGCACCGATTACTGGCCGAGTATCTCGTGCTGAGATAACGGCCGGTAACTATGTATCGGCGGGGCAGTCTTTACTCACAACTATAGTATCTACTGATCGTATATACGCCTATTTCAATGCCGATGAGCAAACTTACCTGAAGTACGTAAAGCTCGCAAAGGAGGGTTCACGCCCAAGTTCGAGAGATGTAAAGAATCCCGTTTTTATGGCGCTGGCGAATGAGTCAAATTATCCGCATGAAGGTTATATCGATTTTATCGATAATCAGGTTAACCCTACTACAGGGACTATTCGAGGGCGCGCTGTATTTTCAAATGAAGATGGCTCGTTTATTCCCGGTTTATTTGCTCGTATTAAGCTTGTTGGAAGTGCCACATATGAAGGCATTTTAATTGACGATAAAGCGATTGGCACAGACCTGAATAATAAATTCGTATTGGTGCTCGATGAGAATAATGCGGTTCAATACCGTCCTGTTACGATGGGTGAGAAATTGAATGGCATGAGAATTATTAAAGCAGGCTTGAATGCGGATGATCAAATTGTTGTGAAAGGCTTGCAGCGCGTTCGTCCAGGTACATCAGTGTCACCTGAATTTGTAGAAATGGCGGGCAAAGAAACGTTAGCTGAACTGCAGGTATTGCAACAGAGGGTAGATAGTATCTTGAGCGGAGATAGATTTGCTCAACACCATTCCATCCCCGCAGACACTGTGAATGCCTTATAGATGAATGGCTGACCGTTGGGAAGTCAATAGTTGATAAGTTAGTCGTTGATTCATTGGTAGGTAATTAGTTTGAATATATCTCAGTTTTTTATTCTTCGCCCTATATTTGCGGGCGTAATTTCTTTGATGATTTTTATTGCCGGAGCACTCGCTGTTTGGCAATTGCCCATTACAGAATACCCTGACGTGGCACCACCCACTGTTATAGTTAGTGCGTCGTACCCCGGTGCGAATCCTCAAGTTATAGCCGAGACCGTAGCTTCACCGTTAGAGCAACAAATTAACGGTGTCGAGGATATGATATATATGTCGTCTCAAGCGACATCTGATGGTCTTATGACGCTGACCATAACTTTCGCTATTGGTACTGATCCTGATAAAGCTCAGGTGTTGGTGCAAAATCGAGTAGATCGCGCTATACCTCGTTTGCCACTTGAAGTTCAACGCTTAGGTGTTGTGACTAAAAAGTCTTCACCAAACTTGACCATGGTTGTTCACTTAAACTCGCCAGATAACCGATATGACATGCTCTATCTTTCAAATTACGCCAATTTGAAAGTGAAAGATGAGTTAGCGCGTATTGAAGGGGTGGGTGATGTTGGTTTGTTTGGTGCAGGTGAATTCAGCATGCGCGTATGGCTTGACCCAGAAAAAGTAGCTGCTTTGAATCTTAACCCTGGAGATATCGTTAATGCGATTCAGGAGCAGAATCAGCAAGCGGCAGCCGGCTCTTTAGGTGCTCAACCCTCAGGGGAGAATGATTT
>CAJVZR010000098.1 GCA_913019965.1 uncultured Oleispira sp.
CTCAGCTTGAGCTTGTCGTTCAGCTTCACTTTTTTCTTCTTCATCTTGCTCAGAAGATTGCTGCTCTTCTGATTTTTCCTTTTGTTCTTCAGCTTCTTTGTCGGATTCCGATTTTTGTTGAGAATCTTGCTGCTCAGCTTCTTGTTCATCTGAATCTTGTTTATCAGAGTCTTGTTGATTTGCATTCTCTTGTTCGGAATCTTGCTGTTCTGACTTTTCTTGATCAGAGCTGTCTTGATCTGAATCTTGTGAATCAGAGTTCTGATTATCAGACTTTTCTTGATCTGAATCTTTTTCATCAGAATTTTTGTCGTCTGAATCCTGCTGCTCTTGTTCTTCTTGTTGCTGGAGAAGATCTTCAATCAGCTGTTTATTGAATTGAGCATCTGCAAAGCCTTCATTTAGATCAAGTGCTTGCTGGTAGGCCGAAAGCGCTTTTTCATATTCCCCTGCATGGGCTAGGGCATTGCCTCGATTATAATGGCTACGGGCTTGGGCTTGTGAACTTGAATTCTCGTCAACCTCAAAGCTCTCAGCTGCTTGCTCATAATCTCCCGCACGGTAAAAACTGCTACCTTTCCAATTGGGGTCTTGAAACAGTTCAGCGGCTTTTTCTGGATCGTCAGCAAAAGCCTGCTGGCCTTGTTGATCTTTTGTTTGCCAAGCATCTTGCCAAAGGCTGGCGAAACTTTCTTCAGGCTGCAATACAAGAATGAATGCCAGAGACATCATCCAACCCCGTCGATAGGAAAAGGCCGCTATGATGAGTATGAGGATGATCAACCAATAACCTTGATCGGCCCATAGATCAAACTGTCGTTCACGTGGCGTAAGACTGGAATTATCCTGTTCGTTTAAGGTATCTAGGACTTCACTGGTTTGTAGCAGGTATTGCCAGTCGCGGTCGTCAAAGCTCATTTGATGCCAGCGTATCCCGAGGTTATTAGCCAGCTCTTTAATCGGCTCGAGATCTAATTTGGGTAATACGATATTGCCATTTTTATCTCGTTTAAACCCTTTGCCTTGCATTGATATAGGAGCGCCTTCTTCGGTTCCTAATGTGAGAACCGTAAGCTGCTGCTTGTTGCGACCTAAAGCTTTGGTAATACGTTTTATGTCTTTATTTTGGATACCGTCAGTGATCAATAAATAGTCAGCGGTACTCAACCCCGCATCGGTGATGAGTTTAGCGGCTAACGTTAAAGCCTTATCAGGACGACTTCCCATTGCCGGCATGATAAAGGGTGAAAGGGAAGGCACAAGGTTGATAATAGTATCGGCATCATCAGTCAGTGGCGTGACGGTGTAGGCGTCTCCTGCATAGACTACAAGTGCGGTTAAACCTTCATTACGCTGTTTTAATATATCAATAACTTTTTGTCGCGCTCGGGTCGCTCTATCTGGACTGACATCTTGTGCCGCCATGGACAGCGACATATCTAAAACGATAACTAATGCGTCTTCTTTTTTCTTTACGGGCTGAGGTAATTGTTCCCAGCTTGGGCCAGAAAGTGCGATGCTAGTAAGAATCCAAGCCAATAAAATAAACCATAAGGGCCAACGAGATTGCTCACTCGGCATTTGGTCTAATACATGGGGCATGAGTGATTGATCGATAATGCCGTTCCAGCGCGCAGAGGCTAAGCGTCGTTTTAGTAAAAAGACAAATAAAGCAATGGCTGGGATTAATGTTATTAACCACCAAGGGCGTAACAAATGAAATTGAGAAAAGAATGACTCCATTATTGTGAGTTCCTTCCTTGAGATCTTAATATATACAGTAAGCGGCGAAATAGTCCGAGCTTTTGCAGTGCAATAAGAAAGCTAATGAGTAAGGCGATACCTAACGGCCAATAATAAATATTAATTTGTGGACGAAAAATCTCTGGGTCTTTTTCTGTAGGTTCTAATTGATCGATCATTGCATAAATTTGTTCTAACTCTTTACTGTCGCGGGCACGGAAATAATGCCCCCCGGTGATATCGGCCATTTTCTGTAGGGTCCCTTCATCTAAATCTCGCGAAGGATTTACTTGGCGAGAGCCAAAGAAGCTAGCCACTTCCATTGCATCGGCACCTAAACCAATAGTATAAATTTTCACTTTACTTTGTTGGGCGAGTTCCGCTGCTTTTAACGGTTCAACTTCTCCCGCGGTATTGGCCCCGTCAGTTAATAAAATAACCACTCGGCTTTGTTCGGGATTAGATTGTAAGCGCTTGATCGTTAATCCAATAGCGTCACCAATGGCTGTTTTTTTACCTGCTAAACCAATTTGGGCTTCATTCATCAGTGTTTGCACGGTAAGCCAGTCGAAGGTGAGTGGTGCTTGTAGATAGGCTTGGCTGCCAAATAGTACCAGACCTAGGCGATCTCCTTGGCGTTGGGCAATGAAATCATTGAGTACTTTTTTTACCGTGAATAACCGATTGACTGGGCGTTTTTGCCACTGCATGTCTTCTATTTCCATACTGCCGGAAATATCAATTGCCAACATCAGATCTCTGCCCGAAGTAGGGAGCTCTACGACTTCCCCTAAAATATGGGGGCGTGCTAAAGCGGTTAATAAAGCTAGCCATAATAATGCGGGTAGTAATAACGAAGGCCAGCTCTGTTGAGTTTGAATATGAGTGCTAGCTTGGCTCGTTTGCCATAATTTAAGATCAGGAACTTTTAACGCGGCTTCCTGTTGCTTTACCTTAGGTAGAAGCCAAAAAAATAATAATGGCAAAGGTAGTAGATAAAAAGCCCATGGCCAATGCCAATCAATCATGAGTACTTCCTTTAATTTCTTGCGAGGTGCTTGGAATGTTATTTTTTAACCAAACTGAGCAGGCCTGGTAAAGCTCGTGTGCATCAAATTGACATTGCTGTTGATACAGGCCTTGCGCTAACGCGTTTTTAATCGAGTCATTGAAAAGTGCTTTTTGCGGCGCTTTGCTTAATTGTTCGGGTAAATAGTTTGCCCAATTTAAGCCTGATAATGAAACGGCACTAGGGTGTTGCTGTAAGCAAAACCTTTTTAAGATTTGATTGCTCTGCTGTAAAAATAACAGTGAATCGTTATTGGCTTTAAATTGAACATACTGACGCTCTAATAATGTCAGGGCCGCTTTTTTGTTCGCGTCTTTTTTGCGTTTTCTCTGCCAAAAATACAGTGCTGTTATAACTGAAATGATGATAACGGCTAATAGTAGCCACCAACCAAAAGCGATGGGCCAATCGTGGATTGCATTAGGTAGGTGAATATCTTTTAGCTGAGATAAGTCAGGTTGAGCTGCAGAGGATGGTGGAGTAGCGGGCATCATTATTTCCCTTTCTTCTTAATGACTTGGCTTAAACCCAGGCCTAAGCGCAATTCACTGATGATATCATTTTGTGCTTGCAAGCTAATGAGGGGAATTCCTAGTTTTAACGTTCGCTGTTTTAACTCTTGTTGACGCTGTTGAAACGCTTGCTGATGAGCGAGACCTTGTGATTTTGAATGACACTCTAATTGCAAACGCTGTTGTCCGTCTGTAAGGGGGTAACTGCCTAAAGGAAGAATATTCTCTTCGAACGCATCAAAGATATTGATCGCCACAACGTCATTGTGTTTATTAATTTGATGCAGCTGTCGTTCGCAATCTTGGTTGAAACCTTGCCAGTCAGAAATAAAGTAAATAGTGCTGCCTGGTCGTGCGACTCTTCGGGCATGGCGACACATGCTGGCCAAGCGATCGGAAGATTGCTCTGGTGTAAGAGTTACTTGCTTCTGAGTAAATTCGGCTAACTCATGCAATACGTGCATGACCTGTTTACGGCCAGGCTTTGGGCGAATATCAATTTCATTTTGGTTATCAAAGAATAAAGCACCAATGCGATCACCATTGTTCAGTGCTGACCATGAAAATAGGCTTGCAAGGTCTGCGGCGAGCACTGATTTAAAAGCGTATTGAGTGCCAAAAAACATACTGGCGCGTAAATCACATACGATCATGATGGGGCGTTCACGCTCTTCGCGAAAAACCTTAATATGCGGTTTTTGATTTCGCGCGGTTACCCGCCAGTCCATTGCTCGAATATCATCACCGGGCTGATAGCTTCGAACTTCGGAAAAATCAACGCCTCGTCCCCGTAGATTAGAGGTATGAATACCGGCTAATTCATTTAATACCTTTTTTTGCTTATGAATCGGCAAAAGGTTTGCTAAATGTCGAACGGCGACAAGATTATCCGTTTTAATCTCGGCGCCTGAAGACAAGCTTTGATTGATTACCTGGGCCATCACTAATTCCTTATTCTTTACAAACTAGTGTGATCTAGGCAACGGGTACGCGACTGATTAATTCATTGATTACTTTGTTCGGCGTCATGCCTCCGGCTTCAGCTTCAAAGCTCAACAGGATTCGATGGCGTAAAACGTCGTGAGCAATGGCTTGTACATCATCAGGGCTGACAAAGTCACGGTTATTTAACCAAGCATGAGCGCGGGCGCAACGTTCTAAAGCAATGGTGCCACGAGGGCTTGCACCATAATCAATCCAGTTGGCGATATCTTCGCCATATTGCTCTGGGTGGCGAGTTGCCATCACCAGTTGTACGATATATTTCTCAACCGCTTCACTTAAATGAAGGTTTAATGTTTCTTGACGAGCCGCGAAAATATCGACTTGGGTCATGGTTTCGCCTTTTAGTGGTGCTTGTTCCATCGCTTCACCACGTACTAGGCGTAAAATCTTCTGCTCAGCTTCCGCATCGGGATAGCCAATCACAACGTGCATCAAAAAGCGGTCAAGCTGAGCCTCGGGAAGCGGGTAGGTTCCTTCTTGCTCGATAGGATTCTGTGTCGCCATCACTAAAAACAGTTTTTCGAGAGGCATAGTATTACCCCCCACGGAAACCTGGCGTTCTGCCATGGCTTCTAATAAGGCGCTTTGTACTTTTGCCGGGGCACGGTTAATTTCATCGGCCAAAATAAGATTGTGAAAAATAGGGCCTTGCTGAAACTTAAAGCTGCCTTCTTCCGGACGGTAAATTTCAGTACCGGTTATGTCACCGGGTAATAGGTCTGGAGTGAACTGGATGCGTTTGAAGTCTCCTTCAATATGATCAGCTAGCGCATTAATGGCTTTTGTCTTGGCTAATCCCGGAGCACCTTCAACTAAAAGGTGGCCATCGGCCAATAAAGCGATCAATAAACGTTCAATTAAATGCTGTTGGCCAATAATGTTGGCGCTCAATGCCTGCTTAAGTTGTAGGAATCCCTGCTGCATCTTGCTGCTCACTCTATATTCGGTGTAATTATTTGATTTCATACAAGATTTTATTGATTGAAATACTGACGTCAATGCTTCTGAGAAGGTAAATGTGCAAAAGTTCTCAACTTCACACTACTTTACACGCTCTTTAGGGATAAGGAGATCAATTATTAATATCGCGAATAGAGATAAAACAACTTCTAATAGAAAACTATCGTCTAAGCTAAAAATAAGGACAACTTTGTGAGAATTAGTAGGAATCGTTTACATGAGCAATACCAAGCCTTTGAGCAAACCTGATCTAACGGCACTCTATCGTTTAATTGAAGATAGAAATGATAATTCACAGGCAGAAAGAATACGCCTATTTGCTGAACTGTATTATGCCGATGCGCCCGCTGTGGATCTAAACGCTCGAAATCCTGAGGATCTCTATGGTGCAACGGTTTCATGCTGGCAATTTATCCAACAAAATAATACGTCTCAACCTAAGGTCAGGGTATTTAATCCTGATTTCGAAGCCCATGGTTGGCAGTCGACGCATACGGTCATTGAAGTATTGGCGAAAGAAATGCCATTTTTGATTGATTCTGTACGCTTAGAAATAAATCGTCGTCAGATGTCGATTCATTCTATTAATTCATGTGTGGCGCATATCGAGCGTGATGCGAAGCATAAGAAAAAGGCAAGCTCTCCTTTATTTAAGGCCTCTGAAAAAAGCCAAGCAGAAGCGATCATTTATATTGAAGTAGATCGCCATACTGATGCCGAAATGCTGGACGACTTATCGCGCACCTTGGTGCAAATTCTTCATGAAGTGAATCATTGTGTTGAAGACTTTTCTGCACTGACAGGGAAGGTTGCCGAAATATCTGAGGAATTGAACCAGCTGCCTTGCGATAAACCCAAAAAAGAGGTCAAAGAAGCACAAGATTATTTAGCTTGGTTAGGTAATGAACACTTTACCTTTTTGGGTTGTGATGAATTCACCATCGAGAAAAATGATGGTAAAACCTTCATAGTGCGCGATGAGTCTCGTGACTTAGGCATATTCCGTTTTCATAAAGCGGGAAGTAATAAACGTAAACTTGAAGAGCTGCCTGCTGAGATACAAGACTTTGTTTTGAATTCAGAGATTGTTAATTTCTTTAAGTCTGGGGAGCGCAGTCGAATACATCGTCCAGCTTACCCTGATTACGTGGTAATAAAGCGCTTCAATGATGCCGGAGAAGTGATTGGCGGTGTGCGTTTTATGGGGCTTTATACGTCGATTGTTTATATTGAAACCCCTAATAATATTCCTTTAATACGACAAAAGCTTCAGCAAGTTAGGAAATTAGCCGGGTTCGATAAAGGCAGCCATAGTGGTAAAGAATTGAATCGAATTCTTGAGGTTTATCCACGTGATGAATTGATTCAATCGAGTTCAACTCAGTTGCATCATACAGCGCTAGGTATTCTAAATATTCAAGAGCGACGACAAACCCGCGCCTTTTTACGTAAAGGCACGTATGGTAAGTTTTTGTATTGCTTAGTCTTTACTCCGCGGGATATTTATAACACTGAGTTACGTACTAAAATTCAAGCCGTACTAGAAGAGGCCTGTGATCCTGAGTTTGTTGAGTTTAATACTTATTTTTCTGAATCCATTTTAGCCAGAACCCATTTTGTATTACGTCTCAAAAATAGTGAAGGCGGCGACGTAAATCATGAAGAAATCGAACGGAAAATTCAACAAGTCGCTCGCAGTTGGGGGGACGATTTACATTCGGCGTTAATTGAACAAGTTGGTGAAGAAAAGGGCAATCGCTATCATCAAGTTTATCGAAATGCATTTCCTGCAGGCTATCGTGAAGACTTTGGCTCTCGGACTGCTGTGGCGGATATTCAACACATAGAAGACCTTCGAACTCATCCAGAGAAAGGCATTGCGATGAGTTTTTATCGTGAGCTAGAGGAGGGGGATAATCAATTAAGGTTTAAGCTGTTCAATTTAGATAATGTACTCCCTCTTTCGGATATTTTGCCCATTCTAGAAAATCTAGGTCTAAGGGTCATTGGTGAGCATCCGTATGGCTTACAGTTTGATGATGATCATAAGGTCTGGATCCATAACTTTTTATTGGAATATACCTTGGCTGAGCGCATTGATATGCAATCCGTGAAGTGTTTATTCCAAGAAACATTTAAAAATATTTGGCATGGTCATGCCGAAAGTGACGGTTTTAATAAGCTGGTATTAGGTTCAGAAATAGGCTGGCGGGATATTGCTATGTTGCGAGGTTATGCTCGCTATATGAAGCAAATACGTTTTGGAATTAGTGAGACTTATATTGCGGAGACTTTGAGCCGTTATATAGAAATTAGCCGCTTATTAGTGAAAGCCTTCGAGGTTCGCTTTGGCTTGCATGCCGAATGGAACGAGCAGCAGCGAGAATTAGCTTTTGCTGAAATAGAGCGTGAAATTACGGAAGCCTTAGATGGGGTTGAGCAATTAAACGAAGATCGAATTATTCGTCGTTATTTAGAATTAATCAAAGCAACATTGCGCACCAATTTTTATCAATGTGATGAAGAGGGTAATGCGAAGGACTATGTTGCCTTTAAGTTAGATCCTCATCAAATTAGTGATATGCCTCTGCCTCGTCCTATGTTTGAGATATTCGTTTATTCTCCGCGCGTTGAGGGGGTTCATTTACGCGGTGGTAAGGTTGCTCGCGGTGGGCTGCGTTGGTCAGATCGAAATGAAGATTTCCGTACCGAAGTATTAGGCTTAGTTAAAGCTCAACAGGTTAAAAATGCGGTGATTGTTCCTGTTGGGGCAAAAGGCGGTTTCGTCGCTAAGAACTTAAATAAAGACATGTCTCGTGACGAGTGGTTAGAGGAAGGAATCGCCTGCTATAAAATTTTTATCAGTTCGTTATTAGACGTGACGGATAACTTAATTGATGGCAACGTTGTGCCACCACTTGAGGTAGTACGTCATGATGAAGATGATGTTTATTTGGTGGTAGCGGCCGATAAAGGCACGGCGACCTTCTCTGATATTTCTAATGGCATTGCGGTTGAAAGAGGGTTTTGGCTAGGGGATGCCTTTGCTTCGGGTGGCTCTATTGGTTACGACCATAAAAAAATGGGCATTACTGCTCGAGGTGCCTGGGTATCTGTGCAACGACACTTCCGTGAGCTTGGCCATAATGTGCAAGAGGAAGATTTCACCGTTGTCGGTGTGGGGGATATGGCCGGAGATGTCTTTGGTAATGGCATGTTGTTATCAGAGCATATTCGCTTAACCGCGGCGTTTAACCACATGCATATCTTTGTCGATCCCAACCCTGAATCAGCACCGAGTTATATTGAGCGCAAGCGTTTATTTGAACTACCTCGTTCGACTTGGGACGATTACGACAAGTCCTTAATCTCAAAAGGTGGGGCTATATTCTCGCGTAGCGCCAAGTCGATCGATATCAGTCCTGAGATGAAGAAACGTTTTGATATTAAAGAGGATAAGCTTGCACCGACTGAGCTCATTAAAGCGCTTCTGCTCGCGCCTATTGATTTGATCTGGAATGGTGGTATCGGGACTTACATTAAGGGCAGTAGTGAAAGTCATGCGGATGTAGGCGATAAAGCAACCGACGCGGTGCGAATTAATGGTAATCAGGTTCGAGCTAAAGTTGTAGGTGAAGGCGGAAACTTGGGAATGACGCAATTAGGGCGAGTTGAATTTGCTTTAGCCAAAGGCTCCTCTTATACCGACTTTATTGATAATGCAGGCGGGGTTGATTGCTCGGATCATGAAGTGAATATCAAAATTATGCTGAATGAAATTGTCGCTTCGGGTGATATGACTATGAAGCAACGCAATCAATTATTCATGGATATGACCGATTCGGTTTCGGACTTGGTACTGACCAATAACTATCGTCAAACTCAGGCAATTGCTTTGGCACATAGAGAATGTGAGGAGCGCATGGATGAGTATGTGCGCTTAATCCATGACTTTGAAGAGGCTGGGAAATTAAATCGTGCCCTTGAATACTTACCGGATGAAGAGACCATTGCTGAGCGTAAAGTTCAAGGTCAGGGCTTAACTAAACCTGAGCTTTCGGTATTAATTTCTTATGCTAAAGCGGATCTAAAAGAACAACTTAATCTCGATGCAATCAGTCAAGATCCTTATTTATGTAAGATTGTTGAAACGGCTTTTCCACAAAAGCTGGTGGATGAATATAATAGTCCTGTTATGAACCATAAACTGCGCTCTGAAATCGTGGCGACTCAGTTAGCGAATGATTTAGTCAATTATATGGGCATTACTTTTGTAAATCGTTTGACTGAATCTACTGGGGCAACGGTGGTTGAAGTGGCGCGGGCCTATGTGGCCGCTCGTGATGTCTTTGGTCTGCATGATTTATGGGCGAAAATAGAAGCCTTGGACTATCAAATCCCCGCTAAAATTCAAGCGGATATGATGAGCCGGCTCATGCGCTTAGTGCGTCGTGCTAGCCGTTGGTTTCTGCGTAATCGCCGTACGGATATGGATGTTGCTGCAGAAGTTAAGTCCTTTAAAGAAAGTGCTGATTCGGTTAGAAATAATTTATCGCAATGGCTGCAAGGCTCTACTCAAGAGTCTTGGCAGACTCGGTTTGATGAGTATGCTGATCAGGGGGTTCCGGAAGAGGTATCATCTTTAGCGGCGGGCACAAGTTCGTTATTCTCGGCCCTCGGTATCATTGAGGCTTCGCATCAAACAGAGCGTCCAGTAGAACGCGTAGCGGAGGCGTATTTCTGCGTCGGCGAGACCTTGTCGTTAAATTGGTTCTTAGAGCAAATCAATACTTTAGACGTGAACTCTCATTGGCAAGCTTTGGCTCGAGAAGCTTTTCGTGATGATATGGATTGGCAATTACGTTCGTTAACCGTATCGGTTTTAAGCAGTGAAGATACGGATGATATGCCGATGACTGAACTTATGGAGCAATGGAAGTTGGCACATCCTAACTTGGTGAGTCGCTGGCAGCGCATGCTTGATGAGCTGCGTGCTTCAGATCGGGTTGAATATGCGATGTACTCAGTAGCCTTACGCGAATTGTTAGATTTAGCTCAAGCCAGTAAGCATCAGGTGGCTGATTGTGGCTAGTAGGTAGTGGAAAAACGAGAAACGTAGGCGGTATGAATGCCGCCTACACTTTGGGATTAAACCTGTTCAATTTGTTAAAGCTAGTAGTTAAAGCTAGTAGTTAAAGCTGGCAAATCGCAATCTTCAAGGGTGGATTACCATCTGGGCTTGGGAAGTCGGTATCAGGCAGTAGTATTTCAATGCTTTTAAGTGGACGACCCGCTTTAATGGCGCAGCGCTTGAGAGATTCTAGCCACTCATCACGATCAACTTGAGCGACGTTATTGCAGCAAATGAGCTGTCCGCCTTCTTTGGTGGCAAGCAAGCTCGGCTTAAATAGTGACTGATAATCACGAATCAAGTCCACATTACCAAAGGCACTTTTTGCCCAACGGGGCGGATCTAAAAAGACCAAGTCAAACTGCTCTGGGCCATGCTTAGGGTATTTCGGTAACTTCTTACCACGACGAGCACTGATCGGCATATTGGCAAATTGCTTAATCGCCGGAAAGACATCGGATTGAATAAATTCAACTTGCTTAAGGTTGTTTAAGCGCGCGTTTTCCATGCCGACTGCTAGCGACGACTCGGCGAAATCAACATTAACAACCCGCTTTGCTCCGCCAACTCCTGCCGCAATACCAATACCGCAAGTATAAGAAAATAGGTTCAGTACGGTTTTGCCTTCGCTATTAGCTTTGACATAACGACGGCCGGCGCGTAAATCCAAAAATAACCAAGGGTCTTGGCCTTGATGGCGCCCTTGAACACAGTATTTAATGCCGAGTTCAGAACCTTCCATTGGAGTGTTATCTAACGCGTCTGTCTCTTCCTCTGCATTTTGAATACGGGAATTATTTTTACTACGGTCGTTATAAACTAGGTGAAGATCAGGAAATTCATCTTCACCAAAAGAGCGGACTTGAGCAAGTTCTTCATCCGTTAAACCTTGGTGAAAGGTCTGCAGTATCAATAACGGGCCATAGCGATCTAAGGTCGTGCCCGCTAGGCCTTCGTTGGTACCGTGGAAAATACGAAAACAGTCGGTTTGTTCTTCTTGCCACTGTGCTTGTAGGTCAGAGCGTGCTTGCCAGGCTTGGCTGATTAGGCTTTTTAGTTCATTCATTTGCGCATTTTAGCAGATTGAAGACGAATGTCTGTTCCGTTATTATCACACTATGAAAG
The DNA here is from genome assembly GCA_913019965.1 of uncultured Oleispira sp. Classification (GTDB taxonomy): domain Bacteria; phylum Pseudomonadota; class Gammaproteobacteria; order Pseudomonadales; family Oceanobacteraceae; genus Oleispira. The sequence continues at coordinate 11,546 of CAJVZR010000098.1, forward strand.
AAATCATAGTCTCCTTACATATTTCCCGCGAAGATTATCTCAGCTTTTATCAAGGCCAAGTTCAAAACGTGGTTGCTACCGCTCAAGACGGTCGAATTGTGCGCTTTCCTGCGGCTATTTTAAAAGGCATGGTGGGTCACGAAGGCATACACGGCACCTTCAAAATTAGTTTTAACGATGTTGGAAAATTCGACGGTATAACTCGGCTTTCTTGAAATGCCTCAAAACGCTTTAATCATGGCTCTAATGCAGCTTTTATCGTATAATGCGCGCGATTTTTAGCGTGCACGCTGCTTTCTAGCAATTTTAAAACACATGTCAAAAGGCGAAGATAATGTCAGGTCTCGATTGGTACGGTCTAGTACGAAAAGTAATGTTCAAAATGAGTGGCGAAACCTCTCATGAACTGGGTCTTGATATGCTAGGCGCTGCTGAGCGTTTATCTTTGCTTTCTTTTGTTGCCCCTAAAATTCCTGATTGCCCAGTCGAGGTGATGGGTATTAAATATCCGAACCCCGTCGGTTTGGCGGCGGGTTTGGATAAAAATGGCGATTATATTGATGCGTTTGCCCGTTTAGGCTTTGGTTCTATTGAGATTGGCACCATTACCCCACGCCCTCAGCCGGGTAATCCGAAGCCGCGTTTATTCCGCCTTGCTGAAAAACAAGCGATTATTAATCGAATGGGATTCAATAATAAGGGTGTTGATCATCTGGTTGAGCAGGTTAAAAAAGCCAAGTTCAAAGGCGTATTGGGTATCAATATTGGTAAGAACTTTGATACTCCGGTAGAGAAAGCCGTTGATGATTATCTGATTTGTTTGAATAAGGTTTATCAGTACGCGACGTATATTACGGTGAATATTTCTTCGCCAAATACCCCAGGGCTGCGTGACTTGCAGTTTGGCGATACGTTAGACGAGCTATTAGCACCGATTAAAGCCCGTCAGTTAGAGTTAGCGGAAGAATTTGGTTACAAGCCGGTATTAGTTAAAATTGCACCGGATATGGACGAAGAGAATGTTCAGTTAGTTGCTGAAACCTTGATCAAAAATAAAATTGATGGCGTGATCGCGACGAATACTACTTTATCTCGTGAAGGAGTAGAGGGGCATGAGTTTGCGGGTGAAGCCGGTGGTCTTAGTGGCGCACCTCTGGAAGATTCAGCAACAGAAACCGTTGCGGCCTTGGTTGCAGCGCTTGACGGTAAATTACCGGTTGTGGGTGTGGGCGGTATTTTAGATGGCGCGGGCGCGGTCGAGAAAATTGATGCTGGAGCAGAGCTTATTCAAGTATACAGTGGCTTTATCTATCGTGGCCCTGAGTTAGTACGTGAATGTGTTGATGCGATAGCTGCTCGCTTTGCGAGTAAAAAGTAAGACTAAAATCTAGATAAAAGAATGCCCAGATCATTGCTGGGCCTTCTTTTTTGCACTGTCTCCCTGATGAGGAGAACTAGGTGTATATTTTTAGCGAATTCTTTGAATCAAAGACTTGCTATAGAGTCAGTTTGTGAATGCCAGAAACGCCCGTCATTCCGTCCCAGTTATCAGCTCGACCTTCTCGCCAGCCAGACATCCATGATTCATGGGCTGTGCCTACTGGGGCAAGATCTTTGGAGCGACGCTCGGCGCCTGCTAAAT
>CAJVZR010000099.1 GCA_913019965.1 uncultured Oleispira sp.
TTGAATGTTTCCGCTGCAGGTTTTGAATGACTGCGATTAGCGCGCATAGAACCCGCATTTAACGTAGAGCCATTACCGTTATGTCCATCCCATAAAGAGACATCGTATTTACCACCTGAACCTGAATCATTCCACTTCCAATTGAAGTTTGGCGACTGTTCAAGGTAACTTTCGTGCACACAGCGAATTAAGTCTGTCGAAGGGGCTAGGCCATGATTTAACGTAGTGACGTCACCTAAACAAACGAAACCAGCGGGGGCGATAGGACGCCAAATACTAGCATCAGAATCAGCACCAGAATCGTTATCATTCCATACCCAGTTATAACCCAGGGGACGAGTCACTCCTGGCTGGCCATCTTTTACTAAAATACGTTCTACATTCCAGTCAAAGTTATAACCGCCGATTGGAATATCACCCAAAGGATAAAAGCCAGGAAGTGTATTCAGACGCCAGATCGAGCCATCGTTATCAGAGCCCGAACCACTATCGCTCCATACTCGGTGAACATCGTTAGCAATGGTATATTGCAATGCTTGCGTCGGTACCGCAGGCGCTTGAGTATTTAACTGAATGGCAGTTGGCACCATGGCGGTATATTCAAAGAAATCCGTGGTCATGATATTGGGACGATGACCTTGAGCAGTCCACCCTGTTACCCAATCACCTAAATATGAACGCATCCAATCTCGGGTCCAGCTTAGTAAGCTACCGGAACTGAAAACATTGAAGACGTCTTCGATGATGGTCGATTCTTGCGGGGTAAAGGTGAACGCGCTGTAAAATAATTTATCTTGCGGAGCATTTTTTAGCCCTTTATAGATGCGCCCATTTCTATCCCAACCATTGAGCAAGCGGTCGTGCAGATTGCCGGAACTTTCCGTATCCGCCCAAGTACCTTCAAGCTGCGAGCTGCCGTAATAACCACGAGCTTCCCCGGCCGAACTACTGGAGGCCCAGATCACAATCACGCTATTGTTTTTACCGTCGTTATCCGCTGCCCATAAATTATCTAAGGTTTGCTGCGCCGCAGGAATAGAAGCATCAGGTTTACGATCCCCGACGTATTGATCAAACATATCTAATAGCGCAGGCATATCACTGCTACTAGGAGTTTTGGCAACTTCTAAAATAATAACTTCTTTAGGGTGTTCATCGGCAAACTGTTTAACCTGTGCTAATACATCAACCACCTTCATTCCCACGAGAGAGTGAACGTTAACAAACTCCCCTTCGTGTTTCAGAATGCGTAAATCAAAATGACGAATGCCTTTTTGTAACATGTCATAAATGTTGTAGCTTTGAGTTTTACCCCAATCAGACACAATGCCTTTGGCTGCGCCAAAAATGGAATTGGCATCAGGAGATAAATCGGAAGAGGAACTGAAATTATAGGTGGCAGAATCGTGCGTACCGGGAATGACCATTTGGCGCAAGGTTGTATCGCCTCGGTTTTGATAAACCTGATTCACCCAATCGCTGGTATCGTAATTTCCTGCAGGAGTCGCTTGTGCACCAATACTCGCGGCTAGCAGCAAGGATGCGGGCAATATTTTTTTCGCATGTTTTTTCATTATCGTTCTCATTTTTTATTATTGTTCTACGGTATTTAAAAAGCTAAGCAAAGAAAAGCCGCGTAGTACGCGGCTTATTTTTTACTTAAAAGATGAGGGTTTAGTTGCTGCCAAAGCTAAACTGCTGAGCGGCATTACCATCAGCTTTATACAGCTGAAGGTTGGCACCATTGTCGGCGCTGCCATACAGAATATCTAACGCTAGCGCATGATTTTTGCGTGGACGAATGGTATTGCCAACCACATCCCACTGCAGATTAGGATGGTTTTCACACGCCCAGATACCGACGTTAGTGAAATCTTCGTTACCATTGGTACTGTCCAAACAGAAGTTAGGGTTGTGCTTACTGCGAATTAAACCCGTGCCTGGCTCATGGAACCACTTCTGCCAAGCAGCGCCATGGCAATCCCACAAGTAAGCATTACCACCGTTTTGGAAAGAACTTGGCGCAACATCAATGCACTTACCTAGCACTTTTAACTCACGATATTCGGAAGGCATCTTCACGCCATACAGTGTCATGTCATCCCAAGCAGGATCACAATCAAACTTAGCATTACGCTCACCGTCACTATTGGCATCGCCGCCTGCCCACTGTAAACCACAATTATTATCTGAGGTAATACGAACACGTTCGGTAGAACCACCGGCATAACTGGTAATGGTTAATGGATCGGCGCTGCCAGAGCAGTCAAATTTAGCATTACGTTCGCCGCCCGACTCTGATCCATCCCACTCCAAACCACAGGTATGGCCACCCGCACGGGTTTTAATCACACCATGAATACTCACGCTGCCATCACTGTTGGTTGTTGGTGCGCTATCAGCAGAGAAGAACATCGCATCGCCTTTGGCCATGCAATCAAACTTAGCATTGCGCTCACCAGTACCTTCGTCACCACCTTGCCACTGTAGCTCGCAATTATTGTGCGTTGCTTTCATAAAGAATTCATACGTCAGGCCAGATTTCAGCGACTTTAAAGAAACCGTACCATCACCATAATCAATTTCGTGCTTAGACGTTTTCCAAACACCCTCTTCTATTACATCGCTGTAGTCCAACCAAGCATAGGTCGCATTACTTGCTGCCTTTGCAGCTTTTAGAATTTCATTTTGCTGGCTATTAGTGGGAACTGCGAAATGCCATTGGCTGCCTAAAGCCTGACACGCCGCTTGGCCTGCCTCAGTCGAATGACCAGCAGTTTGCTGAGAAATAGCCCACTGTTTACCACCTTCAGTTTTACAAGCGTAAGGATGAGTAGCACCACAAGCCCAATCATCAAAACGACCATCAGCCATAGAAAGCGCACAATCTTCTGCATTATTGTAATTATTCGGCTGTAATTCACCCCAGCTCCAGATAGAAGCCTTCATGCGAGAATCACCCATAGTGATCATGTCCAATGATAATGCAGTAATACCACAGCGTCCGGCTTTAGCGGCCAACGCCGCATCAATTTTAGGACCTGGATCACCAAAGGCGCGGCCTAGGTTCGTCATATCTTCCCAGATGCGATGAGCGCCATCTTGCTTCGCTGTATCGGCTAAACAATCAGCTTCCGATTTATCTAAGATAGACTGACCACCACCAGATACCCAGTTGTGAATGCTATTCCAAGAATAACCCGTCCACGGACCCCTACCAGAACAGCTACTACCCATAATTACAATTTGCTTACCGGCTTTTAAAACATCTTCTTCGGTTGTGGTTTTCACCATAGTTGAAAAGTCATCGCACTGACCTTCAGGTTGCTTGTAAATTAAGTCATCGATAGCGGCTACAGCACTGACTAGCTCAGCATCATGGCCTTCAGCATCATCTTGGAAATAGAGGGTAACCACTTCTTTGGGGTTCTTACGGATCCAGTTATTCACTTCATTAACACCGTCTTTTAAGTAACGCTCAAGACCGCTACAACCGAAGTCATCATCACCCGCGTGACACATTAGTAGCGCGCTACCACCCGGAAGGTCTTTTGTTTGCCATACCCAGTGGTAGTCCATTTCTATGGTACGCACACCCAAATCCAGTAGTTCGGTAATGGTTAAGGTATGGTTCGGATCAATATGAACCAAAGAGCTATAGGCTGAACTGTTATAGGCGTTATGACCCATAACATTAAAGCCTTGCGACATGGGGGTCGCATTATCCAGCATGTTCTGGTGGGCTAAGGCCTTGAATTCCCAACTCTGTTGGTGGTTAGCAATGGCGGTATTATCGGTAGCAATGACGGACGGTGCGCCACTAAAAGCAAGCGAGAAGTTGGCAACTCCTGCCAGAGCCGCGATTAATGTAGACTGTATTATTCTCTTCTTCATGTTTATCTCTTATTTTTATAATTCCATAGTAAAATAAGAGTTTTGGGCTCTGAGCACATCATCCAAAGGTGACAGCTTACTGACCTATCACGACATGTTTCTGACCTAATTGGACAACAAATAGTTACATTTTCATTGGTATCTAAGTATTGTTCCAATCCTTGGTTCTGTTAAATTAAATATAGGTCAAACGAAGCCAATTCCTCGGCCTCGATAGTACTATCGTCCCAGATAGCATTATAATGACGAGACTCATCACTAGTTAAGTACTATGCCGAATTCACACAAGCACCCTTCAGTCAGCATTCACTATCTAAACATTATTAATAATGCTTTAGAGCGAATGGGATTTAATTCCCCTGATATTGAGCAATTGACTCAACGCTTTAGTGAGCAAGAATATTATTTTAATCGAGTCCCTCTCGATACCTTGAATAGCGCCTGGCAATCCGCTGAAGCTATCACTCAAGACCCTATAATTGGTCTACATGTGGGTGAAAAAATTCACCCTCACGACTATGGCCTTTTAGGCCAGATCATGATGAATTGCGCTAATATTGCACAAGCACTAGAAAAAATTCTATCCGTTGAATTCATCATTAATAACCTGTTTGTTTCCAAAGTCATCGAAGAGAATGGCTATGCGGTCAACCGCATCTATAGCCAACAATATGAAGCTGAAAGTATTCGCCATATCATAGAGCAAGATATTTCGGCGCTTATTAATATTGGTATTTTCGTAATGAACAAGGATTTTACCGTTCATAACCGCCCTATCGAGATTCATTTTCGCCATAAGCCTGCAGGCGATATCAAAGAATACGAACGCATTCTAAAAACGAAGGTTTTATTTGAACAAGAATATAATCAGGCTATTTTTCCTCCTGCAGTTTTAGAATCTGCCATTTACAACCCCAATCCAAGAATTGCGGAACTGCTCAATGATGAATTACAGCAACTCTTACATGAGGTCGAAAATAAAGATGCGTTAACATTGAGGTTGTGGCGATATTTCCAAAACAGTGAGGCTTCTGTGGAACTGGATATAGAGAGCATCGCTCAGCAATTCAATATCACTGCGAGAACCTTACAGCGTCGCTTACAGCAAGAAGGGACCAGTTTTCAGGATGAGCTGAAATATTATCGCACTCAGCAAGCTAAGCAGTTTTTAAATGCCAATAGCTTATCGATCAGTGAGATCGCCTTCGAAATGGGCTTCAACGATAACAGCGCTTTCCATAAAGCCTTCAAGCGCTGGACTGGACTTACTCCAAAAGAATTTCAAAGTTCAAGAAAGTACTAGCCCAACCAGGTCCTGCTTAGAATCGCAGAAACAAAAAAGCCGCTTTAGAATTGCTTCTAAAGCGGCTTTTTTGATCTTCAATTAACCTTGTTATTACAACAAGCGATTAACCGAAGTCATCTAGCATGATGTTTTCAGGTTCAACGCCCATGCCTTCAAGCATAGCGATCACTGATTGGTTCATGATAGGTGGCCCACACATGTAGAATTCACAATCTTCTGGTGCTGGGTGATCTTTCAGGTAATTCTCCAACAATACGTTGTGAATGAAACCTGTTAAACCTTCCCAGTTATCTTCTGGCTGCGGATCCGACATAGCAACGTGCCACTGGAAGTTCGGGAACTCCGCCGCTAGTGCATCGTATTCGTCTTGATAGAATAATTCTTTCAAAGAACGAGCACCGTACCAGAAGCTGATCTTACGATCTGATTTCAAGCGCTTAAGCTGATCGAAGATGTGTGAACGCATTGGGGCCATACCTGCACCACCCCCTACGAATACCATTTCTGCATCAGTTTCTTTCGCAAAGAATTCACCGAATGGACCGTATACAGTTACCTTGTCACCCGGCTTCAAGTTAAAGACGTAAGAAGACATGATTCCTGGGTTAATACCGGTCGTGCCTGGAGGTGGAGTTGCAATACGGATATTGAACTTCACAACGCCCTGCTCTTCTGGGTAGTTGGCCATAGAGTAAGCACGAATCACTTCTTCTTTGCTTACACACTTAAGGTCGAAGAACTTAAAGTGTTCCCAGTCACCACGATATTCTTCTTCAATATCGAAGTCAGAGAAGTTAATCTCAAACGGAGGGCACTCAAGCTGAACATAACCACCGGCGCGGAAGTCAACAATCTCGCCTTCAGGCAGACGCAAGGTCAGCTCTTTAATGAAGGTTGCCATGTTAGGATTCGATTCAACAATCGTCTCCCACTTCTTAACACCAAATACTTCTTCAGGTACTTCTACTACCATGTCCTGTTTAACAGGAACCTGGCAGGACAAGCGCCAGCCTTCACGAGCTTCACCTTTAGTGAAGTGAGATTCTTCTGTTGGTAGCATAGAGCCACCGCCTTCAGTCACCTGACACTTACACTGGGCACACGTACCACCACCACCACATGCGGATGATAGGAATACTTCGTTTGCCGCAAGTGTTTGTAACAACTTGCCGCCCGCTTCGGTTTCAACAGTCTTTTCACCGTTGATTACGATTTTCACATTACCAGAGCTAACTAGTTTAGCTCGGGCGCTTAAAATGATTGCCACCAAAGAAAGTACGATGACAGTAAACATCACTACGCCGAGTATGATCTCTTTATCCACGATACCGACTCCTTATAGTGATACGCCAGAGAACGACATAAAGCCAAGAGACATCAAACCAACGGTAAAGAAGGTAATGCCTAAGCCTTGAAGTCCTGCTGGAACATCGCTGTATTTCATTTTTTCACGAATACCGGCCAACGCCGTAATCGCTAATGCCCAACCAACACCTGCGCCAACACCATAAACGGTACTTTCTGCAAGGTTGTAATCACGCTCTACCATGAACAAAGACGCACCCATGATGGCACAGTTCACTGTGATCAAAGGTAGGAATACACCCAATGCGTTGTATAAAGCAGGAACGAATTTATCTAAGAACATTTCCAAAATTTGAACCATCGCTGCAATTACACCGATGTAAGTCAATAGACCTAGGAAGCTCAAATCAACAGAAGCGTATTCTTCACCCATCCACGCCCATGCGCCTTCTTTTAGCACGTAGGTATAGATCAAGTTATTAATTGGAACAGTAATCGCCAATACAACGATTACGGCAACACCTAGACCAAAGGACGTCTGAATCTTCTTAGAAATTGCTAAGAAAGTACACATACCTAAGAAGAAGGCCAATGCCATGTTTTCAACGAACACAGCCTTGATGAACAAACTAATATAATGTTCCATTAGTGGTTCTCCGAGTTAACTGTGTTAGGCAAGATTTTAAAGTCTGGCTGTTCAACCTGCTCCGTCTTCCAGCTACGTAGAGCCCAGATGAAGAAACCGATGATGAAGAATGCGCTTGGTGGCAATAGCAACAAGCCGTTTGACTGATACCAGCCGCCGTTTGTGATTAGAGGCAGTACTTCGAAACCTAATAGGTTACCGGCACCAAACAATTCACGCACAGTTGCCACTACGATCAATACAACCGAGTAACCCAAACCGTTACCGATACCATCGAAGAAGCTCATCACAGGACCGTTCTTCATGGCATACGCTTCCGCACGACCCATAACGATACAGTTTGTAATGATCAAACCGACGAATACCGATAGCGACTTACTGATATCGTAAGCATAGGCTTTCAATATCTGGTCTACTACGATTACCAAGGAGGCAATAATAATCATCTGTACAATAATACGGATGTTATTTGGAATGTGGTTACGAATTAACGCAATACCGACGTTCGAACAAGCCGTCACCGAGGTCAATGCAATACACATTACCAAGGTCACTTGTAGACTGGTGGTTACTGCTAATGCAGAACATACACCTAGAATTTGAACTGCAATCGGATTTTGTGAAAAAACCGGTTCAGAAATGACGGATTTAAGAGACATTAAACACCCCCAGCTTTAGCAACAGATAAGAAAGGACCAAAAGCATCTTTACCCAACCAGAAGTTAACCAAGTTAGATACACCGCGACCCGTTAGAGTTGCGCCAGATAGACCATCAACATCGTGCTGGCTACCAGGAGCTGCTTTGCCCTTGATAACACGAATGGCCAAATCGCCTTCAGAGTTATAAAGTTTCTTACCTACCCACTGAGCTTTCCAAGATGGATTATCCACCTCGCCACCTAGACCCGGTGTTTCAGCATGAGAGTAAAAACCTAAACCGATAACTGTTTCTAGGTCACCTTCAAGGGCCAAGAAACCGTATAACGTAGACCAAAGACCGTAGCCGTGAACCGGAAGAATCATCTTCTCAACAACACCGTCTTTTTCGATGGTATAGATAGCGGCAAACTTCTCTAGACGCTTAATCGATGCGATATCTTTATCGGCATCAAGCTTGGCTGAAAGCTTGCTATCTTTTGAAGATTTTTTCTGATCAAACGCTGCTGGGTTATAACCTGCGGCTTTGATTTCAGAAAGTTCAGCATCTGTTGCATAAGCACCAGTTTCTAGATTCACGATGCGAGTCGTAACCTGCTTGAACTGCTCTTCAATAGACTGACCTTCTACTAGAAGATCAGCAGCTGCCAAGATGTTTTTGTTTTTATCCAACTGCTTGTTAGCAATTTGTAGAGGCTTTAGCGATACCGCAGCGCCTGCAACGATGATGGAGCAAAACAAACACAATAAGATGGCAACCAATAGTGTTTTTTGAATCGAATCGTTATTACTAGCCACGAGCCATTCTCCGTTTAATATTCGCTTGCACGACAAAGTGATCGATAAGCGGTGCGAATAAGTTAGCAAACAAGATCGCCAACATCATACCTTCTGGGAATGCTGGGTTGATCACACGAATCATCACTACCATGAAGCCAATCAAAGCACCAAAGAAGTACTTACCAAAGTCTGTCATTGAAGCGGATACAGGATCGGTTGCCATAAAGATCATACCGAAGGCAAAACCACCCAATACCAAGTGCCAAGTCCAATCCATTGCAAATAATGGGTTGGTATCAGAACCGATCGCATTGAACATCAAGGATGTAAGGATCATACCGATCATGACACCGGCAACGATACGCCAAGAAGCAATACCCATAACCAGTAGTACCGCACCACCGATGAAGATGGCTAAAGTAGAGGTTTCACCCACTGAACCTTGAATCGTACCGATGAAAGCATCCATCCAAGTAATACCAGAATCGATTATGCTCTGAACACCGCCTTCATTAGCAAGGCCTAGAGGCGTTGCACCGGACACACCATCAGCTGCTGTCCATACTGCGTTACCCGACATTTGAGCTGGATATGCGAAGAATAAGAAAGCACGACCCGTAAGGGCTGGGTTTAAGAAGTTTTTACCCGTACCACCAAAGATCTCTTTACCAACAACAATACCAAAGGTAATACCTAAAGCGACCTGCCATAAAGGAATAGAAGGAGGAAGAATCAAGGCAAATAGCACAGACGTTACAAAGAAACCTTCGTTAACTTCGTGGCCACGTACCATAGCGAAAAGTACTTCCCAGAAACCACCAACAACAAACACAACGGCGTATACCGGAAGGAAGTAAGCGGCACCAAAGACAATATTGTCCCAGATACTGCCAGCATCATGGCCTGCTCCTAGCAATTGAACTAGGCATTCACGCCAGCCTTCAATCAATGTAGCATCGCCAGCAATGGCTAAGTTCGCTTGCAAACCTAAGTTATACATACCAAAGAATAAAGCTGGGAAAGTACAAACCCAAACTGTGATCATGATACGTTTTAGATCGATACCGTCACGTACGTGCGCGGTATTATTGGTTACATTCGGTGGCGAATATAAACCTGTATCGACTGCTTCGTACAGTGGATACCATTTTTCAAAGCGACCACCCTTCTCGAAGTGAGGAGCGGCGCTATCAAATAAAGAACGTAGACCCATTGATTAGCCCTCCTGTTCGATGCGAGTTAAGTTAGTACGCAAGATCGGACCGTATTCATACTTGCCAGGGCAGGTATAAGTACATAATGCCAAATCTTCTTCGTCCAACTCTAAAGCACCTAAGTTCACGGCGACTTCCATATCTTCAACGATCAAGGCACGAAGCAATTGCGTTGGTAAGATATCCAAAGGCATCACACGCTCATAAGTACCTACCGGCACCATGGCACGTTCACTACCATTGGTAGACGTGGTGAAATTAAAGGTCTTGTTTAGGAAACGAGAGATATAAATCGGCATAACCGAGAAGCGCTCAAAACCAGGACGTAGATAATGCAGAAGCGGACGATCACGACCTTCTTCTAATACCGATACCTGATTATGGAAGCGACCTAAAAAGCCAAGGCCTTCTGCAGCGGTACGACCACCGAATACAGAACCAGAGACCAAACGATTTTCGCTATCGTTTAATTCCCCAGCCGTTAACTCAGCTAAGTTAGCACCCAATAGAGTACGTACTAAGCGAGGCTTCTTAACCTGTGGACCGGCTAAAGAAATTACACGCTCACAGTTCAAAGAACCGGTAGTGAATAATTGTCCAAAAGCGATCACATCTTGGTAACCAATGCTCCATACCGTTTTAGCCGCACTAGCCGCATCTAACTTATGGATATGAGTACCGGCCAGACCCGCTGGGTGTGGACCTGAGAATTCTTCTGTTGTTTCAATACCCGTCGTTGGGATATTGGCACCAGGCGCCTTACATACAAAAACCTGACCATCGGTCAAACGCTTCAGTATTTGCACACCGGCTTTAAACGCTTCAGCTTGCTCAGCAATCACCAACTGAGGATCTGCTGCCAATGGATTGGTATCCATTGCAGTAACGAAAATAGACGCTGGAACTGTATCGAGTGCAGGTGCTTTTGAATACGGACGTGTACGTAACGCTGTCCATAAGCCAGACTCAACCAAATTCTGCTGCACCGCTTCGCGGCTCACTTCATTTAGCTTATCTGCTGCATAGCTTTGAAAAGTAATTTCTTCATTACCTTCTACCGCCACTACCACTGAAAGAAATACGCGTCGGTCACCACGGTTGATAGCCTTCACCACACCACTCGCAGGAGCAGTATATTGAACACCAGCCGTTTTCTTGTCGGTAAATAATACCTGACCTTTCTTGACTCGATCACCTTCTTTCACAACCATCGTCGGCTTCATGCCAACGTAGTCGGGACCAACAACAGCAACTTCTGTTACTGCATTACCCTGACTAATTGATTGCTCGGGAGTACCAGTGATGGGTAAGTCGAGACCTTGTTTAATTTTGATCATACGTCTTGCCTAACCACAGTTATATGCCGCCTATCGCTCAAATAAAAACCTATTCTCAGTTGTTTAAAATCCGTACAAAACAACTAGAAATAATTTTTTATTTAGAAACAAATACTTGGCCTATTATATTTAGTTAAAAAATCGCGCTAAGTATAAAGATGACAATTCCATTTATCCACTGAAAAGCGGTGAAATCCCTTGTTAAATCAATATTTAGTCGCTAGAAACCTCGCGCTGTACAAAGCTTAGACAAAAAAAAGCCGCTACGGGCAAGTAACGGCTTTTTTTAGTGCTAAATAATGAGCCTATTGGCTAAGACATTATTTTGCAGCTGGGTACGTAGGGTAGAAAACACCACACATTTGCTGAGCAATACGCACTACCTGACGGCTATAACCAAACTCGTTATCATACCAAACGTATAAGTTAACGCGATTATCAGAAGTAATGGTCGCTTTTGCATCCACGATACCGGCGTGAGAGTTACCCACGAAGTCTGTTGATACAACTTCCGGAGAGTTAACCCAGTCGATTTGCTTTTGAACTTCAGAGTGCAAAGACATCTCACGAAGATAGTCGTTAACCCCTTCAGTGGTCACATCCTTCTTAACATTCAAAGAAAGAATCGCCATAGATACGTTTGGCGTAGGAACGCGAATCGCGTTACCGGTTAGCAGACCTGCCATCTCAGGCAATGCTTTTGCTACTGCAGAAGCGGCACCCGTCTCTGTAATAACCATGTTCAATGCCGCAGCACGACCACGACGATCACCAGAGTGATAGTTATCAATTAAGTTCTGATCGTTAGTATAAGAGTGAACAGTCTCAACGTGACCATTAACAATACCGTACTCATCGTTCATTACTTT
>CAJVZR010000100.1 GCA_913019965.1 uncultured Oleispira sp.
CCATACTCATTACAACTGGCATCAAGCTTTGCTCAATCGTATCAGCCAAAACTGATAAAATTTTGCTTATACCTGGAACAGGCTGATTTATCACTTCAACGTTAGGTTGATTACCTTTCAGTACGGCAACTAAACGATCCATTTCTGCAGTTAACTGCTCTGAAGATAAACCTACGCCACTGTCATCTACCGCCTTATCTACTACTGTTTCAATTAGCTCAGGCTCTACTATCGATCCTTCTGCAACAGCTTTGAGATCTTGTAAACCATGTACAAGGTCTGCCAGTTGAGCAACTACTTTGCCACCCACATCACCTTCGTCACCACCCATCGCTTTATTTCGTAAGAAGTCACGTTGAATTTGTTTCCACCTAGCCGCTTGTTCTTCAGTCATATTGCCACGAAGTTCAGCCAGTTTTAACAAGTTATCTTCAGCCCCTGTTGTGAGTAATTGTGCCTCACCCAGATAATGATCCTGAATCATTTCCATCAGCTCAGATTCATTCATAACCGCAGAGAGCTTTTCACTCATCTTATTCATATTTCGATAGCTACCCTGCAATTTAAAGGAGGGCTCTGTTCGATACTTGTCATTCTGCGCAGCAGAAGCGATATACTGCTGGTTTATCTTCAATACAACATCTTGAATCACGAACATCTTTTTTAGAATTTCGGTGATTTCATTGATCTCTGCGCCACTGTATTGATGGCTTAAATCTGTCGAAGCGACCTCACTACCCTTCGCCATATCTATTAACTTATAAACATCGCCCATCTCTCGCACCGCCAGAGGTGCCAGCACAGAATTAGAGGTGAGTGAGTTTTCAACATAACTCAGTGCAAACTGCTCATCCATTCCGCCCAAAATATCGCCAAGGTTATAAATATCTGCACGGTTAGCAAGCATGTCAGGTACTTTAAATGCCTCACCAGATTCCGTATAGGGGTTACCTGCCATAACGACGCAGAATTTTCGTCCGCGCATATCATAGGTTTTTGTCTTGCCCTTCCAGATACCCTCAATACGGCGAGTACCGTCACAAAGTGAAATGAACTTCTGCAAGAATTCGGGGTGAGTATGCTGTATATCATCTAGATACAGCATGACGTTATTACCCATTTCCAGACCCAGGTTGAGTTTGAGTAACTCTTGTTTGGCTGTTGCATTGGGTGCTTGCTGCGGATCCAATGACAAAACATCGTGACCCAGTGACGGACAATTGATCTTCATAAAGATCAAACCAAGGCGGTTTGCCACATACTCCATTAGCGTCGTTTTACCGTAACCTGGAGGTGATATCATCATTAACAAACCCATAAGATCTGTTCGTTTGTTTTCACCTATCGTCCCCATTTGTTTGGCAAGGTTATCGCCAATCAAAGGTAAGTAAGATTCGTTAATTAAGCGGTTCCGAACAAAAGAACTTAATGGACGTGCTTTAAACTCTTCTAATCGCAAGGCATCACGTTCTTCTGCTATCACTTGCTGCCTGGTTTTCAAATAATGGTGATACGCTGGTACCACAACATCACGATGATGCTCCATACGTTGTAGGAATGAATCCAGTCCGAAACTTAAAGCCTGGCTTTCAATTAATTGGTGATCGCCCAATAAACCTTCAATACTTAGCTCAAGATCAACATTACTTGTTCGTCTGTTTACTCGATCCCCCAAATTCAACTGTGTAATAGCTTCAGGTATATAACGGGATAGTTTTTTTAGCTTACTGTTTTTGGTTAAATCACCTTCAGATAATTTATCATCTAGCAGTGCTTTTAACCAAGCTTCACTAAGTTTCCACTTTTCACCCGGCAAACCAGCTAACTTCTCTAAGGAAAGGAGGTATTGACCCCAAGTTTGATCATCCATTGATCGCTTCAATTCATCGACTAAGTCACCCGCATATTGGCTACTGATAAACTCTAGATGCTCTCGTGCTAGTTCAAGCACGAGATATGTGGATGCTCTCCGAATATCAAGTTCAGATATGTAGTTGGATTCGAGTGAAATTGGGTGATCATTTATAAATTGACCAATTTGTAACTCAATCTCTTTTGCCAATAGATCGATGGCCTTATTGCTACCAAACACGGACCGCATATGAGATGCAGATTTCGCACGCTCTAGCCAAGTGACCGCTAAAGTCTGAAGACCGCCTTCTTCAATAGTTCCGCGCTTACCTTTGGTTTTATCCAATAAAAGTTCAGTATGCGCCCAAAAAATCTGGGCTAAGGCTCGTGATAATGGGTCAAATTTAAGCAATTCAGCCTGTTCAATGGCTGGTAGCACAGATTTCAGGATCAAGGTTGCATCATGGTCATGCACGCCCTTTTCGTAACCTTCTTTGTAACGAGGACTGGCAAAGTCACGTACTATTTTTTCAAGCTGTTCATCAGTATTAAGAGAATTATGCAAAATATTCTGACTTAAACCGTCCTCTTCAAGATCTGCGGCATGGAGAATCAAAGCAGCAAGGTATTCAGCCCGATATACGTCAGGCGTCTCAGATTCTAAAGATATATCCCAGTACGCCTTCAGATCTAGCAAATCATTATTGGTTATAGGCTCAAAGTAGTCCGTACCAGTTAAATGAATATTTAATTCGCCGCTGCGAGGTATGATCGTTAGATCCAATTCTTGTGTATTGACTGAAAACTTATGTCTAGGCCCCAACTTAATGACATTACCGCCATCTTCATAGATATCAGTTTTGTCTCGCAATGATCTTAATGCTTGTTCTTTGATCGCTTTGAACCGAGACTCAATATCATCTGCTTTAACTGAGCTATCTAAATTTCTAAGATTCTCAACCAACTCTCTGGTCTTCATTACTAAAGCATCAGAAGCAAAATAAGTATTTAACTCATCTGCCTCAGAAAATTTCAATGAGCGTTTCTCAATACTAGATAAAATCCTGCCCGCAGCATCACTAATCGTTTGAGCCTTACGCTGTCGTTCATCCAACAATTGCTGTTTGTGACTTTCGAAGGATTCATAAATCTCTTCTCGCTTATCCATAATATCAGTTAGAAACTGATCAAAATCACTAAACTGGCTTTCTAGTTCCTCAAGCTGCACTAATAAGCGTGATAACTGTTCATCACATTTTTCAGGCGTCGAAGCCAAACCCAGAGCATTGGTGATACTTTGCGAAAATAACTTAAACTGTGCGCCAAATTGTGCAATCGCTTCTGCAGAGCCAAGGCTTTTACGTTTATGGTTTGCGGTCGCCTTGCTTTGGTTCAGCTTAGAATAGACTTCTGAAATTGCATCGATAATACGCGTACGGATCGTGGCATCTTCGACTTTGAGCGAGCCCATTAATTCGGACAATAAATCTAATCCTGATGCCGTGTTTTCGACCGTTTCAATCAAAGGTTCTAATAAGGCATTGGTATTAGCCTTTTCCACATCACCATTAATTTGCTCAATCTTTACAAGATAAGGATCCAGTGCTTTTTCATCAGATAAGAAAGCCACTGTCTGCTCACTGAGTGAAGCCTCAACCTCTTGCAGTGAACTATCCATCTCAGAGATGCGTACAACATCGATATATCGATTCTCTTTGATAGTAATAAGATGGCCGCGCTGACGACGCAATTTCCCCAAAGCATCCACATACTGCTCAGCCGTTTCCCAGTTATCCGGGCGAACATCTAGCAGTAGATCTTCTTGCGATTTCTCCGCCTCTATCATTGTTTTAGCAGATTGCTGACGAATACTCTCAACTTTTTCGAACTCATCAATGACTAATTCTGAAGTTGAAGCGATCTCTTTGATTGTGTCCGCTAGCTCAATCGTTTCTGGCTCTGAGATCCAATAGTGATCATCAAATACTTTTTTGGCTGACTTACTTAGCTCTTCGTATAATCGTGATGAAACCGTTTGATTTTTAATTAAACGACAAAGGCTATAAAAATCTGATACGCCTCTTACTAGCTCCGCATTACCAATACGACCATAAAACGTTTGACTTGGTGGCGCTTTGCTTGCAAATTCCGCGCTTTGATAAGGTGTTTGCCAAACTTGCATGGGGTGAACACGGGTAGGCTCTGATTCTGCAGAAAAAATTACTAAGCGACCATGTTCAGCTAGCGCATAACCGTGGCCATAAACCGGATTTTGAAGCTCTTTCTCGATCATATTGTAAGGAAATAAACCTACTACTCCCTCTTCAGGCTGATAGAAAACAAACAGTACGTCCTCTCCATTAGGAGAACGGATTGACCGCTTGAATTTAAGACCGCCCACTTCATCATCGAAGGACTTGTATTCACCTGTTTGAAGGTAATATCCTCCAGGAAAAATAATCCCATGATCTTCGGGCAATTGAACACAAGATTCCCCAATAGCATCCATGCGCAACACGTCTTGAGTCATGGTGTTATAAATTAAATAACGCCATTGTTCCTCTCGATAGGGCCTTATTTTCAATAAAATTAAGCTGCCTACTTGAGCATAGCTTATTTGCCCATCATCAAGAGACTGTGTCTTATCTTCGACTGGCTCTTGGTAAATCCCTAACCCATCTTCAGTGTTATTCTCAATTTTAATGGTTAAGTCACCACCGATCGTCTCTACAAAAACGGTATCAAGAATGTTCATGTGAGGATGTCGGCCGTGCGTGCTATCTTCCCGCGTTGTTTCGACCCATTCAAAGTCATAAGGCGATGGAAGCTGAATGTCTCGCTCACCACGATTATCAATATAGTTGATATCTTTACCATCAGGCGATACTGCCCATCGGAAAACACGAATATCTTCTAGACGCTCACCAATCTGAAACCCAGCGAGTAATTTCCCATCTTTAACGGTTAGCTGTACAAGTTTAGTATGCTTGTAGTATCGGTACAGCTCATCAAAATCATTGACGAACCTACTCTGAGATAGGAAGGTTCCATCATAGCTAGCTGGTTCTAGTTCAATGCCAGATTCAGACTCCTTTACAGAAAAAAGTGAGAATACATCTTCAATCTTAGTTTCTTTCTTCAAGCCAATGAAAACGTTATAACCAAATAAGAGTTGATCTCCTACCTGTACAATATCCCGAGCAATACAGTTATTTTCGGTACGCACACGAACACGCGCAGTCACGCTCATATCTGAACTGCCGAATTCACCTAACCTTTCTTCATTTAGACTTCTAGCCGATTGATCTAAACGCTTGCCTTGTTCGATAAGACGCTTACGAATAATTTCATACGCACCACCTTCGGCTACAGCGTTATCTACAATACCCGTATCAACAGACTGATCTTGCTGAACCATGTCATCATCCTTCAATTAAATAGCCTATGTAGGTCGGGCTTTAACCCGACAACAGGATCTAAAAGCAGCTCATGTTGTCGGAATAAATTCCGACCTACAGTTATAAACAGTTACGTTCTCTAGGCTTCTTCATTGTCAACAACAGCTGGCTTTTTATTATCTGTTCTTTTCCCATCAAGAACGCGATTGATCAGTGCAGAGATGGTATCGCTCTTATCTGCTAAACCATCTACGGCTTTACCAATCGAAAGCGACTTAGCAAAGTTATTAAAGAAGTGATCTTCACCACCCACGATATCTATTTTCGCTTTCTGTAAAGCAACAGCCAATACATCAGCATTCTCTTTAGCGATGTCTTTACCTGCATCAATAGTCGCTAAAGCTTCTTTCAATGCCGTCTCTAGCCCCATTCTGAACTCTTCGTGATCACGCGCCTTGTCACTCATGGTGTTCATTGCATCAAACTTCTCAACTAAGCCATCTGCCTCAGCTTTAAATTGTTCACGTGTTACTTCTGCTCCAGCCATACCTAATTCTCTGGAAGCACGCGCATCAGAATCGCCTTGTGCAGCAGTAACATCTGCTCCAGCCTTACCAGTTCCTAACAAAGCATCCGCCTCTGCATCACCTTTAGCTTTAATAACGTTAGCTTCGGCAATCCCTTCTTTTTCATGCGCCTCAGCTTTTGCTTCCATTACCTTAGCTTCAGCAACACCTTCTTTCTCCATTGAAATGGCTTTGGCTTCTTGTACTCTTGCATCCGCCAAACCTGGCGCCGCACGCTCTGCCTGTGTACCTTCAGCAAGTTTCTTTTGTGAATCCGCTTCTTTCGCAGAAGCTTCCAATTGCGCTTGAGCCATCGTAGTGATTTCAACCGCTTTATGCTTGGCAGATAGCTCTTCCGCTTCTGCCGCTTTTACTTGCTTCACTTTAACTTCTTCTGCTTCGGCTTCAGCTGCAATCACTTGAGTCTGTTTCGCCCGGTCCGCTTCGGATACTTCACGTACCTCTTTTATACGCTCTTCTTCAATCGCTACCGTTTTATCAACAGCAATCCGTTCACGGATCACATTGGCAATTTCTTTCTTCTCTATTTCAACCGCTTTTTCTGCTTCAATTTTCTGAAGCTCAACTTCACGCTCACGAGAAACAATTTCTAAATCTCTAGCACGGGTTACTTTCTCTTCTTCAATGGCAACCGCACGCTGTCGATTTTGCTCTGCTACTTCAATCTCACGTTTTTGATTTTCAGTTTGAACGGCTAAATCTTGCTCTACTTCAATAGTCGTGGCTTCTGCCTTACGACGCTCTTCTTCTTGAACCTTTTTAGTTTCAGCTTCTTCACGCGCTCGGATCGTTAAAATTTCACGTTCTTGCTTGGCTTCTGCATCAGCTTGTTGGCGCTTTAACTCCAGCATGGCTTCTACCGTTTCAACATCTTTTTTCTTGATCGCTAACTCTTCATCTCGCTCAAGAATATTGGTACGAACGTTTTGGGCCGCCGTTAGCTCGGTGATTTTTTTGATACCTTCAGCATCTAGAATATTACTTGGATCCAATGATGCTTTAGGTGTTTGCTCCAAGTAATCAATCGCTACATCCTCAAGTACGTAACCATTAAGATCATCACCAATAACTTCTACTATTTTTTCACGAAACTGTTGGCGGTTTTCAAATAAGCTAACAAAATCAATTTGTTTACCAACCGTTTTTAACGCTTCAGAAAACTTTGCATTAAATAGTTGGTTGACTGCATCTTTATCTGATGCACGATCGGCACCGATAGACTTCGCCACTTTCAACACATCTTCTGCAGTTTCATTCACACGTAGATAAAATGCCACGGTAATGTCAGCACGCATATTATCTTTACAAATCAGACCATCTTTACCACGACGATCAACCTCAAGAGTAATCAAAGAGACTTTCATTAACTCTTTTTTGTAGATAATGGGATAAACCAAGGCGCCAGTGAAATGAACTTTAGGCATACTGGTCATATCATTGACGATTAAGGCAGTTCCTTGATCTACTTTGATATAAAACGCTTTAAACAGGGCAGCTAAGCCCATAATGATGACAAAGAAAATACCGACGCCGAATACAACAGGCATTAACACTGATAAATCAGCCATAGTGGTTACTCCATTTCCAAATTTATTAATTTAATTTTTAAGTTTAATTCCCAGTAAACTCATCTTCTGAGATCACTTTATAGATATTCTTTTCTTTATCGTGCTCCAACAAAACAACACGATCACCTTTTTCGAACTTAGTATCACCAATAGTACGAACCTTAAAAATTAAGCCCGCACCACCATCTTCCAAAACAGCTTCGCCAAACGAGTTATCAACACGAGAGGTTCTAACAATTGCCGTTTGTCCTAAGACCCGCTTTACGGTTTGTTGAGTAGCCCTCCTAAAAAGAGGCCGAATAGGTTTAATCAATAACGCTGTAATCATTACTGCAAAATATAACGACCCAACTAGAACAGGTAGCCCAGCTAAATAAGTGAGTAAACCATCAGGCACTATTCCAAATAGAAAATGAACCGTGTAGTAACAAATAAACCATCCAAATAAGGTAACAAAGGATAGAATTATGGTGACAGGGACACCTTGAAGACCAAACCTCAACATCAGGCCAGCCAAAACATTTGCATTCGTTAAGCCAGAATCAAGATCGACATCAGCTTCTGGCAAATCGAAATCAAGCGCATCAATTTCAACAAAACCTAAGATGGCAACTAACCAGTAAAGCACGACAATCAAAAGAAAGAAGGTAAAAAACACAGTCGGGAACGATGAAATATTTTGATAAAATGGATCCATATTATCGGTTAACAAAATCGCAAACATTCCCTGCTCTCCTTATTGATACGAAGTACTTAAATTTGAAATAAGTAACTTACACTGTTCGTTTACTTCGATTTTTTGTTTTTTAATCTTTCCAGAATGCTATCAGCACTATTAGTACTTGAGGCAATACCGGCTTCTTCTAGCTTTGTTTGCAGAGAAGCATCCGAAGTCTCTTCTGCCAACTCACTTGCCGCAGACATTTGAGCCGACTTTAATGTTTGCTTCTCTTTAATACGATCTAATGAGTCCATAGCAGTTCTCATTTTAGAGTGTGAACCACTATGCCTCTCAGCGACAGCGGCCTGAGCACGCTGAACATTTTCAGTCGCTTTAACCGTATCGACCTGATGCTTCAAACGTTTAAGATTGCGCTCTGTTTGTTTTATTGCCGTACGCATTTTTCCAGCAGTAGCAGCAAACCCTTCGGCCGCTTCTGTTTCTTGCGTTAACTGGTTTTCAAGGTCGGCAATCTTCTCAGCAACTTCATGCGCTAACTTATCATCACCCTTTTCAAGTGCTTTGATCGCATAACCTTCATGTTCTTCAACATTCTGTTTCAGGCCCAAGCATTTTTCCTCAGCCACCTTCTGACGTGCCATTATTTCCGCTAGGCTGTCTTTTGAATCTTTAAGCGCCTGAGATGCATCTCGAACTTCCTGATCCAAAATTCGAAGTGCCTGACTATCTACTACCGCTTCACCCGCTTCATTTACCCCACCTCGAAGCGCTGTCATCATTTTTGCCCAAATATTCATGTATATGCTCCTCGCTAATTCGTTAGCGTCTACGGTTACAACTATTTGCTTGCTACTAGTTATTTACAGAGGCTGGGATAGATAAAAACTCACTATACGCTTCAGTCGCCTGAATCACGTTATTAGCAAGCACCTCAATTTCAAATACAACATTATGCAAAATGGAAGAAGAGCTCAGCGCACCAAACATATGATAATAATCACCGTCATCGCCCAATTTATCCAAACTTATAGTGGATAGAGGAAAGTACTTATGTGTTCGCAGCACTGCATCATTAAATCCAGCCACATCTACAACTTCGTCAATTGACCA
Source organism: uncultured Oleispira sp. (assembly GCA_913019965.1). Taxonomy (GTDB): domain Bacteria; phylum Pseudomonadota; class Gammaproteobacteria; order Pseudomonadales; family Oceanobacteraceae; genus Oleispira. The sequence goes on from CAJVZR010000100.1 coordinate 9,197, forward strand.
CAGTGCTGACTCAACAATAATTTGTTCGCCCGATACTGTTAGAAAAACTGGCAAGTCACCATATTCAGTCATAACAATATGCAAGGCTTGCTCAACGCCATCTATTAGCTCTACTTTAGCTTGCCCACTAACAAACAAGTCAGCACCTTTCAACGCCTCATGTAAGCTAATTGTCGTCCAATTAGTTACTTCTTTTCCTATCACATTCGCTGTCATTACACTCACTCCTGTTTGAGAATCGCCAACTTTAAAGTTAGACGGATCACACTCCCGCAGAGTCTTTTCATAAACTGCAAGGCGCTTTGCATGCTCTGGAAGTATCCAGACTTCCTTTTTAACCAACCCCTGCTCGCGCAGGCGTTTGCGAAATTCACGCTGATAATGTGCTGATGATTTTGGTTTCATAAGTCATTCATATTTTAAATTACACATACACTATATTTATTACATGTAATGTTGTCAATATATTACATGTAAGTATTTCCAATGCATGTGATTTTGAAGAATTAAAGACAATATAGATCGGAAATAACGCAGGAATGAAACTAAATAATGAAGTATCACCATCCATGTGGACCAAGAAAGTATCAAATAAAACCCATTTAGATTTCTAATATCAACAATAGCAAAGGATGAAATATTCAATCTATTAAATAACTAAAAGATTGAATACGGTCACACTATTTTAGGGCTGGAATCCGTTGTATATTTAAAATATATACCACTAAAATACACACCCAACCTTTGCGAACAATAGGCTTTCTAATATCAAAGACCATGGCTCACCCTAAAGCACTCGAGCAAAGGCGCTCTAGAGGCGTTCCAGTACAAGAGATCATCAAAATCACACTGTAATTTCAATACTTCACGACCTGGAACGCCCCTAGAACGCCCTTTGAAATTCATGTTTTACGGAATAGCCAATTAAACACCTTGTTATGCATTTGTATACCTCATCAACTGCATTCCGCCAACGTCACTATTGAACCCATGTTTTTTATAAAATTCAAATAGCTCTGGCAAACAATAGAGTTCGAAGTGAACTACATTTTTCAGTTTTGGATGAGTCTTGACCAAATTAATTAGCTTACTTCCAATGCTTTCATTTCTGTGATCCCGATGAATGATTACATCAAACATTAAAGCCTTAAAAGTATAGTCAGTGAGCACCCTAGTAAACCCAATGAGACTTCTTGATATATCAGTTATCCCAATTATTATTTGGGAGCCAGCAACACAACTTTTAGTTTGCTCTAGAGTTCTGGAATTGCTCCACCATTCATGAGAATAGAGCTCATGTAGTTGGACGATTTGTTGTTCGGTTAGCTGCTCCACTATGTTCATATTTATTCCACATAATTAGATGTTTTCAGAGTATTTCCACGTTTGACGTGGTTTGTTGACCTTTGCCATGGGCACCTCGCCCCTAGTTAGGAATTAGTGCCCGTAAAGCGGGTGATGTTCAAGTTCAGCTAGATGGCTTTGTTACACATTTCTTGGCCATTCGAACCCTTCAACAACTAGATCCAAGGATTTGCCTTGCAAGCCTGGATAAAGAGCTGTTATAGCCTCTTTGCATAATGCAACAAGATCACCGCCCTCAACCCGTAAAAAACCACAGCCATTTTCTTCACGCTCTTGCACCTGAGTAGAGCGACTCTGACAAACTTGAATAAATCGATTTTTCTCTAATACATTTATAGGACTAATCAAAACCCAATCTAAACCAACTTTACCATTCTCAATAGAAAACTGGATATTCAAAACATCTTTCTCTCCGTCGCGAGGCTCATTCGGCATAAATACTACAAAGGCACCATCTTGATCTATTTCTGAAATAACATTATAAATTGAATCAATATCATCAAGTGTTGCATCTGGCTCGGAAGCAACCGATTCGTCACCGAAGATATTGCTCAAAAAACCTAGTAAACCCACAGCTTCTTCCTTATGTACAAGTCGATTTTTCACGAAAAAAATAAATTTCGATTATTGAAAGACAAAATTATTTTGCAAACAGTGTAAGAATAATCTGTTATTAATAATACCCTATCAATCAATAACTTATATTTTGTTATCTCGAAAGTGTAGAACACCTCTTACTCTGCTCTTAACTCAAGATCCTAGCATAAAAATTAAATCCATATTTTTACGATTGCGCGTACGGCGCACTTTTTTAACGCCGTACGCGGCAATCGTAAATTTTAACACTCATATAATTAATGGTGAAAATTCAGCAACTGAGGAAAAATTATGAGTATTAAACACACCTTTGATAGATTTAGTATGAAGGATTTAATTGACCCTACCTTAATCAGGTTTCCATATAGCTCAAAAACAAACAAAAAGGAGCCTGTTATTACGAATGCCTTGATCCTATTCGTTAAAGAATACGAATATGAGGAAGAGAGAGTTATCTACCTAGGAGGTATCTGCCATATGTCAGATGAATTTAAGACTTATAGAACAGATTGTATTTCAGGAAATGTGACTTTTCTAATGAAAAATGAACCAAACATACTTAGAAGAGAGCAATTATTATCGATGGAAATTTTACGACAAGTTTTTAAATTCAAACAATAGGTTTACAAAACTGTTTACTCTAAAATCTTAGAGTAAATTATTTTTTATTATAGAAGCCGTGAGGGAGATTCACACTTTCCCTCCGATTCTATTGAATGTATTTTTGTGCCAATAGCTGACATCGGAAGTTGAAAACGTTATGTATTAAAAGCTAACATTATTAAGAGCAAGATTCTTAATCT
>CAJVZR010000101.1 GCA_913019965.1 uncultured Oleispira sp.
AGTTGGGTTAAGCCATTATGAAAGATCTCTTTATCGTGCAGAGCTTTCACCGTCACCCCAATCACTTCACCGCCAGCCGTCAGTACACTATCGGCTAGCAGTTTCATTAAGCCGGTATCCGAGCCACCATACACACAAGTAATGTTGCGCTGCGCCAGCTCTGCCCCTAGCTGCTGAATCGCTTGAGCATAAGCAGGGTTAGCACCGGCATTGGCGCCTAAAAATACGCAGATAGACTTCATAAACTTCTCTTCATGGATAGCGGATAGACAATAAGGCTAATTTTCTGCGTGAACCAGCTTAGTTGCAAGGGCAATTCGGTTCCAAGCATTGATCGTAACGATCTGCATAATCAGCTGAGCGACTTGCTGCTCACCAAAGTGCTCGATACACCCTTGATAGGTCTCATCGGATACTCCAGAGGCATAGATATTGGTCACTTCTTCGGTAAGGGCCAATACCGCTCTTTCTTCTGCGCTAAACAGTGGGGATTCTTGCCAAGCGGCTAGGGCATAGATGCGCTGCTCGGTTTCGCCATTTTTTCGGGCTTGCTCGCTATGCATCTGAATGCAGTAGGCGCACTTGTTGATCATGGAGGCTTTCAGCTTGATCAACTCTTTAATACTTGGGCTGAGACCTGTTTCCCCTAGGTAGCCTTCAAGGCCAAGCATGGGCTGATAAGCTTTAGGCTCTAGCTGGCTGATATCGATGCGTGTAGTCATGGGTAACCCTCAATATGAATAATGAGGTTGTATTGTGCTATTAATACTTCGCGCCTAGAATGCCCTATATATCTGCAACAGTTTTGCGCTAAGTGCATAAATGGAATCGGGATACCACCATGCTGACTCTTATACGAATCTTTATTAAAGTGGCTGACCTTGGCAGCTTCTCAAAAGCCGCTCAGGTATTGAACCTTGCGCCGTCATCCATTACTCGTAGTATCAATAAGCTAGAAGCCGAACTGGATGTGCGCTTATTTAAGCGCAGTACCCGAGCCTTAGTACTCACTGAGGAAGGGCAGCAGTTCTACCCGCGGGCTGAAAAATTATTAGAAGATGCCGATGGTCTAATTTCCTCCATGCAAGGGACACGCTTGGAGCCTGAAGGCAGTTTAAGAATTTCCGCTTTTGAGGGTTTTGGTCGGGCTTTTATATCGCCTTTATTACCGGAGTTTTTAACGCGTTATCCAAAATTAAAAGTCGAGATTGAACTGGATAATCAGATCGTAGATTTGAATAGTGAGAATGTGGATCTTGGTATTCGTATCGGCTTACCTGCGGACTCGAATTTAAATGCGCGTTTATTATTAAGCAATAAAACCCTCTTATGCGCTTCTCCTCACTATCTAGAAAAACAGGGTGCTCCTGTAATTCCAGAGGATTTGATTGAGCATAATTGTTTGATTTTGAATCGTGATCGACAAAGAACTTATTGGCATTTTCGCAATGCGCATTCAGGCACAGACAAGCATAAGGATTATAAGAAAGTAGCAGTGAGCGGAAATATAACCTCCAAAGGTGGAACTCCGCTGGTGGAAGCGGCGATGAATCATGGTGGTATTGTTTTAATCTCTAGCTGGATGGTAAAAGATTTAATCGAGCAAGGTAAATTGGTGCAATGCTTACCCGACTGGCAAGGCTCGTTATTTGAGGAATCCAGTGGGGTGATTTATGCGGTGTATCAAGGTAATAAATACCTCAAACCGAGCCTTAGGGCATTTATTGATTTTCTGGTAGAAAAATTAAACCATTAAATGCAGGGTTAAGATCTTGGTAAGCAGCAGCGTTTATATTTTTTGCCACTGCCGCAAGGGCAGGGGCGATTTTTTCTCGGCGCGATATCAGCTTTCAATTCCGCCAAGTTTTGTTGATAAAAGTGACTTAAATATTCGTACAGTTTAGGGTGCTTACGCTTAAGCATTTTAGGGCGTTCGAAAAAATACTCTGAAGAAACGGCAAAAAACTCGGCATTATTCGTAGCCGCATAATCATCGATATTGCTTTTTCCTTCTTCAACTTCATTAATCTTGTATTGCACAAAATCAAACCAAGGGGCGCAATATTCAAATTGAGTTACTCGCTCGGGAAAGCCATCGCATTGGCCATCGGCCATATCCACAAGATGAACGAATTCGTGAATGCCAACATTTTGTTTATCAACATCATTCTCAAAACCACGATGCAGGTCTGGTTTGCTGAGTGCCATCTTGCCTGTCATCATTCCAGTCCCTACCATGCCGCTGATGTGGGAGTCAGGCATGCCAAATTGGTACTGCTGATTAAAACGTGCCGGTAATAAAACGACCGCTTTGATATTAAAATAATGCCAATCGGGAAACCCCCATACAGGGATGATCGCGCTAGCGGCGACTAATAATTTATCTTCGTCGCTAATCTCAACATCTTGGCTGCCTTCAATACGTGTCGTTTGCAAAAACAATATGCAACGCTGCTCAAAACAGACTTTATCCGCTGTGGATAAGCCGCGATAGAAACTGACTTTATGCTGTAAGAAGTCACTCCATTGAATTTGCCAAATTTTTTCGTGCTCACTGTTGTCGGAACTGCTGTGCTGGTGGCTTGCATTGGCAGGAATAAATAGATTCTGCCATGCTTGTTTAAGCGCAATCAGCCATTGTCCAACTAGTTCTATCACTCTGTTTTTCCTGCTTGCTGGGCAGATTCAATTCGCTCTTTGGTTTCAGGATGAGAACTTAAATACTGCAACCAATGACTTAGTGTATTCTGAAATTCACTATCCGTATCACTGCCTTCGCTACTCTCATTGTTAGAAGAATGCGAGTTCAATAGTAATGCCATCGCATCAGCAAACGCGGCCGGAGAAATATCAAATTTGGGTAAGTTCTGATGAGAGAATTCATCGGCTTCACGTTCCATATCGCGCGAGAAAGCACTTTGAAGCAAACCTGTACCTGCGCCTAAAATGAGTTCTCCTGCACCTTCAATATCACCAAACATCATAGCAAATAGCATGGTCGTAGCCGTGGTTTGCGCGACCATTTTTAAGCTGTGCTTATGCTCGACATGACCGACCTCATGCAAGAGCACCGCAATCAAAGCATTAGGATCATCTTCCATTAAGGTCACTATGTCATCAGTGACAATAATGCTGCCATTAGGGAGAGCCATGGCATTAGCGCCTAAATCAAATTTACGGAAGTGGAGTTGATATTTGTCTTTAGGTAGTTCAAGTCGAGTATTAACTTGTTGCCAGAGTTGAGTGACTTGTTGCTGTTGATCAGCACTTAGCTCAGTCGGATCTAACTGTGTTTTATCGAGTAGATAAAGCGTCTGTTCTCCCATACTCTCGGCAATACTGTCGGGTAAGAATGCGACGGCACCATGGGCTGCTCCAGGTAATACATGATTTATCATGGCCCACATAAATAAGGGCACGATTAATACCGACGAGAATACAACCAGCCAATGGCTTTCTAACCATTCCGCCAGTAGATTTTGAGACGTGAGCTGAGGCCAGCGAAAGCCGCTATCACTTGGAATAAACAGAGCCCCATCAGCCAATTGTAGGTCGACGGGCAAGCCAGGTATAACATCAGAAAACTGATAATCATCTGGCCAGCAATCGGTTATTTGCTCACCATTATTATGCTGAATAATAACTTGGCCAGTATCATAAAGTATCGCACTGGCTGGGTGCATTTCACTGCGCCCAGCCAGCTGGTAATTGCCAGAAATAGTGATCATATTTATACGATGGATAAATCAGAATCAAATAAACCTGCGGCTTCTTCACCAAATGCAGAGTCCGAACCTTCAACAGTATTAATGAGTTCATCGATGCCAGGCTTAATGGTGACTTCTGTTACCGAAGCGATATAACGTGCCGTACGGATTTTAACCACAGGAATAGCCAAGCCTAAGGTCACAATCAATAATAAAAGATTGGTCAGCATTAGCGTCGCAAAAGGGACTGTTTTCATACTGGCATCAAACGAAACTACATTTTCGATGCTCAAGGTTTTCATGATGTGATTATAAATAATCGATTGGTAAACCGCAGAGACGATACCAAATAATGCAAAGGCCGCTAGACCAACGATCACTAGACCTACAGAAGGGCCTGCTTGTGCGGTTGCGATGGTTGCACCACCTAAGCCAGCAATCACCGCACCGCCTAATAAAGCAATACCAACAGAGAACAGTACCGCAATATAATATTGGCCTGCAGACGTTTTCTGTTCGAAGTGCTTGCCACCATAAGTAATATTATTATTAATGTATTGCTGGATTTGCTGAACAACCCAAGGCATTGCAAGATAAAGTGTGATGGCACCTAAAATAGGTAATAAAAGGAAGTGTACAATGACGCCGCCATACGTACCTTCAAAGGAGAAGCGTACATTGCGATAGGCTGTCATACGCATGCTGAACTTAATTCCTTGCACGATTAACCAAGGCATCGCAACTAAGAAACCGAGCGCCATCACTAAGCCCGCGATAGGGTTCATCTGGCTGAGTATCATATAGGCGATAAAAATAACCACGGCAATAATGCGGCCTTTTAGAATCTGCATCGGCGTCGCTAAAAAGCGAAAGCTTTGGCCATCAACTTGGGTATGACCATACATATATTGCGTATCGCGCACTTTTGCCCAGGCACTGTAAATACCTAGAGTAATAATGCTTAAGAACATATTCACAAACCAAAGTTTGAAATATTCACCTGATTGGCCACTGAATTTGATCGTATCAGTACGATCTTTGGATAATCCATTTTCCATGAGAGTCTTCCTTAAATAATTTGAAGGTCTTTTATAATGCAAGTGCACAATAATAGGAAGTGAAACAGGTAAAAGTTGAGTGAAATGTTAGAGAAAGTATAAAAAAAGGCCGATAATTTCTTATCAGCCTTTGATTGCGCAAGGTAAAGCTAAGCGCTTTATTGCAGTGGGATGTTATGCTCCGGCATTTTCAACAATGCTCGGCTCAGTGCCTTGAGACATTGCTTGCAGTTCTTTATCGATAAAGTACAAACCACGGCCGTCTTCACCGATGATTTCGATCTTATCTAGAATGCTCTTAAATAACTTCTCTTCTTCGTGCTGCTCAGCCACGTACCATTGTAAGAAGTTAAAGGTTGAATAGTCGTGCTCACTAAAAGCCGTGTGCGCTAATTCATTAATCGCTTTAGTAATCGTGCACTCATGGGCGTGAGTTTCTACGAAAACATTGGTTAATGATTCGAACTCAATAGGTGGCGCTTCGATGGTACCTAGGCGAGCAAGGTTGCCCGTTTCATTCACATAGGTGAATAAACGCTGCATGTGTTGCATTTCTTCTTCGGCGTGAACTTTCAAAAACGCAGCTGCGCCTTCAAAGCCTTTAAACTCACACCAAGCACTCATTTGTAGATACAGGTTGGAAGAGTAAAACTCTAGGTTAATTTGGTCGTTTAACTGGGTAACCATTTTTTCGCTTAACATAATCATTCCTACTACTTAGCTCTTTAAATTAGTTCTTTAAATTAGTTCTTTAATAAAAATTTTTGAATTTCGTTGAAAATTATACAGGGACTGTCGCTCTTGGGGCAGTGCTGAAATATCAGCCTCACTGAAACCTCGTTCCATAAACCAATGCGCAGTACGCGTTGTTAAAACGAATATTTTCTTCATATTTTCAGTTTTTGCTTGTTCGCTGAGTGCGTTTAATAAACGATCTCCACGATTACCTGAGCGATATTCTTCGCTCACCGCGACACAAGCCAGTTCAGCCAATTCGGTTGAATAGGGGTAGAGTGCAGCGCAAGCGATGATGATGCCATCTCGTTCGATCAGCTTAAAACGGCTAATTTCGGTTTCTAGCACTTCTCTTGAACGGCGAACTAAAATCCCTTGCTCCTCGAGTGGGATTAATAATTCGAGAATGCCACCCACATCTTCAATGCTGGCTTGGCGTAGCTGTTCATAGTCACCGGCGGTAATCAGTGTACCCGCCCCTTCGTGAGTGAATAGCTCTTGTAATAATGCACCATCAACTTTATGGCTTAATAAGTGCGCGCGTTTAATACCCGCTTTAACCGCAGTCAAACAAGATTGAGCATGGATTTTATGTTCACCCTTTAAACGGCTCATTAACTGCGATAATTCATCTGTGGTGATTTGAGAAATGACTTCCTCTTCTGCTTTATTTGAAGGTAAGCCTTCGTCTTTCCCCATTAAAATTAACTTTTCTGCACTCAGTGAGATCGCCGTTTGAGTCGCGACATCTTCCGCCGCCAAGTTAAACATTTCACCGCTGGGGGAATAACCGCAACTGGATAATAAAACGATGTTACCTTGATCCAATTGCTGGCCAATCGCACGGCGATCAATACGGCGCACTTCACCGGTGTGCTGGAAGTCGATACCATTAATCACCCCTTTGGGTTTTGCGGTGACGAAATTTCCACTGACCACACGGATGCGAGCGCCATGCATGGGGGTATTCGGCAGGCCAATAGAAAGCCGGGCTTCAATATCGGATTTCACAATACCAATCGCCGCGCGCACAGCATTCAGTGCAGCTTGATCGGTAATACGTAAATCACCATTAAACTGGCTTTTAATATTCAATACGTTCAATGCTTGGTCAATTTGCGGGCGTGCACCATGAACAATAACCAAACGCACCCCAAGACTATTGAGCAAGGCAATGTCTTGCACGATGTGAGCAAAGTTATTATCGGCTATCGCATCACCTTCTAACATCAATACAAAGGTCTTACCTCGATGAGCATTGATGTAGGGGGAAGAGTGACGGAACCATTTAACGTATTGGCTATTATCCATACTGTTCATCTAACGTATTCATTAAAACGCATTCATTTATATATAACTGCAACATATCACAATCTGACTTAGGCATTAAGTTGTAGAAGCCTTGTTAAGGCAAAATGTATCAATAAATTGTGATAAGAGTTCTACCGTCGGTTTTATCTGGTCTAAATCAAGAAACTCATCTAATTGATGTGCTTGATCTATCGAGCCAGGACCAAGAACGACGGTTTCCATGCCTAACTGCTGCATAAACGGCGCTTCGGTCGCAAAGGCGACGGCATGCGCTTGATGATTGGTGAGTTTCTCGGCCAGTTGAATCAGCTCTGCATTTTTGTCCGTGGCAAACGAAGGCACCCCAGGGAAAAGAGACTCTAATTCAAATTCAACATTATGTTGCTGAGCAATGGGCTTAATGCGTTCTTCCATTTCATGGCGTAGTTGTTCATTGCTCATGCCAGGTAGTGCGCGTAAATCAAACGCCAGTTCACAGCTACCGCAAATTCGATTGGGGTTATCACCACCGTGTAAGCAGCCAAAGTTGAGGGTTGGAACTTCGATTTCAAAATCTTGATTATGATTATCTTTGGCGAGCTGCTGACGATACGCTTTTAATTCCGTCATGACGTCGTGCATGGCATCGATGGCATTAATCCCTAATCCTGGATTAGAAGAGTGTCCGGCATTGCCGGTGAGGCGGATGGTTTCCATCATAATGCCTTTATGCATACGAATCGGCTTTAATCCGGTGGGTTCACCAATAATGGCATAGCGGCCCTTGGGTTTACCTTGCTCAACTAAAGCACGGGCTCCGCTCATCGAACTCTCTTCATCGGCGGTGGCGAGAATAATCAGTGGCTGCTGCAACTTTAGGGTCTTAGGGTTACCTAATTGAGATAAAACTTGTTCGATGGCTTCAATTGCGAGGGCAAAAAAACCTTTCATATCGCAAGTGCCTAAACCATAAAGTTTGCCGTCTCGTTCGGTTAACTTAAAGGGATCGCTCGACCAGCGTTCAGGATTACAGGGCACGGTATCGGTATGGCCACTGAGTACTAGGCCACCAGGGCCGCTGCCTAGGGTGGCAATGAGGTTGTATTTATCTGCTTCACCTAATCGTTCTTGAGGCACCTTGATAATTTCACAGTCAAAACCTAGCGGGGTTAACCACTCCGCCAGCAGGTCGATAACGGCCTTATTACTGCTATCGTATTCAGGCAGTGCAGAGCTGATACTGGGAGCGCTAATGAGCTGCTTAAAACGCGAGATGAGTTGCGACATGACCAGATTACCTATTCGATTCCGTGAACAAATTTATAAATATTTCTTTAAGCATAACGTATTCTGCCAATTAGTTAGCAAAAGCGTCTCTAAATAGACTTAATCGTTATTCACTATATGGTAACTCTGCTTAATCCGTCTTATTATTCTTTGATGAATCATGAAATCGAATTAAAGCTGCGGTTAAATACGCGTGAGCTGCCTTTATTAGAAAAGGCCTTAGCCTCTCATCAATTTATTAGCGAGCCAACCTTACAGTTGCTCAATCGCTATTTTGATACTCCTAGTATGGCTTTAAGCCAAGGTGGCGCTGCGCTGCGTATTCGCCAGCAAAGCCGAGTTGATACTCCGACTCAGCCGCCCGAAATTATTCAAACGTTAAAAACCCGAGGTACCAGTAGCGGTGGGTTGCATCAGCGCATGGAGTGGGACTGGCCATTAGATAAAGTCGATCTTGATTTAGCCTTGATTCAAAACGGAGATGCGCAAAATTATCTAGCTGTAGATATTGATCTTAACCAAATAGAAGCGCTGTTTACGACGGACTTTCAGCGTAAAGTCTGGCTGTTTAAAGATAAAGAAACGGTAATTGAATTGGTTTTGGATCAAGGCCAAGTATCGACTGATCAGCGCCATGTTGATTTATTAGAATTAGAGCTAGAGTTAAAAGCCGGTGATGAAGAAGTTTTATTCCAGCTTGCCGAAAATATAGCTCAGCAATGTCCGGTACTGATGAGTGATATCAGTAAAGCGGAACGAGGTTATGGTTTATTAGCCCTGTCTGATAAATTTCAAGGCATTAAAAAAGATTGGCAAGGAAAGGTTCCTAGCTTTGATCCTGAGCAAAATGTGATTGCTACGGTAAAAACGTTTTTCGCTTACCAACTATCCGTTTGGCAGCGTAGCTTAGAGTTATCGATTTGGGATGGAAAAATTGATCTACAAAAGCAAGGGTTGAGACAAATAACTCAACTGCAACAGCTTTTAGCGATATTCAGCAGTATCGATTGTCTTCCCGAAGTCCAGCTATTACAGCGCCAGTTACAACAAGCTGAGAATGCACATTGGCAGATTTCGCTAATCTGGGGCCAGGTATGCATTGCCTGTGGTCATTGGCTGCATTCGTTAGAAAATGATAATTCAGTATTAAGCATGAGCGATGAAGAGCTGCATGCGATGCAACTACATATAAAGGAACTGGCTAAATGAACGCGATAGCCGATCGGCCTATTTCATTGAATGTCTTGGTTGATGACCTTAAAAAAGACGGCTTATTAGATGATGAAAATTATCAGTTAGCTCAGTTTGCTCGTCGCAGCCAAGCTGAGTTAAAAATGCATCCGTTTGCATTTATTGGTAAGCAAAAGCTCGCCAATAATAAAACCGCGAAAAAACTTAGTGAAGAGGTTATCTGCGAGTGGGCCGCAGAAAAACAAAAACTCGATTATTATCGTATTGATCCATTAGAAATAGATGTCGCTGCTATTACTTCTGCAATGTCGTATGCCTTTTCTGAACGCCATAAAATACTGGCAATTAAGGTTGATAAAGAAGATATCATTGTTGCCTGCACTGAGCCGAATGTAACCTCTTGGGTGCAAGACTTAGAGCACGTTACACGCAGAAATGTGATTCGCGTTTTATCAATGCCGAGCGATATTGAGCGCCATAGAGTTGAGTTCTATCAGCTGGCGAATTCGATTAATAGTGCTTCTGCTCAGCACGACGGTATTAGTGGGATTCAAAATTTAGAGTCGATGCTTGAGCTGGGTAAAGCTTCTGCTCCAGATGCAAATGACGAGCACATTGTTAATGTGGTCGACTGGTTATTGCAATATGCATTCGAACAGCGAGCGAGTGATATCCATATTGAACCCCGTCGTGAAGTCGGTAATGTGCGCTTTCGCATCGATGGGGTTTTGCATCTGGTCTATGAATTACCCGCGCAGGTCACTCAAGCGGTGGTTGCACGTATTAAAACCCTCGGTCGAATGAACATAGCGGAAAAACGTAAACCGCAAGATTCTCGTTTAAAAACTAAAACCCCTGCAGGTGAAGAAATTGAACTGCGCTTATCGACATTACCAACGGCATTTGGTGAAAAGTTGGTGATGCGCGTTTTTGATCCTTCCGTATTGGTACGAAACTTTGCCGAACTCGGCTTTAGTAAAGAAGATTATCGCCGCTGGCAAAAGATGACGTCGCAGAATAATGGCATTGTATTTGTTACGGGTCCAACCGGTTCAGGTAAAACCACAACCCTATATTCAACGCTAAAAGAACTAGCAACGGTTGAGGTGAATGTTTCAACGATTGAAGATCCGATTGAAATGATAGAGCCAGCGTTTAACCAAATGCAGGTGAACCATGGAATCGATTTAGATTTCTCAACCGGTGTAAGGGCGTTATTACGACAAGACCCTGACATTATTATGGTGGGTGAGATTCGCGATTTAGAGACGGCTGAAATGGCCGTGCAGTCGGCATTGACTGGGCATTTAGTCTTATCAACGCTTCACACCAATGATGCGCCGACGGCGATAACACGATTATTAGAGCTAGGTTTACCGCCATATTTGATTCGCTCGACCATGCTCGGCGTGATGGCTCAGCGTTTAGTACGTATTTTATGCCCTCATTGTAAAGTTGAAGGCGAAATTGATGAAACCACTTGGCAGGATTTAGTATCCCCTTGGACAGTGGCTAAGCCAGCGAAAATATATCATCCCAAAGGCTGCTTGGAATGTCGTGATACTGGTTTCATCGGTCGTATGGGAATTTATGAAGTACTTCCCGTCAGCCATGAAATTAGCAACCTGATTGATGATAATACCGACCACTTAAAGCTAAGGCAGCAAGGCATGAAAGAAGGCATGCATAGCCTTAAACTGAGTGGTGCACAGAAGGTAGCAGCAGGTTTAACCACCGTCGAAGAAGTTATGCGAGTGGCACCAATGTCTTAGTGAATATGCTAGATTCAGCATTAGGTACTAAAAAATACGATTTGGTCATAGTTCCTAGAGAAAATAACGGCTAAGCTAAGGCTAGTATTGATAACTAGATATAATAACAAGCAAGATATAAATAATGGCAACAGACGCAAACACAGCGCCACCCATCATTGATTTAGAAGCATCAGGCTTCGGTCGTGGCAGCTACCCCATTGAAGTCGGTTTTGCTTTAGAGAATCGAGATATCCATTCGTTTCTCATTAAGCCAGAAGATGATTGGACTCATTGGAGTGAAGAAGCGGAACAGATTCATGGCATTAGTCGTGAGCAATTATTAGCTGAGGGCATGAGTATTGAAGAAATTGCCCTTAAGTTGAATGAAATGCTCCGCGGCCAAACCTTATATTCAGACGCGTGGAGCTTTGATAGTTCGTGGATTGGCCGTTTATTTGATAGTGCAGGTATCGTGCAACGTTTTCGTATTGAAACCATCAATAAGTTACTCAAGCCTGAGCAAGTTGAGTTCTGGCACCCGACGAAAGAAGCGGTACTGCAAGAGCTTGGCTTAAAA
>CAJVZR010000102.1 GCA_913019965.1 uncultured Oleispira sp.
TAATGCTGGAATACGCTGGTGAATCAAAACTCTACGTCCCTGTTTCTTCCCTGCATTTAATTTCCCGTTACGGTGGTGATAGTGAAGGCGGCCCAGTGCTGCACAAACTTGGTACTGAGAAATGGGCAACAGCGAAACGCAAGGCCCAAGAAAAAATTCGTGATACCGCAGCAGAACTGCTCGACGTTTACGCCCGTCGCGAAGCCAGAGTCGGCTTTAAATTTGAAAAGCCCGACCAAGACTACGAACGATTCTCGGCAGCCTTCCCGTTTGAAGAGACTCCTGATCAGCAAACTGCGATTGAAGCGGTTATAGCCGATATGACCAGCCGCAAACCCATGGATCGCCTAGTCTGTGGTGATGTAGGCTTTGGTAAAACCGAAGTGGCCATGCGTGCCGCCTTTATGGCCGTGCAAAGTGGTAAACAGGTAGCGATTCTTGTACCTACCACCCTACTGGCACAGCAACATTTTGAGAATTTTAAAGACCGCTTTGCCGATTGGCCAGTGCAAGTCGAAGTACTGTCACGCTTCAAATCCGCCAAAGAAACCCAAGCCGCATTAGATAAAATGCGCGAAGGTAAAGCCGATATTATTATTGGTACCCACAAGCTATTGCAGAAAGACATCGTCTTTCACGAGCTCGGCTTATTAATGATCGATGAAGAACACAGATTCGGCGTACAGCAAAAAGAACGCATCAAAGCACTGCGCTCAGAAGTTGATATTTTAACCCTAACCGCAACACCGATACCTCGAACACTGAACATGGCCATGGCCAGCGTACGTGATTTATCCATTATCGCTACACCGCCCTCCAAGCGCCTATCGGTTAAAACCTTTGTTCGCCAGCACGATCGACCGACGGTTAAAGAAGCACTATTACGTGAAATCCTTCGTGGCGGCCAAGCGTATTATTTGCATAACGAAGTAAAAAGCATCGAAAAGGCCGGGCGCGATATTAGCGAGTTAATCCCTGAAGCTCGCGTCGGCATTGCTCACGGCCAAATGAGTGAGCGCGAACTAGAATCAGTCATGAAGGATTTCTACCACAAACGCTTTAACGTACTGGTATGTACAACTATCGTTGAAACAGGTATCGACATCCCATCAGCGAATACCATGATTATTGACCGCGCCGATAAGTTTGGCCTGGCTCAACTGCACCAACTACGTGGCCGTGTTGGTCGATCTCACCACCAAGCCTACGCTTATTTATTAACCCCAGATGGTAAAAAATTGAGCAAAGATGCCGAGAAACGCCTCGATGCTATTCAAAGCTCACAAGATTTAGGCGCGGGCTTTATGCTGGCTTCTCACGATTTAGAAATTCGTGGTGCTGGTGAATTATTAGGCGAAGAGCAAAGCGGCCACATTCAAGGCATTGGCTTTAGCTTATATATGGAAATGCTGGAACAAGCGGTTAAATCGATTCAATCGGGGAAAAATCCTAACGCTGAAATTCCACTGCAGCACGGCGCTGAAGTAAATCTTCACGTACCGTCTCTCATTCCTGATGATTACCTGCCCGATGTGAATAGCCGCTTAACGCTTTATAAGCGCATTTCCAATGCTCAAGATGATAATCAATTGAAAGAACTGCAAGTCGAGATGATTGATCGCTTTGGCTTGCTGCCTGAGCAAGTGAAAAACCTATTTAAAGTCACCTCTCTTAAACTACAGCTGACCCCTCTAGGCATCCAAAAATTAGATGCTGGCCCAGAATCGGGCCGCTTAGAGTTTGGCCGCGAAACCAGTATTGACCCATTCCGCTTGATTCAAATAGTTCAAACGCGCCCAGACACTTATAAACTTGAAGGTGGACAAGCCCTTAAGTTTATTGAGAACATGCCCAAAATCGATCAAAGACTAGCAGTAATAGAACGCTTACTACTAGATCTGCAGAAGGACACATAATGCAGCGCTTTATTTATAGTTTATTTCTTATTTTAAGCCTATTTACCAGCAACACCTCCGTATTAGCCGAATCTCCTCGCTGGTATGAAGTAGAGCTGGCTCTGATTAGCTATCAAGAAAGTCAAAAAATTAATCATGAAAACTGGCCAGAAATTCTCATTGAAGAAGATCTCCCTGAGCCTGAAGAAAATATTCCATTAACAAAACCAGAAGACCCTTGGTCCTGGCTCACTTGGTGGAACCATGAGACTGAGACCCCTAAAGGTCTTTATAACATTCAAAAAAATGCGATTAATACATCCTCTAAGCTTGAAACCCCATTTATCACACAAGGGCCAGCCTTCGAAGACAAAGAAGCCAAGTTCGAGAAATCAAACGGCTTACAATTAGTTTGGAGTAAGAAATGGCGCCAACCGATCCCAGAAAAGTCTGCGGCTACTCTCGATGAGAACCTGATTGACATTAATATCAAAACCGCATTGAATTTTAAGCAGGTATTAAATTCCGCCAACCCCTTGATCGAGATTGAAGTAAGCGGACAGCTTCACCTATACCGCAGCCGCTACTTACACCTGGTATCTGACCTAAAGGTACAGCACTGGCAGAGCCTAGAAAGAAATAGCCCGCTGGATAAATCAATAAAGGTATTGCCTAACCACCCGATTTTTGAAGAAAACATAATCCCTTCAAAGAGCAGCACCCCTTTAACCGCCATTGATGAAGTTCCTTTACGCGCTGCCATCATCAAACAAAGCCGACGCATGCGCAGTAATGAACTGCACTACATTGACCACCCTTTACTGGGAATCTTAGTCAGAGTTAAGCCGATTGACTCTTAACCAATTCAAACAACGCCATACTAATACAAGCAACGTCATACTAACCAAGGTGAAAAACGGCAATTTCATCTTGGTTGCGCAAAGCTGAGGCTCGGCTAGGGAAAAGCTGGATATCATTTGGAGTAATCAAAATTACTTTTTCGTCAAATAGGCCTACCAAACCGGCACGCTTCATTGCCATATAACGCCCCTCTTTCTTGAGCAAATACCCCCCCTCAAGCAACTCCACAGAATGTAATAACCCATTCGCTAGCGGGTCTTCAATGGAAGCAGCATCTTTATATAGATTTAAGCCATTTTCCGCCAAAACTAAAATCTGTCCATTTAATAGCTCAAGCAGCTCTACTTCCTCGCCATGACTAAGAGTGAGTAATGTTGAAGATTTAACCAAATCTGAATTGTTTTCTATCAGCATAATTTACAGCTTACTTTCAAAGAGAGTTCATATTCATTTTATTATGCCATAAAGCCTACCTACAGCGTATTCGTCTTATATTATATCGCGTTATATCAATAAGGCCTGCCCACCAGAGAGCGCTTGACCTGTGGCCTTCCGCTACTTATGATCAATCATCATTCTCATAACCTCTATAATAAGCATAAGGAGCCGCTTAAACATGTCTACTCCAGCGTTTAAGTTAACCGTCGACGGTCTTGAATTAACACTTGTTGAATTTGACGGTGTAGAGGAAATGAACCGCCTGTTTAAATACACATTCACTACGGAAATTCCTACAACGGGCGAGAAGCTGGCAGACGTTATTAATGGTGATGCAATATTTACTATTAAAGAGTTTGATACTTCACTTCATTCAGGTGACATTGAGATACCCGGCTACATTTCAGTTGCTAGCAAAGCAAATGAATTATGGGAGCTAGAATTCCTACCGAAATTACATAAAACAACAACCAATTCTAGAGCAGAGATATATTTTAGAGAAGACTCCTCTTTAACCGCCCTATCGGTTATCGAAGAAGAGTTTCAAAATGACATTCTTTTAAATGACCGAACGCCTGTTTTTGACATTACCAGTACATTACCAACGAGAAAACTCTTCTGTCAGCTGCATGAGTCAAACTGGAACTTTGTCGCTAGAATGTGTGACCACTGGGGATTTCATTTCTACTTTGATCATCACAATCAACAAATTGTCTTTGCAGATAACAACCAGTACGACCAGAGTTTTTCGACTCAACTAAAAACAACCAGTGCGACAGCTGAAAACTCGCCACTGAAAATTGCTAACTGGAATGAAAGCTTACAAGCCGCAACAAGTATGACGGTTATTACCGGTTATGATAATTATAACGCTGCAACTCCAATTACAGCCTCTTACCCTAGCTCAAATCCTGGCAACTTAACTGAGGCTAGACAGACTTTAGCTGATGTAAACTCACAAATTGAAGCAGATTACATTGCACAAATTATTCAGGAAGCAAACAACTGTAAAAATCATGTTGCCACAGGTGATGTTAAACTACCTTACCTATCCCCAGGCTTTTTGATTAATACTGATGACTCTGACTTCGCATCTGCTCTTGTTATTAAAACAACAACCCAAGCGCGTAATTTAAATTCTGCCAATACTGCAACATCGGCCAGCTTCACCTGTAGTTTTGAAGCCATTCCTGACACAGTTCTATTTAGGCCAGCAAAACATTATCAGATCCCTACCGCCACCAATGTTTACGGAAAAATCATCTCTGAAACAAATGATCTGACTCTAGCGCAGCGTAATCAATCAGGTGAATATAAAGTAGATTTGCTAGGTTTTGAAAATGAGTCATCGGTACATCCCTGGTTAAGAAAAACGCAAACAACTGCGGGGGGGAATAGTGTTGATATCCCACTCTTACCCGATACAGAAGTATTGATCGCTTTTGTTGATGACAACCCCAATTGCCCATACATTTTAAATGCTGCTGACAACTCACTACACCCCGCGCCAGTAACCAATGCAAATCCGCATCATGCTGTAGTGAAAACCGGTGGAATGTTAGTGACAAGCTCACTTGAAGGTCGACATAATTATGCAATCACATCCAAAACTTTAGAAATTGATTGTAACTATGTAACTTCTGATGCTGACATTAGCTCTTCTGTTAAAAACTATTTAGCGGAAAGAGGAAAGTTCGATCAAAACAATAACTTTATTGATCCATCATCTACAACAGCGGTTACCTTTAGTGACAATGACGAAAGCAGTGGGGACTACATTTTTACACGCTTTTCTGGTGATAGTGTGGAGATACGCCAAGGCGATAAAATGCATTGGCATAATGGAAACCTCTATGATTTCGGTGGTTACTGGAATTACAACCTTGGGAACAGCTATGAAGAGAACTTCATTGATCAAGAAGCCCCACTCAATATAAAAGTCACAAAAGATGGGCGCAGTGGCGACCTACTTTCTAGCAACGGACCTACTTGGGGTTCAATTAATTTTTCAGCAATTCAGCTTAATTCACTATCTGAAAGTGACGTTAAACCCACCTCTTACGGCGATACTCCCGTATCTACCGACCGATCTGGAAAGAACTTCATTGTAAATACAGATGGTGTCTGGGGTAGTGGAGGCATGAACGTCTCTAAATCATATAATGCCAGTTATGATTATAAGTTCGGTGAAGGTATTGAGGTTAACGATAGAGTTAATTCATTAGAAGTCACCCATACAGACGGTAAAACGACGGCTATTGAAATGAATATCCATGAAGGTGTTTTGCGCTCATGGGATAAAACGGAAGGCCGTAGTAATTGGACCAAATCATGGAATGGTAGTGGCACGAAAACAGCAGAAACTTTTTCTGATGGCACGACATCGGAAGAAACAAGCTGGCACAGCAAGGGGGATAACCATAAATCCTCCTATTCCAAAACGACTAAAAACGAAAGCTCTATAACAACCGATGAAAAAACATACAATATAAATACTGGCGCGCTTGCCACCCACAACATAACAAAGTCTGATGGGATGGGTTCAAGCATCATGGACTTCTCTTATGCTGAGGTAAACAAAGCAGAATTTAATTTTGGTGGCGAACGCAAATTTTCAATTGAAGCCCAAGGAACTGCGTCTCTAGCCATTAGCATGTCTGGAGCAATAGACATCGGGATAGAAGCCTCATTAAAGCTTGATATGAAAATGAATGCCTCCCTCACCATTGAAATGGAAATGGATGGCGCTGGTAAGATCGAACTCAATAACGGCAAATTTGAATACAGCGGAAATGGCATTGGTGCGTCAATGGCTCAAGCAGTATGTGCAACCAAGAAAGTAACCGACCTTGAGAAAGCAGAGATAAAGCTAAATAGCAGCATAATGGAATTAGCTAACATCGCCCTAGACCTTGATCAAGCTAACGTTAAACTGGATACCAGCTATCTAGTTGTATTTTCTTAATAGGGAATTTGGATTCATTTAATGAAAATATATAGCCCTATGCAAATTATGCATAATCAGCGAACCCTTGAACAGAACAAGCAATTTCACTGGGTGGTTTCCCCTTCTCTATTCATGCGTATTTCTACAGGCAAAATAGAACTCCAGCACGATTGCATTGCCGATGTTATCGCCAGTATGGGGGAAGTTCCCATGCTGGACATGGGCATGCCTAAACCTAGAGCTGAGTGGCTTCTCAATGGCTCTTTATATGCAGGCAAGGGTAAGGCCGTTAATGCTGGACAAGCTACTGTAAAAATCGCTGACCAAGAAAAAACAATCAACGTATTTGGTAAGCGCCAATGGCTCGCGGGACTTCCTAGCTCTCCTGATACATTTGAAAGCATGCCTCTAGATTACCAACATGCTTTTGGTGGTGATGCGTATAACCTTAACCCAAACGGCAAAGGGTTTAAGACAGACGATTTACCCAATACCGAATCCCCTTCAGAGACAATAACGAATAATAATAGCCCCTATTCTCCCGCTAGCTTTGCGCCATTAGATCCATCGTGGCCTCAACGGGCCCAATATCAAGGAACTTACGATAACCACTACATGGAAAACTTTTTTCCTGGTTACCCTAAAGACATGGACTGGCGCTTATTTATGAATGCGGCAGAAAACCAGTGGAGTAATGGCTTTTTTAATGGTGATGAAGCTTTCGAACTACATAATATGCATCCAGAAAATGCGTTGCAGAAAGGTAATCTACCAGGCTTACTGCCGCGCTGTTTCATTAAAGATACGAGTGAAGAAAGCCATCAGCAATTTAAAGAAGTAAAACTTCATTTAGATACCGTTTGGTTTTTTCCAGATAAAGATATTATTCAATTAATCTGGCGCGGAGGCATGATAGCCAAAACTGATGAGGCTGAAGAGATAAGCCACTTATTACTAGCCTATGAGAACACTAACGATAGCCCCAGGGATAGTAAGCACTACCAGCAATCACTAGAACAGCGCATCCGAGATAAAGATCCCTTACAGGATAGCCTAAATACACTCGACTTGATTCCTCAAGGCGAAGCTAGCGCTATGCAGCTTCTTCAAAAATCGGCATTTGAAAACAGTACCGCAAGTGCTCTTGCAGATAACATTGATAGTAAATCTGAAGCCATTAAATCCATTGTAGATCAGAAAATTGAGGACTCCATTCAAGACCTCAAAAATCAACTTGAGAATCCTGCCCTAAACGACCAACAAAAAAGCGAAACTCTTAGCAAAATAGAAGCTGTTCTCGGAGCTACTAACAAAGATGAAGGTGCTGCTCTACTTTTAGAAAAATTGGAAGAAATACTACCAGGGCTGACTTCGGGAAAAACAAGTGAACTGGACCTTTCAAATTTCTCTTTTAAGAAACTTGATGAAATTTTTTCTGAAATCGATCAATTCAGTGAGACAAAGAAAATTATTGCTCTTGAAGAGATAAAGCCACAAATTGAACAATTAACACAACAACTCAAAGATTCTGACTCGCTTACTAGTGATCAGCGCCAATTAATCGAAGGTCAAATCAATTCCCTTAAAAGCTTATTCGATAAGGATATCGAACCTCCCTTAAGTAAATTGCCAAGGTTAGATAGTGAAAGCTTAATACAGCAAGTTGATAATACATCACCTGAAATACTGTCCGCCCAAAAAGAACTCCACATTATGCTAAGCAACCCTATGCTGGCGGATTCAACAGCAATTAAGCAGGCCAGAGAGAAGCTAGAACAGCTTGAACAAGGAGAGTTGAGTAAACTTAAGACCGAGCTGACCCAGGCTAGACTAAAGTTTATTGAAGGTTATGCAATGGGAGCACACTTTGCCAATCATGGCCTTTCTCCACACGATGACGACAATCAGCAAAGGAACAAACTACTTGCAATTATTAACGGCGATAAAGATGCTAGCAACCAAGACTGGGCCTGCCTTGACCTTTCAGAGCTCAGTTTGGATGGTATTAATTTTTCCAACTGTTTAATGGAACAAGTAAATTTAAAAGGTGCCAGCCTCATTGGCGCGAACTTCTCTGGAGCCATCTTAGTCCGCTCCGATTTAAGCAACGCAGATTGTACTCAAGCAAATTTTGACCAAAGTAATCTAGGTGCAGGAAAGTTTGATGAGACAGTATTCTCTGGCGCTAGTTTCAACGAGAGTAAATTATCAAAAAGTATATTTAATCACTGCAATTTTACTCATTCACGCATTAAGCAGCCCGAAGCACTAGAGCTAACCATCAACCAATGTAATTTCACCTCTAGTCAGATTGAAAACTGGCCCTTTTTAGAATTAACGATGAAAGAAAATGTTTTTGATCACGCAAGTATGGCAAGTTGCAGTTTTATAAATTGCATATTACATGACTGCAGCTTTGAACATGCCAGCCTGCCATCAACCACCTGGGCAAACAGCAGCTTACGAAATACCGTTTTTCATAAAGCAAACATGCTAAGTAACTGTTTTGTTAGCAGTGCTGAGAATGATGACAACCAGTTGCCCAGCTATTTCGAGAACATAGATTTCAGTCATGCCATTCTAGATAAGTCTAACTTTCAAGGCTTGGATCTAGCAGGTAACAATTTCAGCCATGCAAAGATTGCGAGTAGTAACTTTACCTCTTCAAACCTCGCGGGCAGTAATTTTGATGACTGCCATGGTTACCAAGCTCAGTTTCGCAAAGCAAAATTAACCAATGCCAGCATGAAACGAGCTAATTTAATGGAAGCTATGCTTTCCAAAGCAATTATAAACAACACAAACCTTGAGCAGGCCAACATGTATGGAGTGGACTTCATTCGCGCCACCATTAAAGGCACTCGTTTTCACAATGCTAATCTAGATGCTACGATTCTGCGAGACTGGAGGCCCTCATAATGGAGATGTTAATCCCTGAGGCACCCGCTAATGCGAGCCAATTCAGCACTCAAGTTAAAGCGGGAGAGTTACTTAATCAGTTAACTTGCAATAAATTTGATTTTTCTGAAAAAGACATCAGTGGTGGCATATTTTCTCAGATCACCTTCAAACACTGCACCTTCTCTTCGACCAATTTAGAGCAGTGCTTATTCAACCAGTGTAAATTCATTGACTGCCAATTCATAAACCTTACATGTGCCGAAGTGAACTTTATAGAAGCGGAGTTCATTGATTGCCAATTTTCAAATAGTAAACTAACCCAATTTAATTTTATTCAGAGTCACCTTCAAGCTACTCGTTTCTTAAACAGTGAAATTATTTCAGGCGTTTTTCAACAGTGTAATTTATCCAACGCTGTATTTCTTAAGGTGAATATGCACACGGCGGTTTTCAATGAGTGCCAGCTGTATGAAGCTGAATACAAGCAATGCACTCTATTAAGAACCACGCTGAATAATTGTGATTGGGGTAAGAACACAATCAATGAATGCCAGTTTGAGTTGATATTTGTTACCAAAGCAAATCTCGCGGGTATTGATTTTTCAGGAATGCAGCTCAGCCAAAGTCAGTTAATTGAATGCGACCTCAAAGGATGCGACTTCAGTAATTGCCAATTAGAGCAAAGCGCCTTTACAGGAAGTGACATTCAAAAATGCAACTTCACAGGTGCCAATATGGAAATGACCAACCTTTATGAAGCCAACCTTAGCGGCGTTCAATTTAATTCGGCCATTTTAAATCAAGCCAGTATGCAAAAGGCCACTATGCTGGGGTGTGATTTCAGCAATGCTAAATTGGAAATGGCCCAGCTTAAAGAGGCAAGCATAACGCTTTGTATTTTTAATAAAGCAAAGCTTGTTTACTCGGACCTTTCTAATAGTTTTATTTCAGAGTGCGATTTTAGTCATGCTGATGTCTACATGGCTAAAATGCATGAATCCTTTGACGAAAAGTGTGTTTGGAGTGGGGCGAATAAATCCTCTGCTCAAGGCACTAATGAACAGCTCAAAAAAGCCGAGCAATGGGGTAAATAATGAATCTACAAGTAGATAACATCGTACCGATCTCACCCGCCACCGCTAATAATGTATCTGGCCGAGTCGTTAAGATCCAAGATGGGCTTTTCCAACTGGATTACGAAGGCACAAAGATTAACGCTCAAAAAGCTTTTAGCTGCCTCGTTGAGCCTGAACTGGATGACATTGTACTATTTAGTCAAGACCAACATCAGCAAGCCTACATTATCGCCATACTCCAGCGAAAGGAGGATTCAGCCATGAATATCCAACTTGCCGCTAATACAAGCCTTACAAGTGATAAAAATCTGATCTTTCGAAGTGAACAAATCAACCACTTTTCACAAAAGAGTCTACAACAAACCACTGAATCTACCGTACAGTTTCAGCAAGGTATTATCAAAGGCGATACACTTCATAGCCACATTCGCCATATTCACAGCATGAGTGATTTAATCAGTACCCTTGCAAAACAGGCCGTGCAAAAATTTAATACTTATGTGCGTAAAACGGATACATCCGATCAGGTACAAGCCGCACAAATGGGCCGCAAGGTCGATGGGCTATACACCATGAACTCAAAACACACCATCATGGTTAGTCAAAAAGATACCAAGATTGATGGTGAACACATTCACATGGGTTAATGCTTAAGCATTATCATTATTTAAGGAAAAAACTATGTTTGCTAATTGCTCTTTAGGCGGTATGCAATTCGCTATGCCCGATGTGTGTTTAACACCAATTCCATCACCTGCTGGGCCAATTCCGACACCAATTCCATACCCGAATACGGCTATGCTACCCATGGCTATTCCACCTACGTGCTCGATGAAACAGTTTATTTCAATGATGCCAGCCCATAACATGGCTACCACAGTGCCGATGAGCATGGGTGATAATGCCGGTGCTATTGGTGGAGTAATGTCAGGCATGATGATGGGGCCAGCACGCAGCATGATGGGGAGTGTAAAAGTATTTACCGGAGGGTTACCCGCGACTAAAATGCTTTCTCCCGCCTTGCAGAATATGACCAACGCCCCTTCGGGAATGACTTTAGCCCCCTCTCAAGTTAAAGTCCTAATAATGAGCTAATAAGTAGAAAATAATGAGCCAACAAGAAGAAAACAAAATCAGTGCCTATGTTTCACCCGACTTAGAGTATTGCTACCGAGATATTTCAAATATCTTTGTCGGCAGTAATGAGGTTACATTTGAATTTGGTAATCATCATAAATCAGCTCCAGGTAATGCGGTGATCAATAATCGCATCGTCATGTCTCTAGGCAACGCTTATGACCTTCAGCAGCGCTTACAGCAAGCGTTAATGCAAGCCCAGCAAGCAATGATGAAGCAAGAATAGATTAAAACTGTACACACAAAAAAGGCGCTCATAAGAGCGCCTTTTTT
>CAJVZR010000103.1 GCA_913019965.1 uncultured Oleispira sp.
TGGTGCTAGAAAGGGTGGGGTGGGGTATTGAGCCTGTGATAACTCAGCCTGGTGAGGCTAAGTTGTGCGCTTTGGTTGAATTATATAAGTTATTGGGTGTTCAAAAGATTAATCTTGTGATTAATAGTAAGATAGTCTAGCAGTTACCTATCTATGAAATTGCAAATCAGTCTGGGGCATTGTTGTAATAGATAGCTGATATGAATAAACAAGTATTAAGCATTTCTTACCCAGTCAGGGCAATCTCCTTGCTTATTAAAAGCGGCAGGTGCTTCTAGTAATAAATTAATTACATCATCCACATGAAATTCATGGCATGCTTTATCCAAGCGGTTAAGTAGGTTGTGAGTTTCTGGCCAGCTGAGGTGGATTTCGTTGGCTGTCATAATTCGTGGATGATCTGTGCCTTCTACGTTATCGCCTACTAGTAGTTCTTCATAAAGCTTTTCCCCAGGGCGTAAGCCAGAGTATTCGATGGCAATGTCACCATTAGGGTTTTGCTCGTGTTTTTCGCTTAATCCGGATAGGTGAATCATTTTTCGAGCTAAGGCGGTGATCTTAACTGGTTCACCCATGTCTAATACAAAAACGTCTCCACCTTTGCCCATTGAGCCGGCTTGAATCACTAACTGTGCGGCTTCGGGTATGGTCATGAAGTAACGGATAATGTCTGGATGGGTAACAGTAATTGGACCACCTTGTTGAATCTGTTTATGGAATAGCGGTACTACTGAGCCTGAGCTGCCGAGTACATTACCAAAGCGAACCATGGTAAACCGAGTCTCTTTCTGACGCTCGGCAAGGGCCTGTAATACCAGTTCGGCAACACGTTTGGAGGTGCCCATGACATTAGTAGGACGAACGGCTTTATCTGTGCTGATTAATACGAAGTTTTTAACATGTGCTTTAATCGCTGCTTCTGCGCAATACCAGGTGCCAAAGACGTTATTACGTACCCCTTCGACCACATTATGTTCAACCATGGGGACGTGTTTATATGCAGCGGCGTGATAAACCGTATCGACTTTAAATGTCGAGAAAATGGTGCTGAGTCTGTGTTCTTTTTGTACCGAACCTAAAATAGAAATGATATCTAGCTCTATGCCTTCAGCATCTTTTAGTTGATTTAGCTCTTGTTCAATAGCATATAAACTGTACTCATTCAGTTCAATTAAAACCAGTTTATTCGGCTTTTGTATTAGCACTTGGCGACAAATTTCAGAGCCGATAGAGCCACCCGCGCCAGTGACTGCTACCACTTGATCGGTGATGCATTGCTGAATTAATTCACTGCGGGGGGGTACAGGATCACGGCCTAATAAGTCTTCGATATCAACTTTTTTAACTTCTTCGATTTTTGCTCTACCACTGATTATGTCATTTACTGAGGGAGTGGTTAATACTTCCACTTTTTTGCTGGCTAGCTGTTCTAACAGGCGTTTGCGTTTCGAACTTGAGGCAGAGCCTAGGGCTAGAAGTACCTTTTTACTTTGACCCTTGCTGATTTGTTCATCTAATAAGTCATCTAGTTCATTGGGTGAATAAACTCTTAAGCCATGAATTACCGATTTTTGTTTCTTTTTATTGTCGTCAATAAAGGCTAAGGGGCGAAATTTATCACTGGTCATTAATGAGTTGGCAAGGGCAATGCCTTGCTGGCCGGCTCCATAAATGAGAACTTGTTCAGTGCCGTTTTTGCTCATCTGGCTGACAATAGCGCGAATGAATAGTCTCGGAGCACCGATAAAAATCAACACACAAAATAAATAAATGATAACAGCAGAGCGGGGCATTTGTGCCTGTATTAGAAAAGAGCTAGTCGCTAATGTTAGTGCTGATAAGCTGCTGCCAACCATTAAGCTGCCAAAAGCTCTTTCGGCCATGAAGCGTACTACTGCTCGGTATAGGCCTAAGCGCATGAAAATAATGATGGAAGCGATGGTGGTTAGTCCAATGCTTGTCCATACGCTGCTAGGAACTTCTGGGGTTAAAGTGCCGTGCCTTAAAGATAGGGCTAAATAGATGGAAAGGGGAACGGCTAAAATATCGTAACTGATGGAGATGAGGCGTTTGGTTGGTCTTGGCGCATTGAGTAAATAGCGGATCATGCCTTTTCCTTTGGCTCTCTGCAAAACTGCAGCAAGGGTATGTTTAAATAGTCTTGTATATTTTAGAGTAGATTCAACGAAAGAGGTATGAAAAACTAAATTTCATCAGGATGATGTAAGATTGGCTCCCCGAGCTGGACTTGAACCAGCGACCAATAGATTAACAGTCTACTGCTCTACCAACTGAGCTATCGGGGAACTCCGTTGAAGTGCGTGCATTATGCTGATGCCCTTCGTTTGTGTCAACAGTATTTTTTAACTTTTTTGAAATATTTGAGAAAAAATACTGTTGCGAACTCTTTGATTTATAAAGAGTTTCTTCTTTGCTTTTAAAATGAGTCTATTTTAAGGCCTTTGCTAAACGGCTAATTGCTGTCTCTAGGTTTTCCATGCTAGTCGCGTAAGATAAGCGCATGTGACCTGGGGTTCCAAACGCTGAGCCGGGAACTAAAGCTACTTCAGCTTCGATCAACAGCTTTTCTGCAAACTCGACATCAGTTGCGCAGCCTGTTGCTTTCATTGCACCTTTGAAGCTTGGGAAGGCGTAGAAAGTACCGTCGCTTTCAATACATTCGACTCCGGGGAGTTCGTTTAGGGCTTTAACTACGTAGTTATGGCGAGTTTTGAATGCGCTGAGCATCTCTTGTACACAATCTTGGCTGCCATTTAATGCGGCTTCTGCAGCGTACTGAGAAATTGACGTTGGGTTTGAAGTACTTTGTGATTGGATCTTTTTCATCGCCTTCACTAAAGCTTCTGGGCCTGCAATGTAACCAATGCGCCAGCCCGTCATGCTATAAGCTTTAGATACGCCGTTCATGACGATAGTGCGATCATAAAGCTCAGGGCATACGGTTAAAATGTTATGGAAACCACCTTCAGCCCAAAGAATGTGTTCGTACATGTCATCGGTTGCTATTAGTACTTTAGGGAATTTCAACAATACAGCGGCTAATTCTTTTAATTCAGCCTCAGTATAAGCTACGCCAGAAGGGTTGCTTGGGCTGTTGAGTACCACTAGTTTGGTGCTTGGTGTGATAGCGGCTTCTAATTGAGCAGCCGTCATTTTAAAACGGTTGGACTGTTCCGTTTCTACGATGATGGGAGTGCCTTCTGCGATACGGACCATGTCTGGATACGAAACCCAGTACGGTGCTGGAATGACGACTTCGTCGCCTGCGTTTAAAAGTGCAAGCGCCATGTTGAAGAAACTTTGCTTTCCACCGCACGAAACTAGAATTTGGCTGGGTTGATAGCTTAAGGCGTTATCACGTTGAAACTTATCAATAATGGCTTTCTTTAAAGAAGGCGTACCATCAACTGCGGTATACTTGGTGAAGCCGTTATTTAACGCTTCAATCGCTGCGTCTTTAATGTGTTTAGGGGTGTCAAAATCAGGTTCACCGGCACCTAAGCCAATAATATCTTTACCTGCGGCACGAAGTTCAGCAGCACGGTTCGTCACAGCCAATGTTGGGGACGGTTTAATATTTTGTACGCGATCAGACAATTGAAGATCCAAGATCTTATCCTCTAAAAACAGCAATTAAGTAGTGACCTTTAATATAAAATTAGTCCGAGTAATTGACTAATAAATATTCGATAAAGGCAGTTTTAGATAAAAACCGCCGCATTATACTAAAAAAAACCAGTGATTTTAAGTATTTAGATAAAATCGTATTAATATCAAAGAAAAATCAGGTATTCTGCTGGATATAAATGAAGAGTCTTTCTTGAGGCTTTTAGTTTTAGCTATGTGATATTGGAGTAATTAATGAGTCAGGATGGTGTCAAGGATAATAATATGAATACAGCTTCTACGAATGCGGAACTAGCCAATACAGCGGCAAATGATGAAATTGATTTGATTGATTTGATTAAAAATATATGGCGTCAACGTGGGTTGGTCATCGGTATGATGATATTGACGACTGTTACCGTTTTAGGTTTTCATTTTTCTAAAGCTTCTTTTTCTACGGCTTCAAGCATTGATTATCCTATATCTTTATCTTTTTTGTCTGAAGATAAGTCCAAGTACCCTAATGGTATTGCTTTTTCTCCTAGAGATCTGATTACCAGTAGTGTATTACAAAAAGCGGTAACTACTTCAGGATTAGATGTTCCTTTAGGGGTTCTGGAGCAATCTATCCGAGTAGAAATCTCTAATAGTATTCTTAAAGCCAGTGAAATTAAATTAGCTGGGATATTAGCCAATGCGAAAACACCTGATGAGGTTCGTGTGGCAGGAGAGCAGATTTTAAAAGACTTGCATGAATCTGGGCGTGGATATGTGACCGTTAGTCTTGATTTATCAGCACTTCCAATTAATAGTCAACAAGCATCTTCTTTCTTACAAGTTCTGGTTGACGAATGGGCCAAGCTATCAATTGAACGTGGTTTAATGGATGCAGACATTACACGCCCCTTGGTACCGTTCAAAATTTCAAAAGGTAGTAACTTAATTGATAATTATGATCAAGCATCTAACTACTTAAACTCTTTGAGTTTGGCGGTATTGCAACTTTCTGATTTAAGTGGCACTAGTAGTTTAGTGGTAAATAACATGAGTATTGAAGACGTTCAACGTCGTTTAACCGCCTTAGGTGATCGCGATATTGGCCCTCTACGTGAATTTGCTTATTCTAACTCAGCAGCATTAGCCAAAGCTGATTCAGCAATTCAAGTTCGCTTATTTGCACGTCAGCGTTTATTGGATTTAGAGCACGCGCGTTTAACAAAGTTAATTAATTCCTATGATCTGGCCCTAGAGCAACTCGGTTCCGATAAAAATCAGCAAGGCTCAAATCGTTCTGATCAAAATTTACAAGGTAATGCGGGGCAATTTGATCAATCTTTCTTGGATTCACTTTTACAGCTAGGTACTAAATTGGGTGCTGTAGATACTCGTAAGCAATTATTCGATCGTCGTATCACCGCTGTTGAAGAACTGTTGTCTCTAGAAAAAGAAATTTCGATTTTATTGGGTACCTCCTCAGATAAAGCCATGAAAATCAGTCCTGAAGTGATTTTAAAAGGCGCTTTAATTAATATTGAAAAAGACCTAAATGAAATCCAGCAGAATGTCGGTCAGTTTGTTGAAGCGATACGTGAATTAACCATTGAAAGTCATGCTCAAGTATATGTGGCAAATTCAGCACCTCAAGTCCGTGGTGGCTTTATGCAGTTAGCTCCTCGCTTTACCTTGTTTGTAGTTTTGGGTGGTATTCTAGGTTTATTCTTGGGTATCTTTGTTGCGCTGATTCGCTCTGCATTGATTAACAGTAAATAAGCTTATTGAGCTAATAGAAGTAAATTAAGATTATGAAAGACAAAAAGTTCGAACTCAATTCCAAGTATCAGCCAGCAGGGGATCAACCCACTGCGATCAAGGGGCTGATCGAAGGCTTAGAGGATGGACTTTTACGTCAAACCTTATTAGGTGTTACAGGTTCTGGTAAGACCTTCACTATGGCCAATATCATCGCTGAGCAGCAACGCCCAGCCTTGATTATGGCTCATAATAAGACTCTGGCCGCACAGCTATACGGAGAATTCAAAGAATTCTTCCCGAATAATGCGGTAGGTTATTTCGTTTCTTACTACGATTATTACCAGCCTGAAGCTTATGTTGCCGCGTCTGATACCTTTATTGATAAAGATGCCTCGGTTAACGAGCATATCGAACAGATGCGTTTATCGGCCACCAAATCATTATTAGAGCGCCGAGACGTAGTCATTATTTCCAGTGTTTCGTCAATTTATGGTTTGGGTGATCCTGAATCGTATTTAAAAATGATGCTGCATATCGAAGTGGGTGATCAGATTGATCAGCGCACGGTTTTGCATCGTTTAGCAGAGCTGCAATATACCCGTAATGATATGGATTTCCACCGAGGTAATTATCGTGTGCGTGGGGATGTGATCGATATCTTCCCGGCTGAATCTGATGATGAAGGCATTCGAATCGAGTTGTTTGATGATGAAGTTGAACAAATTAGTCAATTCGATCCATTAACGGGGCATTTAGTACAGCGTTTAGCGCGAGCGACGATTTATCCTAAAACTCACTATGTGACTCCGCGCCAGACGATTTTAGATGCGGTTGACCTTGTTGAGGTTGAGTTAGAAGAGCGGATTAAGCAATTTAAGGATAATAACTTGCTTGTGGAAGCGCAGCGTATTGAGCAGCGTACTCGCTATGATCTAGAGATGATGCGTGAGTTGGGTTATTGCTCAGGTATTGAAAATTATTCTCGTTATTTGTCTGGGCGTCCGTCCGGGAATGCGCCACCGACGTTATTTGATTATTTACCTAAAGATGCCTTAGTTTTTGTTGATGAGTCCCATGTGACGGTTCCTCAAATAGGCGCGATGTATCGTGGTGACCGTTCGCGTAAAGAAAACTTAGTGCAGTTTGGCTTCCGCTTACCTTCGGCTCTTGATAATAGGCCAATGAAGTTTGAGGAGTGGGAGTCCATTGCACCGCAAACCATTTTTGTTTCGGCAACTCCGGGCACTTATGAAGAAGAGCATGCGGATAATGTGGTTGAGCAGGTTGTACGGCCAACAGGTTTATTAGACCCAATTATTGAAATTAGGCCAGTGACTGCAAACCTTGAAACTGGGCAAGTGGGTCAGGTTGATGATGTTCTGGGTGAAATACATCAGCGTACGGCTAAGGGTGAGCGCGTTTTAATTACCGTTTTAACTAAGCGTATGGCTGAAGATCTGACTGATTATCTACTTGAGCATGATGTACGCGTGCGTTATTTGCACTCCGATATCGATACGGTTGAGCGGGTAGAGATCATTCGTGATTTACGTCTAGGTGAGTTTGATGTGTTAGTAGGCATTAACTTACTTCGAGAAGGTCTGGATATTCCGGAGGTTTCTTTAGTTGCAATCTTTGATGCGGATAAAGAAGGGTTTTTACGTTCACATCGTTCTTTAATTCAGACCATTGGTCGTGCGGCACGAAACCTCAATGGTATTGCCATTCTTTATGCCGATAAAGAAACGGATTCGATGAAAAAGGCGATTGATGAAACAGTCCGTCGTCGCAAGAAGCAGCAAGAGCATAATGAAGCTCAGGGAATTGTACCTAAGGGTGTTACTAAGTCGGTAGAAGATATTCTACAAGCGGCAGTTGCTCCTGGTGGCCGAGCTAACCGTGATAAAAAGGCAGGTAAGGATAAGCGCTCTTTACAGCGTCAGGTTGCTGAAGATGCTGCTGATTATTCTGTCTCTCTTGAGAAATTAACTCCGCCTCAAATTGCCAAGCGAATGTCTGAGATTGAAGACGAGATGTATATGGCTGCGAAAGAGTTGAAATTCGAGCAAGCCGCTCAATTGCGTGATGAGCTGCATGAGCTAAAAGCCTTAATGATCAAAAATAGTTAGTTTTTTATCATGGTTTAATGCTTGCTGTACGTTCGTACTAATTAATGAGGCGTATTATGTCTAGCTGGCTTAGTATGTCGAAAGCACTAGTGTCTTTACTCTAATTCATAAGTTAAACCCTTGTCAGTGATTACTGGTTCCCCTTATAGTGTGGGCAAGTTCACAAAATAATAATAAATCAGTCAAGGTGATGCTATGAAGCGTTCGCAACTATTTACTCGTATTGTCCCATTGCTGTTTCTATTGCTGCTGCCTTTTTCTTCATCAGCCTTGACGATTGATGGCTATGAAATTCCTCAAGTGATACCGGCGACTAGTCAGCATGCTGAATTAAAGTTAAATGGTGCAGCCATGCGGATTTATTATGGCGTTGTCGATACCTATATCGGCAAGCTGTATGTGGAGAATCCAATTTCTGATGAACTGGCTTTGGTCGAAGCCGATGAATATAAGCGCATGGTTTTTCAGGTAGTGATGAAACGCATCAGTGGACGCCGCATGGCGAAAGCGATGTATGATGCTCTGCAATTGAACCTCAGTACTGAGGAGGCCTTGAATTTGGAAGAGCGCCTCCAGCTGATGGTTGATATGTTTGAGGGTAGTCTTAAGAAAGGCCAAGAAGGTTATATTGAATGGGTGCCGGGTGTCGGTTCTCGTATTGTTATTAAAGGTGAAGTGAAAGGGATTATCCCTGGGAAAGACCTTAATGATGCCATCTTAAATATTTGGGTTGGAGAAAATCCTGTAGGTTCTACTTTTAAGCGTCAGGTTTTGGGTCTTGAAGAGTATCAAGCGCCTAAATCGATGCGAAAGAAAGGGCGTCGTTAATCAATAAAATATAAAAAGCAGCTAAGGCTGCTTTTTATATTTCTTTTGAGCTTATAGTTCTGCCGCCACCTCAGATCCTTGTTTGATCGCTCGCTTAGCATCTAATTCAGATGCTACATCAGCGCCGCCAATTAGGGTGACCTTGATACCTAGGTCCTCAATATCGGTTTGTAATTCTCGCAAGGGCTCTTGTCCTGCACAGAGTATGATTGTATCCACATCAATTATTTGCTGTTGGTCAGCAATCGTTATATGCAGGCCTTGGTCATCAATCTTGTCATAGCTCGCCCCAGGTATCATATGGACTCCTTTATTTTTCAATACGGCTCTATGAATCCAGCCGCTGGTTTTACCTAGGCCAGCACCGACCTTGGAGGTTTTGCGCTGTAATAAGAAGACTTCACGCACACTGGGAGTCACTTGCGCTTGAACCCCTGCGACACCACCACGGCTTTTAACGCTTAAATCGACCCCCCATTCTTTCATGAAGTCTTTAACATCTAAGCTAGGTGAGGGGTGGTCACCATGGACCAGTACTTCGGCAACATCGAATCCAATGCCACCTGCACCAATGATGGCGACTTTTTTCCCGACGGGCTTTTTGTCTTTTAATACATCCAGATAGGTAAGAACTTTCTCATGCTCAATACCGGGAATCTCGGGGGTTCGTGGTGATATCCCTGTCGCTAATAAGACTTCGTCAAAGCCCTGGCCTTTTAAAGACTCTGCACTGACGCGAGTATTCATTTGTAGTTTTACCCCAGTCACTTCAACACGTTTATTGAAATAACGTATGGTTTCGTAAAACTCTTCTTTGCCTGGAATGGTTTTGGCGATATTAAATTGGCCGCCAATTTCAGCTCGTGAATCAAATAGCGTTACATCATGACCTCGCTCTGCTGCGACGGTAGCAGCCGCCATGCCCGCTGGGCCAGCGCCAATAACAGCTACTTTCTTGATCGTCGTTGTAGGAATGTATTGTAGCTCGGTTTCGTGACAGGCTCTTGGGTTAACTAGGCAGCTGGTGAGTTTATTAACGAAGGTATGATCTAAGCAGGCCTGGTTGCAGGCGATGCAGGTATTGATCTCATCTGCGCGGTTTTCCATCGCCTTTTTAACAAACTCTGAGTCGGCTAGGAAGGGTCGTGCCATAGAGACGATATCGGCTTTACCGCTGGCGATGATATCTTCACCTACCTGAGGCATGTTGATTCGGTTAGAGGTGATGAGAGGAATATTGACTTCGGATTTTAATTTGGCGGTGACATCGGCAAAAGCGGCGCGAGGAACACTGGTGACAATGGTTGGAATACGAGCTTCGTGCCAGCCAATGCCAGTATTGATCAGGGTGGCGCCGGCTTTTTCTATTGCTTTGGCGAGTAAAACTACTTCTTCCCACGTGCTGCCATTATCGATTAAATCCAGCATAGACAAGCGATAAATGATGATAAAGCGATTGCCGACTTGTTCACGAGTTCGACGTACTATTTCAATCGGTAAGCGAATACGGTTTTCGTAATCGCCACCCCAATCGTCATCACGTTGATTGGCTTGGGTGCAGATGAATTGGTTAATAAAATAACCTTCGGAGCCCATGATTTCGATGCCATCATAGCCCGCTTGCTGTGCAAGATCGGCGCAGCGTAAAAAGTCTTGAATTTGGCCTTCAATTTCTTCCGCACTTAACTCCCGAGGAGGGAAGGGGTTAATGGGCGCTTGGATCGCTGAAGGGCCAATATTGTCAGGGTTGTAAGCATAGCGGCCGGCATGAAGAATCTGCATACAAATCTTACCATCGGCTTCATGTACCGCTTGGGTGATGATCTTATGATGGTCTCGTTCTTCTTCTGTGGTTAGTTTTGCTGCTCCTTTAAATACACTGCCTTCTTCGTTCGGTCCAATGCCGCCGGTGACGATTAAGCCAACTCCGGCTTCGGCTCGCTCTCTATAAAATTGTGCGAGGCGGTTGTAGCCATTGGGCGCTTCTTCTAAGCCGGTGTGCATTGAACCCATTAGGGTGCGGTTTTTTAACTGGGTAAAGCCCAAATCTAGTGGTTCTAATAGGTGGGGGTAAGCCTGATCACTGGTATCGCTATTATGAGGGTTGGATGAGATGTCGTTCACGGGAGTTCTCCAGTTTTCTTAAATTAATCTAATCACTCTATTTTTATTTTAGTTAGCTAATGGCAGAGCGACAGGTTAAAATTGAAAAATAACTGAAGTTAACAGATCAATGTTTATTGTTTGCATTATTTTATTATCATTGATGGTTGTAGCGATTACAGGATAGGAAGGTAAATATGAAGTTGGGTGATATTTCAGTATCGTATGTCGAAATTCTGCGTAAAGCGATGTTGGCTCTGGATAGTAATCCGCAGCTGATCTTGCAGCAATTCGGACTTACTGAAATTACCATGGCCTCTCCTGATGCTCGAATTAGTATTCCTCGTTTTATGCGCCTGGGTTTTGCCAGTATTCAGTATTCTCAAAAACCTTGGTTAGGTCTAGAAATGGGCTCACAAACCAGTGCGACCAATTTAGGTGTGGCGGGGTTGATGGCGCTTTCAGCGGCAGATTTAAAAAGTGCCTGCAAAAGTATCTGTCATTATGAATTGCTGAGTAGCTATAACGCCCGCGGGCGCTCTGCATTTTATATGTCAGAGGGATATGGTATTGCTCAGTTCTACTCAATCAGTCCCTATAACAGTTTCAATTTATTTGTGGTCGATTCGGTATTATCTGGTTGGTATAGCCTAGCAAAGTGGCTAACTGGGCAGGACGATTGCATTGAAGCCATGTGCTTTGAGTTTGATGAGCCGGAATACAGTCACATGTATCGTGAATATTTTAATTGTGAAGTGCGATTTTCTCAGCCTTACAATGCGGTGATTATCAAACCTCAGGCGCTAAGTTATAAAGTGATTCATGGCTGCGCTTCGACTTATGAATTATTAAAGCGTCAGGCGGATGCCGATCTTGAAAAGGTACGCATGGGGCTGAATTTTAGTGAGAAGGTTGCGCGAGTTATTACGCCGCTTTTGAACGGCTCTACGCCAACCTTGGATCAGGTGGCTGAGCAATTAAATATGGCACCTTGGACAGTGCGTCGAAAATTAGTCGACGAA
>CAJVZR010000104.1 GCA_913019965.1 uncultured Oleispira sp.
TAAAGCATGAACCTTGTATATCTAGATTACGCAGCAACGACTCCTGTTGCTGCGGAAGTTGCCCAAGTCATGGCGCAGCACCTTACCCTGGAAGGCAATTTTGCCAATCCCGCTTCGCGCTCTCACCGTTTTGGCTGGCAAGCTGAAGAAGCTGTTGAAAGTGCTCGCATTGCTGTAGCCAAATTAATCGGTGCCAGTAATCGTGAGATTGTCTGGACCAGTGGCGCAACAGAATCAAACAACCTCGCGATTAAAGGTGTGCTAGAAGGTTTTGAGTCTGGTCATGTTATTACTTCCAGTATTGAGCATAAGGCGATTTTAGATACTTGCGATTATATGGCAGGTAAAGGGTTTGAAATCACTTATTTAAAGCCAGGCGAAGAGGGGTTAATTTCCCCTGAGCAAGTTAAGCAGGCGTTGCGCCCGAATACTCGCTTAGTGAGCCTGATGTTAGTGAATAATGAAATTGGCAATGTTACGGATATTAAAGCGGTATCTAAAGTATTGTCGAATCATGATGCGCTATTGCATTGTGATGCTGCCCAAGGCACAGGTAAGTTAGAGATTGATGTTGCTGACTTGGGTGTCGATCTGATGTCAATTTGCGCGCACAAAATGTATGGACCAAAGGGTATTGGTGCATTGTATGTGCGTAAATCCCCTGAAGTTAAAGTCTATCAGCAGATTCATGGTGGTGGGCATGAGCGCGGCATGCGTTCCGGTACTTTAGCAACTCATCAAATAGTTGGGTTTGCCAAGGCCGCTGAGTTAGTGATGGCTAACTTGGAGGCTGAGATTGCGCATAGTTTAATATTGCGAGATAAGTTGTGGGCAGGCCTTGAGGTAATTGGCGGTATTGAACGTAATTCTCATGGGACTCAATGCAGTCCCAATCATCTGAATGTTAGTTTTTCTGGGGTTGATGGTGAAATTCTATTAGCTTCCTTGGCTCAGTTGGCGGTTTCTTCTGGATCGGCTTGTAATTCAGCCAGTGTTGCACCGTCTTATGTGCTTAAGGCCTTGGGGGTAGCGGATGAATTGGCTCATGCTGGAATTCGATTTAGTGTGGGGCGCTATACAACGGAAGCTGACATTGATTTTGCTCTGGCGGAAGTTGAGCGAGTGCTCGCGGCACTGCGCTAGTCGTTGGTTAAGGCCTTATGTGATCGCTTGACTGGTTAAAAGTTAAGCAATCAAGCTGACTATGTGAACTGGCTTGTCCTTGGCTGCAGTAATAGTTATAAATTCCATTCTAATTTCAGCAAAACCTGCGTATACTCCGCAGGTTTTTTATACCCTTACATTCATATATTGGAGAATAATCATGGCGATCGAACGCACTTTTTCTATTGTTAAGCCTGACGCAGTTGCTAAAAACGTAATCGGCGAAATCTACAGCCGTTTCGAAAAAGCTGGCTTGCAAGTAATTGCTTCTAAAATGGTTCAGTTGGATGACGAAAAAGCTGGCGGTTTTTACGCTGAGCACTCTGAGCGTCCTTTCTTCAAAGATTTGGTTGGCTTCATGACTTCTGGTCCAGTTATGGTTCAGGTTTTAGAAGGCGAAGGCGCTGTTCTTAAGAACCGTGACCTAATGGGCGCAACTAACCCTAAAGAAGCTGACGCTGGTACTATCCGCGCTGACTTCGCTGAAAGCATCGATGCTAACGCTGTTCACGGTTCTGATTCTTTAGAGTCTGCTGCTCGTGAAATCGCGTATTTCTTCTCTGACGCAGAACTTTGCCCACGCGGTTAATTTCTAGTTAGAAGGTGTTTTAACGAATACCTGCTTTTGAGAGCAGTGTGCAATCTTTGACTGCACGCTGCTTTCTCAGTTTTAAAGCATGCCATTTCCCTTGTGTTTTCTACGTGTAATTACGTTTTAGAATACAAACGAAATGGTTTATCCGCTCAGGATGATACTCCCACTGCCCGGTGACCAAGATGACAGACGAACAATCGATAGAAAACCAAGCCACTGATTTTGAAGCCCTAGATCGATTAGAGGCCGAAGAAAAAGCCAAAACGCCGATCGAAAAAGTCAATCTATTAGGCTTATCGCCTAAAAAAATGGATGCGTTTTTTGAAGGCTTAGGGGAAAAGAAGTTCCGCACGCAGCAAATGTTGAAGTGGATTCACCAGTTGGGTGAGTCTGACTTCGATAAAATGACGAATATGAGCAAGGCGATGCGCACAAAGCTGGCTGAAGTTGCTGAAATTAGCCTGCCGGAAATTGTTTATGATCAAACGTCTGTTGATGGTACCCGTAAGTGGGTGATGCGCATGCCAGGTGGCAGCTCCATTGAAACAGTTTATATTCCTGAGAAAGAACGCGGCACGCTATGCGTTAGTTCGCAAATTGGTTGTGCGTTAGATTGCAGCTTCTGCTCTACCGGCAAGCAAGGTTTTAACCGTGATTTGAGCGTGGCTGAAATTATTGGTCAGGTTTTTGTTGCCTCACAGTGCTTGGATACCCCTGGAGAAAAACGTGTTCGCCGTATTACCAATGTGGTGATGATGGGCATGGGTGAGCCGCTATTAAACTTTGATAACGTTGTCGACTCGATGGAACTGATGTTGAACGACTTTGCTTATAGCTTGTCGAAACGCCGAGTGACGTTAAGTACTTCTGGTGTTGTGCCTATGATGGATAAACTAGGGGAGGTGAGTGATGTTTCCCTAGCGGTATCGTTGCATGCACCGACTGATGATTTACGTGACGTACTGGTACCGATTAATAAAAAGTACCCAATTAAAGAGTTATTAGCAGCAACCAATCGTTATTTAGAAAACTTGCCTGATCGTCGTAAAGCTACCATCGAATACACGATCATTAAAGATGTAAACGATAGCGTTGAGCAGGCCGAAGAATTGGCCAAAGTATTAAAAGATACACCGTGCAAAATTAATTTAATCCCTTTTAACCCATTCCCTAACTCGGGTTATGAGCGTCCAAGTAATAATCGCACCTATCGTTTCCGTGATTTATTGCATGAACGCGGTTTTATTGTCACTATTCGCTCAACTCGCGGCGATGATATCGACGCGGCTTGTGGCCAGTTGGTCGGCAAGGTAGAAGATAGAACCCGTAGGCAGCAAAAGTATATTGATCTGCAACAGGTTAATGATTAAAGGATAATCTGCATGAAGTCGCTTCAGCTTGTAATATTATTGTGTGGCAGTTTGTTATTATCTGCCTGCGTAACGACGATAGAAAGTCGTTTAACGCGAAAGGCCGATCCTGAAAAGGCCGTCGATAATTATACGCAGTTAGGTTTGGGTTATATTCAGCAAGGTCGTTTCGATCGTGCTCGCACACGGATTAACCGTGCATTAGAAATTAATGCGGATTATGCTCCGGCCAATAATGCCATGGCGTTGTTATTACAGTCTGAGCGTGAACCTGAATTAGCGGAAGAGTATTTCTTAAAAAGTATCGACCTTGATGACGATTTTAGTCAAGGGCAATATAACTACGGCATGTTTTTAATGCAGCATCGCCGTTATGAAGAAGCCTGTAAGCATTTAAAAAATGCCGCTCGTGATGTTGAATATCAGCAGCGTGGCAAGGCGTATCAAAATTTAGGTCTGTGTTATTACCGTAATGGTCAAGTTGATCTAGCCATTACCACCTATGAACGTATGCTGAAAGTACAACGTTTTAATGCCCCGGTTTTAGTTAATTTATCGACCTTATTGTTTGAAAAACGTCGTTATGATGAAGCGCAGCAATATTTTGATCGTTTTACCCGCATTGTAGAGCGTAAGCAGAGTCTGCATTCCGCTAACTCCCTTTGGTTGGGTATTAAGTTAAGCCGATTGAATCAAAATGAAAAATTAGTTAACGATTATGCGACTCAACTAAAGGCTGATTTTCCTCAGTCCTCAGAGTATCAGCGTTATCGCGATACGCTTTAAAACAGCGTTTAACATAAGACAATTAAAGAACACTAGGGTAACGGCAGCGAATTATGAGCATACATTCACATTCCCCAATCGTTAGACGTAAAAGCCGAAAAATTTGGGTCGGTAATGTACCGGTAGGTGGTGATGCCCCTATCTCGGTTCAGACCATGACCAATACCAAAACGGAAGATGTTGCGGCCACCGTTGCGCAGATTAAGCGCGCGCAAGATGCCGGTGTTGATATCGTTCGCGTCTCTGTGCCTTCAATGGATGCGGCGGATGCCTTTGGTGAAATTAAAAAACAAGTGTCTGTACCGTTAGTTGCCGATATTCACTTCGATTATAAAATTGCCTTAAAAGTAGCTGACCTTGGGGTAGATTGCCTACGAATTAATCCAGGTAATATCGGACGCGAAGATAGAATTAAAGAAGTGATTGCCGCTGCACGCCATAACGGCATCCCGATTCGCATTGGGGTAAACGCAGGGTCGCTAGAAAAAGATTTGCAGGTTAAGTACGGTGAACCAACGCCGGATGCCTTGGTTGAATCCGCCATGCGCCATATCGATATTTTAGATCGACAGAATTTCCAAGATTTTAAACTAAGCCTTAAAGCCTCTGATATTTTTATGACAGTGGCGGCTTATCGTAAAATTGCTGATCAAATTGAGCAGCCATTGCACTTAGGTATTACTGAGGCGGGCGGTTTGCGTGGTGGTACCGTTAAATCTTCGATTGGCTTAGGTTTGTTAATGTTTGATGGCATTGGCGATACCATTCGCGTGTCATTGGCGGCCGACCCGATTGAAGAAGTAAAAGTCGGTTGGGATATGCTTAAGTCATTAAAGTTACGCTCTCGTGGGGTTAACTTTATTGCTTGTCCATCTTGCTCACGTCAGAACTTTGATGTGATTAAAACCATGAACGAATTAGAAAATCGTCTGGAAGATATTCGTACGCCGATTGATGTTGCGATTATCGGTTGTGTGGTTAATGGGCCGGGTGAAGCGAAAGAAGTGGATGTGGGCTTAACCGGTGGTTCGCCAAATAACTTGATTTATATTGATGGCAAACCAGCAGAAAAATTGAAAAATGAAGAGTTGTTAGATGGTCTAGAGGCCATGGTGCGTGAAGGTGCCGCTAAAAAAGCCGAAGCATTAAAAGACGTTATCGTTACAGATAGTTAGATAGATATTAATAGAAGGAAAATCTCTTGGCTAACAAGAAGATTAAAGCCATTCGTGGCATGAATGATGTACTTCCAACGCAAACTCCGGTTTGGCAGTATTTGGAATCGAGTGTGCAAGCGGTATTAGGTGGTTATGGCTATCAAGAAATCCGTATGCCTGTGGTTGAGCAAACACACTTATTCAAGCGTTCTATCGGTGAAGTTACCGATATTGTTGAAAAAGAAATGTATACCTTTGACGATCGGAATGGCGAAAGCTTAACCCTACGACCTGAAGGTACCGCTAGCTGTGTACGCGCTTGCGAAGAGCACTCATTATTAAGTAATAATCAAAGCCAGCGCCTGTGGTATATCGGCCCAATGTTCCGTTATGAACGTCCACAGAAAGGTCGTTACCGTCAGTTCTTCCAAATTGGTGTAGAAACCTTTGGCATGGCGACCCCGGATATTGATGCCGAAGTGATCTTGATGACAGCGCGTTTATGGCGTCAGTTGGGCATTGAAGAAGCGGTTGAGCTGCAACTGAATACCATTGGTAGTGCACAAACGCGTATTGATTATAAAGCGGCCTTAGTTGAATACTTAACGCCAATTAAAGATCAGCTAGATGAAGACAGTCAGCGTCGTTTAGAGACGAATCCATTACGTATTTTGGATTCTAAAGATCAAGGCACTCAAACCTTGCTTAACGATGCGCCAGCATTACATGACTTCCTTGATGATGAAAGTCGTGAGCACTTCGCTAAGCTGACTCAGATATTAGATGCCGCAGGTGTTCAGTATCAGATTAATCAGCGCTTAGTACGTGGCTTGGATTATTATGGCAAAACGGTATTTGAATGGGTAACCGACAAACTAGGTTCTCAAGGAACGGTTTGTGCGGGTGGTCGTTATGATGGTTTAGTCGAGCAGTTAGG
The DNA here is from genome assembly GCA_913019965.1 of uncultured Oleispira sp. Lineage (GTDB taxonomy): Bacteria > Pseudomonadota > Gammaproteobacteria > Pseudomonadales > Oceanobacteraceae > Oleispira. The sequence continues at coordinate 6,010 of CAJVZR010000104.1, forward strand.
TGGCAAGCCAACTCCTGCGGTTGGTTTTGCTATGGGTATTGAGCGATTAATCTTGTTATTAGAGACGTTAGACGCGATTCCGGCTCAAGTTAATACAACTCTTGACGTTTATATCACTGCTCTGGGTGGCGATACGGATCAAGCTGCGTTACTGTTAGCGGATAAAATTCGTCAACAGCAACCACAAGTGCGTGTACAAACGCACTGTGGCGGTGGTAGCTATAAGAGTCAGATGAAAAAAGCTCAAAATAGCAGTGCCCGTTACGTCATCCTGCTGGAAGACGATGATGTGCAAGCTAAGCGTGTTCGCATAAAACCATTAACTGAAGATGGTGAACAGGTTGAGCTAAATAATGATGAAATTGCTAATTGGTTGGCTGCTCAGCTAGTTTAAGCGGGCGCATTTAAGAAATTACAATAAGAAGTATTTTTAAACGGAGTATTGGGAATGTCTGAAGAATTAAGAACTGAAGAAGAACAAGTAGAAGCGATCAAAAAGTGGTGGAATGAAAATGGCAAAAGCCTAATCGTCACGGTCGTTGTTGTTTTAGGTGGTTATTTTGGTTGGAATGGTTATCAAGAAAACCAGCGTGCCCAAGGTGAAGCGGCTTCAAGTATTTATCAGCAGTTAGTTAACAAGGCGACTAAGCCATTAGCAGAACAAACTGAAGCGGATAAAACAGAATTAGAATCGGTTGCAGCTCAACTTAAAACTGAATTCCCTGATAGCTTGTATGGTCAGTTTGCCGGTCTTTATTTAGCGAAGTTCGCCATTGAAGCGAATAACTTCGATACCGCGGCAACTGAATTACAGACATTAGTCGATTCTGGTGAACAAGGCCCAATTACCTATTTGGCACAAGTTCGATTAGCACGCGTATTCATTCAGCAAGAAAAATTGGATGAAGCATTGGCGTTAGTATCGGCAATTCCTGAAGCTTCTTTTGCCGCTCAGTATGAAGAAACCAAAGGCGACGTATTGTTTGCTAAAGGTGATTCAGCGGGTGCATTAGCCGCTTATCAAGCCGCACGTACTTCAGCGATGGCGCTAGGCATCAATACTCAGGTATTGGAGCGTAAAATTGATGATCTAGCGGGTGCTGAACTAGCCGGAGCGGATGCTTAATTAATGAAGCCTCAAGTAGTCATCGCCATATTGGCCAGTTTGTTTTTATTGGCCTGCAGTAATCAGGACACTAAATCTGAAGATGTTGTAGATCAGATTGAAGCAGGTCCTGCTGAACTCGTCGACTTTAACGAAAAGGTTGATGTTGACGTTGTTTGGCGCCGTTCTGTCGGTAAAGGTTCTGGGACTCGCAACATTCGCTTGCGCCCAGCCGTTAGTGGCGAAAACGTTTATATGGCGGACTACAATGGTCAGCTTTGGGGTCTAGAACTTGAGTCGGGTGATGAGATTTGGTCACAGACTTTTGATCAGAAAATTACCAGCGGTGTTATTGTCGCTGAAAATAACCTTTATATCGCGACTCAAGATGGTCTATTGCACAGTATTGTTAAAGATACGGGTGAAGTGCAGTGGTCACAGCAGCTGAGTAGTGAAAGTATTGCACCAGCAACCGTTGATGCGACACAAGTCTATATAAGAACGATTGATGGCCATATAACGGCTTTCGAACGCTCAAGCGGTAAGCAAAATTGGACGTATGAAGCGGCTTTGCCGGTATTAACCGTGCATGGTACTGGCTCTCCAGTATTATTACAGAGCCTAGTCATCACTGGTTTTGCCAATGGTAAACTAGTCGCGTTGGATCGTGAACTAGGTATTCCGCGTTGGAATAAACGTTTGGCTATTCCACAAGGACGCTCTGAACTTGAGCGACTTGTCGATCTAGACGGTACGCCGATTGTTGATGAGGGCATTGTTTACGCAACGGCCTATCATGGAAAATTATCCGCCATTGGTTACGATGGCAAAACCCAGTGGGAAACCGAACTATCCAGTTATTTTGGTCCAGCGTTGGGGTTAGGAAATTTATACATCACCCGTGACGATGATCATGTGCAAGCCTATGATCAAGTTAATGGTGCCTCCGTATGGAGTCAATCAGCACTGCAAGGACGTTTCTTAAATCAGCCAGTAAAGCACGATAACTATATCGTCGTGGCCGATTTTGAAGGCTATGTGCATGTATTAGCGCAAGTAGATGGTGAAATGGTCGGTCGCTTAAGTGTGCGTCCAAGACCTTTACACATGACCTTGCCGAATCAGCCAGAAATGAATAACTGGCGTCCTTTGCGTGGCAAAGATTTTGGTATCCGTAGTGTGATGCAATCGACCTCAAAAGGTCTGCTAGCCTATACCAATGCGGGTGAATTGCTGCTTTTGCAGCTAGAGAAAGAAGATAACTAAATTATTATGGTTCCTGTAATTGCCCTTGTAGGGCGTCCCAATGTTGGGAAATCCACCTTATTCAATCGCCTAACCAAGAGCCGTGATGCTCTGGTGGCGGAAATTGCGGGTTTAACCCGTGATCGTAAATATGGTGAAGGCCAAATTGGCGACGAACCTTTTATCGTGATTGATACCGCTGGTATCAGTGGTGAAGAAGTGGGTATCGATGCTGAAATGGCTTCGCAGTCTTTTCAAGCAATTGAAGAAGCTGACATCGTATTATTCATGGTGGATGCACAATCGGGAATCATACACGCCGATCATTTGCTAGCAGAATATCTGCGTAAAAAAGGCAAAGAAGCTTATGTTATTGCCAACAAGATTGATGGCCGTAACCCAGATGTTGTCTTAGCAGAATTCTATGAATTAGGAATGGGCGAGCCTATTCCCATTGCGGCTGCACATAACCGCGGTATTAATACCTTAATCGAACACGTCTTATCAGAACTTCATGGCCCTAAAGAAGAAGAGCCTGAACGTGAATTGACGGGTTACGAAGAGTGGGAACAACTTTACGGTGAGAAAGAAGCCCCTGTTGATGTTAAAACTCAGCACGAAGAGCTAAACGTTAAAGGCGTAAAAATTGCGGTAGTCGGTCGCCCGAACGTGGGTAAATCAACACTGATTAATCGCTTCTTAGGCGAAGAACGTGTTGTGGTTTATGACCAAGCGGGAACGACCCGAGACAGTGTGTATATTCCTTATGAACGCCACGGCCAAGATTATACCTTGATCGATACCGCCGGTATTCGTCGTCGTAAGAGCATTACTGAAGCCGCTGAAAAATTCTCTATCATTAAAACTTTGCAGGCGATTCAAGATTGCCATGTGTGTGTTTTAGTTCTTGATGCCAAAGATGGTATTGTTGAACAAGACTTACATATGTTGAGCTTCGTCTTAAACGCAGGTCGTGCCTTGGTTATCGCCATTAATAAATGGGATGGCATGACCACGGAAGATCGTGAACGGGTTAAAAGTGAATTGGATCGTCGCTTAGAATTTATTACTTATGCAGATATCCACTTTATCTCTGCCTTGCACGGTACCAATGTTGGTAACCTGTATAAGTCAGTTGATAATGCCTATGAGTCTGCCATGGCAAAGTGGTCGACCAGTCGCTTAACGACCTTGTTAGAAGATATGGTTAAAAACCATCAGCCGCCAATGGTTAATGGTCGTCGCATTAAGCTGCGTTATGCGCACCAAGGTGGATCTAACCCGCCAGTATTGGTTGTTCACGGTACGCAAACGGATAGGCTTACTGACGCTTATAAGCGTTACCTAGCCAATACTTATCGTCGTGTACTTGAAATTAATGGTACGCCGATTCGTATGGTATTTAAATCTTCTGAAAATCCATTTGCCGAGAAGCAAGAAGGGCCAACCTTCCACGCGATTCGCCAGAAGAAAATTGAGCGTACGCAAAACATTCGTGCAATCAAGAAAGAAAAAGCTCGTAAACAACGCGCTAAGAAGCGTTAATAAAACGTAGGTTTGTATTCATCAGCATTCTTCTGCATACTGAATCTTACGATAAGTATGCAGAGGGATGATTGTGATAAAAGCTGTAAATATTCTAATAGCCTTAAGTTTTATATTTCTATCTACGGCCAGTCGAGCCGAGCCCCAAACTGAAAACCTCGTACAGTTTAAAATAGCCAGCCTGCAACTCTTCTCTTCTTTTTCTTCCTATATTTATTTTCAAGGTGATGATCGTAATCGTGAACGCCTACTAAAAGCCGTGAGACGTGGCGACCAAGCGATCACTGTATTACCTGATACTAATGTTGAGCTAAAGCTTAAATGGAAACAAATCACCGATTATGTCGATTCTTATCAAAGCTACAATTTTGATGGTGTTGATATGAGCTTAGAAGGCGGTTGGAGTATTCTGCAAAAAGAATTGAATGACATCATTGCCAAGCATCAAATGGGCGAGCTAGTAGGGGTAAACTCTGTTCAAATTAAGATGGAAAGCATCTTGAGTCAGTACATGGGGTATGCGAATTCAACAACCGGAGGTTATGGGGTTAGTTACAGTGATACCCCGCTAGAAGATCAAATTACACATATAAAGCAAGAGCTGGTTAATTTAGCAAAAGCAGATGATAAATATCAGCCTTTAGCAAAAAAATGGAACTACATTCAAGGTACGTTATTAGCCTATAACTCGAATGTGGCCCCTTTTGTGGTGCTGCATACCTTTGATAGTATGCGTAAGATGATAGCCAGTTATTAGAAATAACGGGCATTCGGAGTTACTTAATTGCGCGAATGCCTTTGCTTTCGATAACGATCTTACGGTCTTTATACAACTTACCAATCGCCATCTTAAAGGCACGCTTACTCACGCCAAAATGCATTTCGATCAACTCAGCAGGGCTTTTATCGCTCAATGCTAAGAAGCCATTGCCATCTTCAACTTTCTGCATGATCTGCTCAGACAAACCACCGACTTTTTGATAACCGATAGGTTGCAAGCTTAAATCCAAACGCTTATCGTCACGCTGCTTACGAATATAAGCATCCATCTTCTGACCAATACGAATACCTTGGCGGATATCGCTATGGTGAATCAGGCCCCAGTATTTGTTATCGACAACCGCTTTGTA
>CAJVZR010000105.1 GCA_913019965.1 uncultured Oleispira sp.
TGCGCCATGACTTGGGCAACTTCCGCAGCAACAGGAGTCGTTGCTGCGTAATCTAGATATACAAGGTTCATGCTTTACCTGAGCAGCCTCATAAATGAGGCGCTTAACCATTAAATACTGAATTCAGGTAGGCAGTTTAACATATCCAGGCAGGGATTTATAAACCGTCAACGACATCAATACGGTTTTTTTGATAGCCATCTTGGCGCTTAGCAATATCTCGAATCTCTTGACGATCAACCAAGCTTTGCAAGCTAATACCCTCTAAGAAAGAGTGTATTTGGTCACTTAAATCACACCATAAATGGTGGGTAAGGCAAGCCTCACCTTGCTGACAATCCCCCTTACCTTCACACCGGGTGACATCCATTGATTCACTCACCGCATCAACAATTTGGGCAATATTAATATCCAAGCCACTGCGACTCAGACGATAACCGCCCCCAGGCCCACGAACACTATTAACCAGCTCGTTTCGACGCAATTTGGCAAATAATTGCTCTAAATACGATAAAGAGATTTCTTGGCGGCCAGAAATGTCATTTAAACTGACAGGGCCCTGCTTGGCATGTATTGCTAGATCTAGCATTGCCGTAACGGCGTAGCGTCCTTTAGTGGTTAAGCGCACAGCTATGCCTCCAAAAATAGTCATAAAATTTACTCAGACCCACATTATGCGTAAACCTGAGTAAAATAGTCAACTACTTAACGGCCTTATCTTCCTTCTCTTCTTTCTCATCCTTACCCGCTAACGACTCAACATGAGACGCCTTCAGCTCCGGCAACGCTTCATCGCAAGAAGTATCCCCTAACTTGTGCAATGACTTGCAAATATTATTGATTTTGCCATCAACGGCCAACATATGATCCATCAGATTATTAACCGAACGGGCAATTGGGTCCGGCATCTCATCCGCCATACCATAAGCGTCAAAGCCAATTTTATCGGCAATATCTTTTCGACGCTGATCCTGCTCAGGATCCGCTCGCTTAACAATACGACCAGGAATACCGACGACTGTTACTCCCGCTGGGACTTCTTTAGTCACCACCGCATTAGAACCAATACGAGCACCTTCATTAACTATGATTGGCCCCAATACCTTAGCACCCGCTCCAACCACGACACCATCTCGCAATGTTGGGTGACGCTTACCCTTATTCCAACTAGTGCCCCCTAAGGTCACACCATGATAAAGCGTACAATCATTACCAATTTCAGCCGTCTCACCCACCACAACGCCCATGCCATGATCAATGAAGAAGCGATCACCAATAGTAGCACCCGGGTGAATTTCAATCCCAGTCATCCAACGGCTAAAAGTTGAAAGTATGCGCGCAAGCCACTTCAACCCTTTAAGCCATAACCAGTTCGCTAGACGATAGTGTAAAATGGCATGCACCCCAGGGTACGTCGTCAATACTTCAAAAGTATTGCGCGCCGCGGGATCACGTTCAAATACACAGGCTACGTCTTGTCGAATACGTCGTAACATTATTACTCTTCTCTCTTATCGCTACTTTTTTGCAGCTATTATTTATCGTCACTATTTTCGATGCTATTCGCGACTTTCGCCTTACGCTGTACCGCGGCCAAAATGCCTCGCATCATGCTAACTTCCATTTTATCCAATGCCGTTCGCTGAAACATTCGACGTAAACGTGTCATTAACTGTTTAGGAGTATTGGGATCAAGGAAGCCAATATCAACCAAGGATTCCTTTAAATGATCAAAAAATCGTTCCATATCTCCATGAGGAGCCATCTCATAATCCCACTCAACCCCCCACTGGCCTATCTTCTTTGCCGAAGCGTCTACTTCAGCACTCTCTTCTAACGCCGCCATACGCATTTCGTAACACAATACTTGCACTGCCGCAGCAATATTCAACGAACTAAAGTCTGGATTGGTTGGAATATGAACGTGAGCATTGCATTTATGCAGCTCTTCGTTGGTTAGCCCTCTCGATTCACGACCAAAAACCAAAGCGACGCTGTTATTATTTGCAACCGCTTGCTTAGCTTTAGCACCACACTCACGGGGCGAACATAAAGGCCATGGAATATGACGGCCACGAGCACTGGTACCAATCACCAATCCACAACCGGCAACGGCTTCATCCAAACTCGATACGATAACGCAACTATCTAAAATTTCCGACGCACCAGAAGCACGGACAATGGCATCACCATCAATAACGGCAATAGGGTCGACTAATACCAACTGGGTGACCCCCATATTCTTCATAGCACGGGCTGCGGCACCAATATTGCCGGAATGGGTGGTATTTACTAAAACGATTCGTATCTGATCTAACATGAGGCATCTTCTAAAAAAAGGGGAGCGCATTCTCTATAAGGTAAGCATTCTAACAGTGGAAATCGCTGGATGATACGAAAAAGCCATCAAGGAATTCTTTTCGCTGGATTTTTTTGTTATACTCGCGCGTTCACCGTTCTTTAAGAGATTAGTAGCCCTATGCAACCGCTTGTAAACCTTGCGCTGCGTGCTGCACGTAATGCAGGACAAGACTTGGTCCGTAGCTTGGACCGTTTCGATCCCTACCAGAGTAGCGATCAAGAAAAATCAAAATTTGTAGCTGACTGTGCCATCGGCCTTGAAAAGAGCATTATTTTCGAATTGAAGAATGCTTGCCCAGAAGACAGTTACCAAGGCCGTGAAACAGGATTTCACAGCCCAAGCGAAGGCGCACCTAAGAATCAATGGCAAGTATGTGTTATTGACGATCTAGTGAACTTCCGCGTAGGCCTACCTGATTTCGCCATCATCGTAAGCTGCCTCGTTAATGGTAAGACTGAACATACCGTCGTTGTTAACCCAATGAACGGTGATGAATTCAGTGCTAGCCGTGGCCGTGGCGCGCAATTGAATAACCGTCGCTTACGCTGCGGTCAATTACGTGAAATCAACCAAGCACTGATCGGCTTCAAAACGCCAAATCATAGTGAAGGTGAGCGCGTATTTGAAATTCGCAATAAAATCACTAGTTTAATGAGCCAAGCCAATGACGTTCGTGCCCTAGGCAGCAGCGTATTAATGATGGCTTATACTGCAGCCGATCGCCTACACGGCGCGATGCTTTGCGATATGGATGAGTTCTCATTAAATGCCGGTAGCTTAATCGCTCACGAAGCAGGCTGCTTAACCGCCAACCTGACTGGCGAGCCACTGATTAAAGCGCCAGCCGATATTTTGGTTGCCAACCCTAGATTATTAAAAGAGCTAATCCAAAAGGTTTAAGCCAAGGCTTATTGATAAGAAACTTTTTGTAACAAAGCTTTTAAGCAAGCCCTTCTAGGCTGGCTATACTTGAAGTATAACCAGTTTAGAGGGGCTTTTTTATGTCGCCATGGAATCAAATCAGGCAACTACTCATTGAATTTTTCAATCGCCTAGGCCAATTACAAGCGCCTGATGGTGATGTAACGCTTACCTGCCCACTGCGACGCCTGCCCAAAACAGCGACCATTCAAACGACTCAATGTCCGAAAAAGCCAAAACACTAAAAAAAGCCCAAACCAAAAGATTAACAGCAGCTCACCACGGAGATCACGAAGGCGCTGCGCTACACGGAGAAGAGCAAAAGCAAAATAAGCAGTTATACAGGATTACGTACAAGGTCGGCTGCCTCTTTATCTACAACCTCCTTTATTCTATCTATTTTTTATTCTTCACCTCTTCTTTTCTTGCTCCTGGCTTTTCTCACTCTTGGCTTTTCTCGCCTTTATCTTTTCCTCCGTGTAGCGCAGCGCCTCTGTGCAGCGTAGCGGCTCCGTGGTGAACCACTTGTATCTTTATCCTTGGACTTTCTAGCTAGCAGGCACAAAAAAGGGCGGATAATCCGCCCTTTTCTTTTTCTATCGCTTCACATCACCTAACCAACAGCGATATTAGCCACGCACAACAGAAACATCTTCTGCCTGCGGGCCTTTCTGACCGCGAACTACCATAAACTTAACGCGCTGACCTTCAGTCAATGAACGGTGACCTTGACCGCGAATAGAACGGAAGTGAACAAATACATCTTCACCGTCATCCCAAGTAATAAAACCAAAACCTTTTTTCACATTAAACCACTTAACCATACCGCGCTCACGACCATCATCGGTATCACTTTCTACAACCGTACCGCTAGAACGGTTGCGACGACGACGAGACGGAACAGCTAAAGCCGATGCAAAAGCGATCGCGAAAAATATTAACGCTACGATTGTATAAATAGCACCAACGTTAGGTAGAGTAGCAAGACTCTCAGCTAACGTACTTCCTGATGTTAAAACGATACCTGCCAATACTTTATTTAAAGCCAACTTTAAAATAAATGGAGCAATTAATGCGAGCACCAAGCTCACTAAAACTTTTCTAATCATAATTCCTTTCATACTTTTCTCTCTTCGATGCAAATGCTTGTCTGTTTTTCTTTTGCTTAAGACCAAATAAAAGCCATTAAGCCTAGCTATGAAAGCCTAATTCATTACAAAAATCAACATGATAGAAAGCCAAACCGCATAGGCTTCAATTAATAGCCAGAATTGATCAAATAACATACAATACTAAGCGCAAAACCCAGTAATACTTTGACGTTAAACGGATAGCCTGCAACAATCCGAAAAAATTCCATTGAGATCCTTATGCCAACTCCGCAGATTGAAAAACAGCAACAACAAATAGAACAACTTGAAACCAAGGTTGCTTATTTAGAACATCATATTGAACAATTAAACGACGCCCTTGTAACATTGCAATTAGATAATAAAACAGCCAAAGATGCGCTTAAATATCTTTACCAGCAAGTACAAAGTATTGGCGGCAGCCAAGGAGCACAAACATCAGGCAGCTTTATTGAACCGCCACCACCTCACTATTAATTGCCTGCTAAATAACTAAGCAATACCCCAACCTGTTCACGAATTCAGTAAAGAAGAGTAACTGACGGCGAGTTAAGGCGCGAAAGCCATTTAACCCAGTGCTTTGAGCAGGTAAACTTACCTTGCATTTACATTGGAATCGTTAAAATGAATTTAATCAGCCTGATTAAAAATGGTCTATTTCGCCTAAACCAGCGTTTGATCCACACTCTAGTTAAAACAAAAATTATCGGCCCGTCAGCTCAAGATCTTGGCTTAGATAACAGCAAACCCATCGTTTACGCCTTGCAGTATCAATCTTACGGCCAAGAGCTTGTCATCGACAAAGTCATTACCGAAGCTGGCTTAGCCAGCACTTTAGAAACTGAGATTGGCGAAAAAAAGAAGTCCATCAATCCTTTTTTCTCCAGTTACAAACGTGCTGGGGCACCTTTTCGCAAACGCGGCACCCCTCTTGTTTCAAAGCGACTCACCAAATGGATTGATTTAATTCGTGACGAAGCCGACCAAGACATTCAAATTGTTCCCGTCGCCGTTTATTGGGGTCGCAGCCCAGACAAAGAAAATTCATTCCTTAAAATTTGGCTGCAAAGCAGTGGTACTTTAGGCGGACGTCTTTCAACCTTATTTGCCATTTTATTAAACGGCCGTGAAACCGCAATCCGTTTCAGTAACCCCATTTCTTTACGCCAATTAATTGATGAAGGTAAAGATAACGAGATTACGGCACGAAAATTATCTCGAGTTTTACGCGTTCACTTCCGCCAAGTTAATGCCACCGTTCTGGGTCCAGACCTTTCTCACCGCAGCACTCTGGTCCATCAGATTCCTCGCAAGCCACTGGTTATTGAAGCCATTGAAGAGGAAATGAAGCTTAAAAATATTAGTCGCAAGAAAGCCAATGCCCTCGCGCTAAAGTATGCCGATGAAATTGCGGCCAACATGACCCACGGCGCTATTCGCTTCTTGGATGTTGTCTTGACCTGGGTTTGGAACAAAATCTATAACGGCGTTAATGTTTACAATATTGAACGCTTACAAAACGCCAATAAAGATAATGAGATCATTTACGTACCCTGTCACCGCAGCCACATAGATTATTTATTATTATCCTACGTGCTTTACCATAACGGTCTACAAGTGCCGCACATTGCAGCAGGCATCAACTTAAACATGCCGGTCGTTGGACCTATTTTACGCCGTGGAGGTGCCTTCTTCATGCGCCGCACCTTTAAAGGCAATAAATTATACGCTGCCGTATTTGATGAATATCTACATTCAGTATTCAGCAATGGCTATTCAACCGAATACTTTGTTGAAGGTGGCCGTAGCCGTACGGGTCGCACCTTAAACCCGAAAGCAGGCATGCTGGCGATGACTCTTCGCAGCTATCTTCGTGACTCTCGTAAACCCATTATCTTTATGCCGGTTTATGTGGGTTATGAAAAAGTATTTGAATCCAGCAGCTATCAAGGCGAACTGAAAGGCAAAAAGAAAAAGAAAGAGGGTCTAGGAAGCTTATTTACTTCATTACGCAGTATGAAACGTTCCTTTGGTAAAGTACGAGTCACCTTTGGCGACCCGATTAACTTTGATAATTTATTAGATAATGAACAGCCTAATTGGCGTGATCAGCGTAGCGATAATAATTTTAAGCCTGAATGGACGAATAAGGTTGTTAATAAACTAGCCCTTGAAGTAGCCACTCAAATTAATAATGCCGCTTCAGTCAACCCGATTAATTTAGTCGCCACGGGTTTATTAGCCACACCTCATCTAGCGATGGATGCCCAGCTGCTTGCTAATCAGCTTGATGACTATAAGCGCCTACTACAATCTCTACCTTATACCGACCTTGTAGAAATTCCAGAAGGTGATGGTAAAGATTGGATCGCTTATGCGGAAAAAATGGGCATGGTATCCGTTGCTTCGCATACTTTAGGGGATATTATTCAAGCAGACGATTATCAAGCCGTTTCCTTGAGCTATTACCGCAATAACGTCTTTCATATTTTTGCTATGCCTTCTCTACTGGCCAGTTTATTTGTTAATAATCGCGATCATGATTTGGAAGAAATCCAAACACTGTGTAAATTTTTATATCCATTTTTCAAAGCGGAACTCTTTTTACGCTGGGACTTAGAAGAGCTGCCTGAAGTAATCGATACCTGGCTTGAAGCCTTGGTAGGATTAGGCTTATTAGAGCGCCAAGGGAATCGATTCAGCCGCCCAGCAGCCAATTCTAATGAGTATGTTAAGCTGGCCGGGTTTGCTTCCGTTGCAATGCAAACACAAGAGCGTTATTTCCTAACCCTTTCTTTGTTAAACAAAGTCGGCAGTGGTCATATCAACGCCAAGGAACTGGAAGAACAATCTTCTGTTCTGGCCTCGCGTATTTCCGTATTACACGGAATTAGCACTCCAGAGTTTTTTGATAAGAATTTGTTCCGCACCCTAATCGAGCAACTGCTAAGCCAAGGGTTATTGGTCAATGATGAAGAGGGGCAGCTAACCTTTGATGATAGCCTTACCGCGATGACGCAAGAGCTAGAACGAGTATTGGATGCAAGCTTACGCCAAAGTATTTTACAGATTACTTGGCAGCAATAACGATCAATGGGTAAAACAAAGCCTTAAGTCGGTTAAAACGCTTATTAAGGCTTTATTACCTTAGCCTTACTGTAGACATCAAAGCGATTCGCTTTACCCGCCAACACATAACTCGGCGCCTTTCCTGCTAGAGGAGGCGCTTTTGCCGGGCGCTTAACCACAATACGGCAACGAGCAATACTATTCGCTTGCTCCCATAACTGATCTTCATCGAGATCCGCCCCGACCAAAGAACGAAATAGCTTCATTTCTTTCTTTGCCTCAGCAGAAGCTGTTGAATGTGGAAACATAGGGTCAAGATAAACAATATCTGGCTGCGGCTGACCCATTGAATCCCAACGTGATAAAAGATCAATTGAATTCCCTTGCATCAATCGCATCCTAGCCATGATATCGGCAATTTCAGCCTCTCCCTGGGCACACTGCAAACCGCTTTTTAATAACAGATAAACCACGGGATGACGCTCAATCAGGGTGACATCGCAACCCAGTGTCGCCAATACAAACGCATCGCGCCCAAGGCCTGCTGTCGCATCCAGAATACTTGGTTTATAGGCGCTACTAATCCCAACCGCTTTAGCAATACTTTGTCCTTTGCCACCGCCGTATTTACGTCGATGAGCACTCGCTCCACTGACAAAATCAACAAATACCGGGCCAGGGGCTTTTTTTCCACCTTGCTGAACACTGATACGCTGGCCATCAGCGATAAGATAAAGCCCATCATGCGATAGCTGAGCTGAGTCAACCATCGGAACTTGCCATTCTTGCGCCCAAGTCACGAGATCAACTAGCTCGCTCGCCGACTGCAGGATAACCCCATCAAGAATTTTCATTACACGAACCAGATCAACAAAATAGCCCCAAGCGCTAAGCGATAAATCACAAAAGGTGTCATACCAATACGATTAATTAGCGCTAAAAAGAAATAGATACAAATATACGCACTTACTGCTGATATCAGTGCTGCCAAACCTATCGTTGCCCAATCTACCTGAGCAACCTGCTCAACTAAATCTTTCGTTTTTAATAAACCAGCGGCAAGAATTAATGGAATTGAGATTAAAAAAGAAAATCTAGCCGCAGCGTCTCGCTGAAAGCCTAAAAATAATGCTGCTGTGATGGTGATACCTGAGCGAGACGTACCCGGTATTAATGCCAGCGCTTGGAAGAAACCAATAATAATTGCCGCCATGAACGTCATGCGCAATAAATCTTTATGCTCGGCCGCTAACTTATCAGCCGCCAATAATAAAATACCAAATACCAAGGTTGAATAAGCGATCACTTCAGAACTTCTAAAATGCGTTTCTATCCAACCACCAAATAACAAGCCGATCAGACCCGCTGGGATCGTTGCAATAACAATGGACCATGCCAAACGGGCGTTATCATTCATATTTGGCGTAAAGCCCGTAGAGACCCAACCATGAGTAATACTAATAAGGTCACGACGAAAGTAAAAGATCACGGCAGCCAAAGTGCCTATATGCGTTGCGACATCAAACGCTAAACCTTGATCAGGCCAACCTAATACTTGCGAAGGTAATATCAGATGCGCAGAGCTAGAGATGGGTAGAAACTCAGTAAATCCCTGCAAAAGGGACAATACAATTATTTGGATCAAATCCATTATTTAATACTTCCTAGAGGTCACGCTTTAAAATTAAGATTTTTTCAATAAAGAAGGTTGTTCTGCCAGCTTTTTCCAAGCGACCGTATCCCGTAAATAAACCGGTTGCTGGAATTCAGCCGTGGTGAATTTACCTTGCTGCCAAGCTGTTAGTGCTAATGACATCATACTTTCCGCTAAAGGAAAGACATCTTCGTCCATGGATTTCAATAAAGTTGTTATTTGCGGCATTTCTGTCCTGAACTGCAAACCATCTCCAGCCCCTAGCCACGAATTAGTATCCGCTAAAATCGATAAATCAACTAAGTCAGGCTTAGTTAAACTGTCTTCAATGATCGTCGATAGTATGGCGTTAGAGCCCTCATCACTTCCATCCTTTTGATAAGCGCCATAAAAAACCTCTCCCATGTGAGCATTCATTAACGCAACAACTCGATTTACCGAATGCTTCTCCATGGCCTGCCATGCAAGCGCTTGTAAAGACGATATACCATAAAGCTTTGCACCCGTTGCTAACGAAAGTCCTTGGGCGACAGAAATTGCTATTCGCAAACCGGTAAATGATCCAGGGCCTTTACCAAAAGCAATGCCATCAAGCTCAATCGGCTTAATACCCGCTTGCTGACACAAGCCTTCAATCATCGGCAACATTAATTGCGCATGCTTGCGTGGCTGTAATTCAGCCGCACTGAAGCACTGACCATTAATACTTAAAGCAGCAGAACACCAAGATGATGAAGCATCAAAGACTAGAATATTACTCATGGAAATCACTGATATGGTTAAAATCAGCATTAGTATATCAAATCCAGCCCTAGAGATAAAAATTCTAAAGACAAATACCCCAGAAACAAAAAAGCCCCAGAATCTCTTCTGAGGCTTTTCTCTAACCTAAAGACTTAATAGGTTAAAAACATAATCACTTATGCTTTTTTAGCTGGACGGCCACGACCAGATTTCTTAGCCGCTGGCTTTTTTGCAACGGCTTTCTTAGCCGCTGGCTTTTTTACGGCTACTTTCTTAGCTACTGGCTTTTTTGCAACCGCTTTTTTAGCTGCTGGCTTCTTTGCCTTTTTAGCTGGAGCAGATAGCGCTTTAGCTTTAGTCGCTAGCTTTTTAGCAGCAGCTTTAGCTTTCTTAGCTTCTTTAGCCGTTAAAGTCTTAACCTTGGCAGCAATTTGGCGCTCACGAGACTTAGTCCACGTTTTTTCGAAGTCCGCTAATGCTTTCTTCAAATCCGCTTCTGTCTTAGCCTGCTGTGCTACTTCAAACTCAGCAACAACCGCTTTTGCTTTCGCTTCAACTTCAGCTGTCTTCGCTTGAATCTCAGCAACCTTCAAAGCAACCTTTGCATCACGCAGCTTTGCTTTAATCGGTGAAAGCTTAGCCTTTTCTGCTCGTACTTTATTACCCGCAGTAGCAGCAGCACGTTTATTAGCAGCCGTCGCTTTTGGCTTGCCTGCTTTGGTTTTTGCTTCCGCTTGCTTTTTCGCAGCAGCAGATACTTTTGTTAACTGAGCTTCAACAGCATTTGTTGCTTTTTCAACAGCGGCTTGTGCTTTTGCAACTGCAGGTGCAATTGCGACAACTGTTTTAACAACTTTCTTAGCAACGGTCTTTTTAGCGCCGCGCTTTGCAGGTGCTTTTTTAGTTGCTACTTTTTTTGCAGAAGCTGCAGGGTTCTTTTTAGGTCTGCCCATTATTATTTCCTCAATTAGCTAATATGTTATTCATATTAAAATTAGCACAAATATTATTGTGCGGAAGCTGACG
>CAJVZR010000106.1 GCA_913019965.1 uncultured Oleispira sp.
CTTATTTTATCAGCTACAGCTGTTATCGCTACAGGATGTACCAGTGTGCCGTTTGAAAAAGATGTTTATCCAAACGATCCTCAATATGCTCCGGTGCCTTCTTCTTCGTTGCAAGCGGCGCCGAGTATTAATGGTTCTCTGTATAAATCTAATTACAGCTTAAGCCTATTTTCAGATCAGCAAGCGACTCGAGTCGGAGACATTATTACGGTGATTTTTGATGAACAATATAATTCATCAAAATCTGCAGAAACGTCTTCGAATAAAGATTCTACTAATACGGCTAACCCCGCGAACATTTTAAATACCGTACCAGGTTGGAGAAACTTAGGGTTGGATATTAATGTCGATCACAAGCGTTCTTTTAAAGGAACAGGTGACGCTGATCGCAGTAATAGCTTAAGTGGCACGATTTCTGTAACAGTATCAGACATATTGCCTAGCGGTGTATTACAAATTCGTGGTGAAAAGTGGTTAACCTTGAGTGAAGGTGATGAATACATCCGTATTATTGGATTGATTCGCCCACAAGATATCACCCCGCAGAATACCGTGATGTCTAGCAAAGTCGCGGATGCACGGATTAAATTTGGTGGTCGTGGCAACTTGAATAATGCAACCAAAGAAGGTTGGTTCGGACGTATGACGAACAGTGCTTGGTGGCCTTTCTAAAGGAGACGATCGTGGATAATTTGACTGAAGATGGTTTTAAAAAGATATACATGATGATTATTTGGCGCTTTATCGCATTTGTTATTTTGACGCTGCCTATGGTGATGTCGACAGCGTATGCTGAACGGATAAAAGATATTACCTCTATCGCGGGGGTGCGTAGCAACCAGCTAATTGGTTATGGCCTAGTGGTTGGTTTAGATGGCACTGGTGATAAAGCGCCTTTTACCACTCAGACATTCCGCAATATGATGGCAGAATTTGGCATTACCATTCCAAATGGCGTAGACCCTAAACTTAAGAATGTGGCAGCCGTTTCTATTACTGCAGAAATGCCTGCGTTTTCTAAACCGGGTCAGCGTTTAGATATTACGGTATCGTCTTTAGGCAACGCTAAGAGTTTACGGGGTGGTTCATTATTATTTGCACCGTTAAAAGGAGCAGATGGGCAGGTTTATGCACTTGCCCAAGGTAATCTAGTCGTGGGTGGTTTTGGTGTGCAAGGAAATGACGGTTCAAAGATTACGGTTAACGTACCTAGTGTGGGGCGTATTCCTAATGGCGCCACGGTGGAACGCGCGATTCCGAATGCGTTTGGCCATGGAGATAGCTTGGTATTGAATTTAGACCAAGCTAATTTCACTACCGCCAGACATATCATAGATAAATTAAATGATTTGTTAGGCCCAGGTACTGCAGAGGCGTTAGATGCCACGTCGATTCGAGTGAGTGCTCCTAGAGATTTGAGTCAGCGGGTATCTTTTTTGTCGGTTATTGAAAACATGGAAGTAGAGATGGGTGACGCACGAGCGAAAGTCATTATTAACTCCCGTACCGGAACGATCGTAATGGGGCAGCATGTAACCATTGAGCCGGTTGCAGTGACGCACGGTAGCTTAACGGTGACAGTGCAGGAAGACATTGAAGTGGTTCAGCCTAATGCGCTGGGGGATGGTGAAACAGCCGTCGTACCGAAAACCGATATTACCGCGACACAAGAAAATAATCGTATGTTTAAGTTTGGTCCGGGTGTATCCCTTGATCAAATTGTGAAAGCGGTTAATGAAGTAGGTGCCGCTCCTGGAGATTTAATGGCTATACTTGAAGCATTGAAGCAAGCGGGTGCCTTAAAGGCTGAGCTCGTAGTCATATAACGGTATTGCTAATAAATAGGAATTTACCTCATGTCTCGCCCTAATCCTTTACTGGATGAAATCGAAGCCCTCAGTGTTGAAATTCACTCGTTGTTAAAGCAAGGGGTGAAGGAATTGAGTGAAACGCGAATAGAGCAGCGCCAGAAAAAAATTGAATTATTGTTTATTCATCCCGATCGCATTACTGAGCAAGACCAGCAACGTTTAATCACGATGCTGGATCAGGATGAACAAATAAAGCAACAGCTTGAAAAAGAACAGCAAGAATATCATAACCGCAATCGTAAACGCTCTAAGCTCAAACTCTATAATCAAAACTCTTAGCGGCAAATCCTTGCCTCTCTCGCTTACCGAAAACGTCTAATAATCGCTCTAGACCCCATGAAACCTGCATTCTAATAGTTGGCAAAGAATTTGCTGTATAGAACTAGAGAGTAAAACGTCGAATCCAACGAGAGCAGGGTAGATTCATGATTGCTAATTCAGTAGCGCAACCACAAGATGTTTATACGGACCTTAACAGTCTGCAAAGCATCAATGATATTGGTCGAGAAAACAAAGACCAAGCTCTGCGTAAAGTGGCTGATCAGTTTGAATCTATGTTCGTTAAAATGATGATGAAGTCGATGCGTGATGCCAACAAAGTCTTTCAAGAAGATTCGATCATGCACTCTCCTCAAGAAGACTTTTATCAGCAAATGTACGATGACCAATTATCTGTGAGCCTAACCGGTAAGCAGGGAATGGGGCTATCGGATGTTATATATCGCCAGCTTAACCAAGAGTATGGTGATCCGTCTAAGCGAGGTGAAGTTCAGTGGCAGCCACTAGATGATCGTCGTAAAAACTTTTCTCATGCCATCGACTTTAATCAAATAGAAAAGAAAAATACTCAGCTGAATCCGCATAAAGAAAAGAGCGGATTTACTATCGATACCAGCTTCGTTAATCCACAACCGGCTGAGAAGCTACAAGCATTTGAAACCCCTGAGCAGTTTATACAACAGCTATATCCAGCAGCAGAAAAAATAGCGAAAGAAATGGGGGTTAGTCCTAAAGCGATTATTTCTCAAGCGGCGTTAGAAACCGGTTGGGGTAAGCATATGATTTCTTCCGCTGCGAGTAATGGCCAAGATAAAATTAACAGTTTTAACTTTTTTGGAATTAAAGCGGATAGCCGTTGGTCTGGAGAGAAAGTAACCGTAACAACTCATGAATATCGCGACGGCAAGCGTGTAACAGAAAAAGCAGATTTTCGTTCTTACCCAAACATTGAAGCGGGTCTGAAAGATTATTCGAAATTCCTTCAGGCTCAACGTTACCAAAAAGCGATGGCAGCGGGAACTGATGTTGAGCAGTACGCGAAAGAATTGCAGCAAGCGGGTTATGCTACGGATCCTAATTACGCGCAAAAGATTACTCGTATCGCCAATAGTGAGTTGATGGAGAAAGCGTTGGAGGTGCCTCGTGGGTGATTTATTAGGCATAGGTATTACTGGACTAAAAGCCCAACAAACAGCATTAACGGTTACGGGTCATAACATTACCAATGCGGGTACTGAAGGCTATAGTCGTCAGACCGTTAACTTTAATGAAAATACTCCACAGTTCATTGGTGGTGTTTGGACAGGTAATGGCGTATCGGTTGATACCATTAAACGGGTTTACGACGAGTTTTTAACCGAGCAAATGCAGCGTGATACCTCGATCTTCAATGAGTTCGATACACTGTCATTGAATGCCTCGCAAATAGACAGCTTGTTGGCAGACGCAGGTACCGGTATTCAGCCCGGTATTGAGCGTATGTTTGGTTCGCTACAATCTGTTGTTGATGATCCATCATCATTGCCTGCACGTCAGGTATTGATCAGCGAAGCGAATGGTTTGGTGGATCGCTTTTCCAGTATCAACGATCGATTAAATGATCAGAATGAAATTATTAATGGTCAGATGGAAGTGGTGGCTGGTGAGATTTCAACCATAGGTAATGCCATTGCCGAACTCAATGAACAAATTCAATTTGCCTTGGCTGCGTCTAACGGCAGTCCTCCAAATGATATGTTAGATCAACGGGATAAATTAATTACCGATTTATCCAAACTGGTTTCCGTCGAGGCCGTATCGCAAGATGGCAGTGCGGTGAATGTATTTATTGGTAGTGGGCAAGCACTGGTTATTGGTAACGAATCGAATGAGATTTTTGCTGATGCTGGGAATGTAGACCCTTCTCGGGTTGGATTGTTTTTCCGTAAGGGCGATTCTGTCCAAGAAATAACGGCTGAAATTAAAGGCGGCCAGTTAGGAGGGATGCTAGAATTTCGAGAAACCGTATTAAATCCTACGATTAACGGTTTAGGTCGTGTGGCCATGAGTATTAATGAGACATTTAATGATCAGCATAAATTAGGAATAGACTTTGAAGGTTTAAAAGGTGGCGATTTTTTTGAGGATATTAATAAGCCCAGCTCGACTTATTTACGTATTCAAGGAGATGCTCGAAATGAAAAGCCTAATGATCGTTTAGTTTCCATTCATATAAATGATACCTCAGAGTTAACCGCGGATAATTACCGCATGACCTTTCCCGGTCCAGGTGATTTTGTATTTAAAATTGTTAATGATAAAACCGGAGAAGAATTAGCAACCACGGCACTCACAGGGGATTTCCCTCAAAGTGTAGAGATTGATGGTTTTGAAATTCGTTTGGAAGCAGGCAGCTTTCAAGCCGGGGATAAGTTTTTGATTACCCCTACACGCGCGGGTGCGAGTAACTTGGAAATGAAAATTACTCGCCCAGAAGAAGTTGCCATCGCTTCACCAATTTCAACAGATTCTGCTATTGGCAACCGTGGAAGTGGTGCGATCTCTCCGGGAAGTGTTTATGACGTTGATACTCCTTATTTATCGAGCGAAGGAGAAATGGATCCTCCATTGTTGGTGAAATTCACTTCGCCAACCAGTTATGATGTTTTGGATAATTCGGACCCAGGTAATCCTATTCCTTTATTTCCGCCTTTAATGAATCAGATATTTGTCCCTGGTATTTCGAATAATATTCTACCGGCGGATGAAGGCAAAACCGCTTTTACAAGCTTTGGCGGATACTTACCTACAGCGCCGACCTATCAGGCTCCTGCTCCTGCCGCAACGGTAACTGCACTGAATGGTTTTTTTCCTGAGCGAATTACGATTAATATAGAAGATCCCCGAACGGGATTGAAAACCGCTCAGCCTTTATTATCAACCCCAGCGAACTCTTCGGCACAAGAAATCGCTCGCTTAATGTCAGAGCGCGATGGCGTAGAAGCGAGCGCTCGCACGACAGTGCAGTTGAGTGACTTTACTTCTGATTCAAATCCATTAATTAATATGGGCTTAACCCTTAATGGTGTTGAACTTACGGATACATTAGGGACAGGGCAAACCAAATACGATTCAGGTTATCCAGAAGTTGTTCCTGATCCGATAACGCCTAATTTTATTGCCGATCGAATAAATGCCAATCGAGATTTTCAAGACCTAGGCATTATGGCTAAAAGTGATGGCGCAACGGTTACTATCATTGCATTAAATGGTGAAGATTTATCTTTTGATGTGACGGGAGACCTAGGGGATAGTTTTACTATTTCTAATGGCCTTGATATTCAGCTCTCTCAAACAGGAGAAGCACCGTTCAAAAACTTATCTGAGTTCGAAGGTTTCGACTTCACTATGGACGGTCCTTATACCTATGATTTTGAAATGCCTGGTCAGGGAACATTTAGTATTGAATTAACGGGTAATCATGCAACCGGTGCGGATGTTCTTAATGAAATTCAAAATAAAATTGAAACCAGCGGCATGTCTTTTGCCGGTAACGTTGACGTTGCTTTCGACGAAAAAGGCAATATTAGTTTTCAACCAAGACTACAAGTATCAGGAACAGGCCCTAACGGCAGTAATAAAATTGCTATGGGTGGTGAAATAAAGGTCGTATTGGATGAACATTACAGCTTAGAGATCGAGCCTCCAGGTAATAACTTATTCAATACCGATCCTGTGGGTGAACCGGTTCACTTTGGCTTTGATTTAGAGATCGAGGGCATTGTTGAGACGGGTGATGAGTTTACCGTGAAATTTAACCAAGACGGTACTTCGGATAGTCGAAATGGTGTTGCCTTGGGTGAGCTACAAACAGAAGATACGATTAATGGCAACTCGAGTTACAGCGATGCGTATTCCATCCTGGTTGAAGAGGTCGGTTCAATCACCAGTCGCGCACAAATTAACAAAGACTCCAGTCAGGTGCTTTTGCGTAATTCACAAGATGCAGTGAACAGTACCTCAGGTGTAAACCTTGATGAAGAAGCTGCGGCGCTCATACAGTATGAGCTTGCTTATAATGCATCGGCAAAAGTCATACAGGTTGCTCGTGATATTTTTGATACCTTAATTAACACCTTTTAGATAAATACTGTTTAAAACAGCCTTAGGAGAAATTGAACATGCGTGTTTCTACCTTGCAGTCATTTAATAAAGGGCTGAACTCAATACTTGATAACCAAACTCAAGTGAATAAAACCCAGCAACAGGTCTCAACCGGACGACGGGTATTAACTCCGGCGGACGATCCGATTGCAGCGACTAAGATTTTGCAGTTACAGCAAGATGCTGCCTTAAGGGAACAGTTCGGTAAGAATATGACGGGAGCCGAGGGGCGCTTAACGCTAGAGGAAACTCAGCTAGCGGGAATTACCGACAATTTAACTCGATTGAAAGAACTGACAGTGAAAGCCGGTGACGGTAGTCAGACTATTGGAGATCGACAAGCCATTGCCGCAGAAGTGCGTGAGATTCTTGGGGCTACTGTTGATCTTATGAACTCTAAAGACGCGGGTGGTGAGTATTTATTTGGCGGCTTTAAAGGCGCGACTCTGCCTTTTCAACAAAATGAAAATGGCCGTTATGATTACGCGGGTGATGAAGGGCAGCGCTTTTTATCGATAGCGACTTCTACTACGGTTGCTACAGGAGATAATGGTAAGAATTTATTTGTTGATGTTGAAGCCGCCGATAATTCTTTTAATACCTTAGCGAGTCCTCTCAACCAAGGGAATGGAATAGTCAATCCTGGCTTTGTCGTAGATGAACAGGCCTATGCAGAATTTTACCCTGAAGACTTGGTAGTGACTTTTAACGCTGAGTCGGCGATTAGTCCTTCAGGCCCTAACTTTACCGTACGCCAGGCTTCCGACGGACGTATTGTCGATGGCTTAGATGCTCAAGGCTATAATTCTGGTGATGATATAGTCGTTGCCGGATTGGTAATTAAAATCAGTGGAGCTCCGGAGCCTGGGGATGAGTTTTTGGCTAACTCTTCTGAAAAGCAAAGCATGACGGATACTATCTATCGACTAATGGATGGGCTAAATAATTTAGGCGACAACCCGGAAGACGCCGCGACGCTCGATAATTTATTAGAAGATACACTTAATAATTTAGCTTTTGCACAATCAAGTATTTCTCAAGTTCGAAGTGAGGTGGGGGCGCGCTTAAATGTGATTGAAAATACCTCTAGTCTTGCCTCGGATGTAGACCTTGTGAGCAAGGGAGTGCTATCGGCATTAAGTGATGTAGACTTTGCCGAAGCAGTCAGTCGGTTATCGCTACAGTCTTTCTTATTAGAAACTGCTCAGCAGAGCTATGCCAAAATTCAGAATTTATCGTTGTTTAACCAAATATAATCTTCTTAATTTACCCTCCCTTAATACATCTTCTCAAATATGTCCTTTACTGAGAGTACTCGTAGAATTTAACGCCTACAGGTACTCAAGTGTTCTTATAGTTCAATTTATTAAATTCGCCATATTCTTTTAGTTCTAAAAGCCGATCTATATATTCCAAACACAACTAAATAAAAGTTAAACAATTTCTAAAGTAATTCCAAACCGTGTCGTTAACCTTAGTGAATAAAAGAATTGTCCGGAAAACTGGGCGTTCAAGGACTAACAGAGGGTTAACAAAATGCCACAAATTATTAATACCAATATTGCCTCGTTGAACGCACAGCGCAACTTGGACAAATCACAGTCTTCAAACCAGCAAGCGCTACAGCGCTTATCATCAGGTCTACGTATTAACAGTGCGAAAGACGATGCGGCAGGTTTGGCGATTTCTACTCGTTTCACCTCTCAGATCAAAGGTCTGAACGTAGCAGTACGTAACGCAGGTGATGGTATCGCTCTAGCGCAAACCGCAGAGGGTGCTTTGGGTTCAATGAATGACAGCTTACAGCGTATTCGTGAACTGGCGGTACAGTCTGCCAACGCCACCAACTCTGATGTTGACCGCGACGCACTTCAAGCGGAAGTAAGTCAGCTGGTTGCTGAAATCTCACGTACAGCAGATGAAACCGACTTTAACGGTCGTAACTTACTAGATGGCTCTTTTGCTGCTTCTTTCCAAGTTGGTGCGAATGCAGGTCAAACAATTGATGTTTCGATTGCAGAATTAACAACCGATAAATTAGGTGCTTCTGACCAGTCCGGTATTAGTTCAACAGGTGTGAATGAAGCGCTTGGAAATGGAGACTTGATTATTAACGGTCAAGAAATTTCTGCAAGTCGTGCAAGTGATGATACTGCCTCTACAGCTGATGCAGCAAATTCAGCTATTGCAAAAGCTGCCACAATTAACCGTGAATCAGATACGACGGGAGTTAAGGCTTTTGTTAATGAAAATACGGCTGTAGGTACTAAGCAAGTCGCAGCTGCGGGCACAACAACCCTTAGCTTGAATGGCGTTTCGATTGACCTACAAACCTCAACTGACGCAGCAGGGTCTCGAGCTTCTGTAGTTGAATCGATTAATGCTTTTGCAGAGCAAACAGGTATTACTGCAGTAGATTCCGGTTCAGATGCAGGCGGTGTGACGCTAACAGCAGCAGATGGTCGAAATATTGATATCTCTTTCAGTACTGGTGGTGGTGATTTCGCGACTGATGCTTTAGCTTCACAAGCAACTGGTTTAGCATCATCAGGAACTAAAGTAGGTGGCTTTACACTCGTTTCTAATGAAGCCATTGATATTGATGGTGGTGATGGTAGTGCGATTGGTGATCTGGCTAATGCTGGGTTAACCCGTGGAACCTATGATAAAGGAGTTGCTGCGGTAACTACTGAGAAAGCCGAGTTCTCAACAACCACCGGAAACTTAAACGGTGGAGGTAGCGCTTTTAACGATGTTAAAGTATCAGCAACTGCAACAGTTGGTGGCGGTGCTGCGGTAACAACTCAAGCTTATACATATAATGTAAATGTAGATGGTGCGGTAACATCCGGGCAAGTTGCAGCGGGTATTCAAGCGGGTGATGCCGTAGCAACTTTGGCAAAGGGTATTAATGACAATGTTACTGGTGTTGAGGCTTGGGAGCAGATTGATGGTGTACTAGATGTTAGTGCCTTTGCAGCCGCTGAGGAATTCACTCTTGGGAATGCTGCTGGTACTGTAAATATAGGAACATTTGCTTCAACTGGTACTACAGCTGCTGATGCAGCTGATTTAGTTGACAGAATTAATGCCTTTGATTTTGGAACCGGAATGGAAGTTACAGCAACATATGCGGGCGCTGGGACTGATGTTACTTTATCAATTAAGAACTTTACGGATGATGCAGCGGAAATCGTACCAGATAATGCGAATTTAACGTTCGATAATGCTGGGACGGGTGCTACGGCGTTAACGGCAGCAGCCACAGATTTAACTGGTGTTGTAAAATTCAAAAGTGATACTGCTGATAGTGTAAATGTGACAGTCAGTCGAGATGCTGATGATGCTGGTGGCTCGGCAGTTGGTGAAGATATTTTCTTAGCTGATACAGATTTGTCAGAATCTGGGACTGCATATTCTGGTCCGAATGGATTAGCTGAGGGTGATTTGACAATTAATGGTGTGGCTATTAAATCTGCGACAGCGACTTCTGACACGGCTTCTGCAACTGTGACCAGTGATGGTTCTTCAATTCTATCTTCTTCTAAGGAAGCATCAGCAATCTCAATCGCAGCAGCAATTAACGAAGTTTCAGCTGAAACTGGTGTGACTGCGACGGTAGGTGAAACGGTCGTTGTGGGTAATGAGCCTGGAGCCGCTAATGCTACAACTGCCGGTTTTGAAACCGGTGATCAGGCAGGATTGTATATTAATGGGGTTAGTCTTGGTGATGTAACGTTAACCAATGAAGCTGGCTCAAGTACTATTGATACTGATAAAGCACGAACGGATGCTATTAATTTAATTAATTCATCCTCTGGGCAAACGGGTGTAACTGCGATTGATAATGGTAAATCAATAACACTTGAAGCAGCAGATGGTCGAAATATTTCAGTAGCAATTGATAATAAATCTGGTAATACAGAGAGTGGTCAGGGAATTGGGGCTGTATTTGGATTGGATCAAGATGTTGATGGTATTGGTGAGTCTGTATTTGGAGAAGGAACTAATAATCCTATCTCAGCTGAATCATTAACCTATGAAACGACTACGGGTAAGATTCAGCTGTCTTCAGCGTCTGAATTCACTGTTGATGTGGGCACCAATGGTAAGACTGAGCTAGATGTCCTTGGTTTCCAGGCCGGAACATTTGGTGGTGGGGAAGATGGACAGTTCCTGAAGGATATTGATATTACGACGGTTGAAGGTGCAACAGAGGCATTGATTGCAGTGGATAACGCCATTGGCCAGGTTGCTAGCCAGCGAGCTGACTTAGGTGCGATTCAAAACCGTATGGAATCT
>CAJVZR010000107.1 GCA_913019965.1 uncultured Oleispira sp.
TCGAGCTTTGCGGTGGATATGCCTTTATCCCCTGGTTTAGTGGTTTCGTTTGCTGATGCAGCGAAAGCGGAATTACCTGGTGTGATTAAATCCATCGACGGTGATTACGTAACGGTTGATTTTAATCACCCATTAGCGGGTAAAGATTTAGAGTTTGAAGTGCAGATTCTTTCTGTTGCTGATGCCAATTTCGCGGAAGCTTAATTATGAAAATCAATATGGCTAACCCACGCGGTTTTTGCGCGGGTGTTGATCGTGCAATTGATATCGTGAATCGTGCTCTGGATTTGTTTGAGCCACCGATTTATGTGCGACATGAAGTTGTGCATAACAAGTTTGTGGTGAACGGTTTGCGCGAGCGTGGTGCAGTATTCGTTGATGAACTGCATGAAGTGCCTGACGACAGTATTGTGATCTTCTCCGCTCATGGGGTTTCTCAGGCTGTACGTTTAGAAGCTACTAAGCGTGGTTTGAAGGTTTTTGATGCTACGTGTCCACTGGTTACGAAAGTGCATTTAGAAGTTAGCCGTTATAGCGCGGATGGCAGTGAATGTATCTTGATAGGTCACAAAGGCCACCCAGAAGTTGAAGGCACTATGGGTCAATATGACCACTCGAATGGTGGCAATATTTATCTGGTTGAAGATGAGCAGGATGTGGCGGCTTTAGAAGTTGTGAATCCTGAAGCTTTGTATTATGTAACGCAAACAACGCTTTCAATGGACGATACGGCGAAGGTGATTGAAGCCTTGCGTGCTAAATTTGAGCACATAGAAGGGCCACGCAAAGACGATATTTGTTATGCCACCCAGAATCGTCAGGATGCTGTTAAAACCCTAGCGACAGGTTCAGAATTGTTGCTGGTAGTTGGTTCCCCAAACAGCTCTAACTCTAATCGTTTGCGCGAATTGGGTGAGCGTATGGGTGCTAAGGCTTATTTAATCGATAATGCTGAAGAGATCAAAAAAGAGTGGTTAGACGGAATTGAGAGTATTGGTATTACTGCAGGTGCATCTGCACCTGAAGTGCTTGTGCAGTCTGTTGTGGATCGCTTGAGGGAGTGGGGCGGAGAGATGCCGCAAGAGCTTCAAGGGCAGGAAGAGAATGTTGTGTTTTCTTTGCCGAAAGAGCTTAGGTTGGTAGAAATTTGAAAATATTAAACTAGGGTCTGAATACGCCCTAGATTAATAATTTACTTCAGTGTTCATACAAAAGAATGTAGAGCTATTAGCTAGTAGTTTGCACGAGCTAAAATGCACTCTGGGCATCTTGCATCAGCCAGGTCATTTCCATCCCAGTCGCGGATGAGCATTTTATTAAAGTCCCAAACTTTGCGCCCTCGACTATCAGTAGCAAGAAGCCCCATGAAAGCATCTTCGTCAGCTGTTCCACTGATAGGTGTTGCTATTACAGTGAAGCACTCTGTTGCGGGCGGACCGTCAGGGTAAATCACATTATTATCACATAATCCTATGCGGACTCCATAAGTATTAATTCCGTTGTAGGTTATGACCCATTGACCGAGTGCGTCGACGTCATAGTTAAGACCAAGCATTGTCGTGGAATATCTAGCATTATTGAGATAAAAGCGTTCTTGAAGTTGTACGACTTGTAATAGTTTTGTCATCGTGTCTTCTCGCTGACTCTCTAATACATAACCTCGATAAGCAGGCATTGCTACCATTGCAATAATGCCAATAATGGCAATCACAATCATCAGTTCGATTAAGGTAAATCCGCGTTGTTTCATTTTAAGCCTTCTATAAAGTTTGAATAGCAGCTCGATAAATCGAGATGTTATTCAAACTTGGTGTCATTGATATTTTGTTATATGAGCTATAGTGATCGCCAGAAATTTCTCTTAAGTAATTCACATTGATCAGACCCACCTGCAATGATACTCGTGCCACTAAGAATCACAGAAACAGAGGCTTCACAAGCAGGTGGTGGCTCAGGGCAGTCATCCGTATCTTCACAATCTGGATCCTCTTCAATACAGCTAACATGACCAGGGTATTCAGCACAAAACGCTTTTTGCCCCCCTGGAGAAACTGTCAGTTCAATCGGTGCAGGGGGCGGTCCATCAGTGATAATAGTTTCAGAACTTATTGTCGGTGATGATGGATTGAAAACAATGGTATAAGCCTTCGCTTTACCTATATCAGCATTACAACCACTTAAGTTTGCTCCTACTATTTTCGGTGAGAATGTAGTGAAAAACATGCGGCCATTCGCCGTTAATGAGGGTGATAGAACCTTTTCTCCTGTAGCCAAGTCATGCTTCCAGCCTTTTGGAGAGGTTGGCGTTGACGCTGAGATCGTAGATATATCCAAAAGATCCCCCCTCTCTAAAGTATCATAGGCTACCGAAGGGGTTGTTATGTTGTGGTCTTTGATAATATAAAAGCTATCTTGACTAGCTGCTTGTAATGGGTGAGCGCGGAAACCAGATCCAATTGATACAGTTAGAAACTTCTCATGCGTTTCTTTATCAGCGAAGTAAGAAATACTCGGAGCATCATAGAAGCGTTGATAGCTCGAATTGTTTTTATTTGCGTCAAAAATAACTCCAGCGCCTGCAATTAAATTTGTTTCGCCAATCGTTGAAGTTGTATCAGCGTTCAGGTCAAAGCGCCACACGCGACCGCCTAGGTCACTCACGAAGAAATAATCCGTGATCTGATCACCATCAAAATCAATTGTTTTTATCTCGCTAGTGATAGCGCTGGTCATCTCTGTCAGCGTAGTTGATGCATCAGAGTCACTTGCACTCCACAGTAGCTGACCTGTTTCAGGGTCTATCATATAAACTGAGTTACCCATATCGTGAGGAGCACGAATAGCGCGGTTATCTTCTTGGGCGTCATAGCCACCACCAAATAATAATACCACTTTGGTTTTTCCAGAACTTCCCCATCTAACTTTGGCTAAAGACATCGGTGACCAAGACTCTCCCATCTTATCGAAGTCTCCACCTTGACCACCGTTTATTTGCCATTGAAATTTAGGGCTTTCAGGATCGCTAATATCAAGTGCGTAATAATGACGTCCACCACGGCGTAAGCCAAAATAAAGATAGACTTTCTCTCCGTTATCAACTTGTGCATTTTGATTTGCATCTGCATGCCAATAGTTGATTGGACCATCAACACCATAGGGCTTTGGTTCGTATTGGTCTGCAGTATGATACAGGTTGGCATTTCCTAGGAGTTCCTTAGGGATATATGAAAAGTATTCCTTAAAGTTGTTCTTATCTGCATCAACAGCATGTAAGTAGCCACTGTTCGTTCCCATAAATACCACACCTTTCGCGGTGACTGTACCTGTACTCTCGTCTTTATCATAGCCGTAGTTTACAACCACAGGACGACTGTGCAGAGGGTCCTCTATTTGAAGGCGGGTATTGTCACCTTCTTTTCTATTCAACCAATCAATGAGGGCGGTATGGTCTTCAACCGATGCTTGATCAGATATGCCAAGAATACTTTTGCTGATAGTACTGGTCGATATAGCGGTATCCAAGGCGCTTTTCGTGCTACTTAAGTGAGTGAGGATATTATGTTCTTTCGTTAGGTTGGATGCTGCTCCACCTTTTAACACGCTATCGCCATCAGTAGTCCCTTCTGCTGTCCAATAACTGCGGCTAGCTTCTTTGAAGCGGCCGCTGGATAAGTCAATAGCAGAATCACCTTCTGCATCCACTACAGTGCCATTAGGGGCTAAGCGATAGCTTTTAAGGTTGCCTTTCCAATTATTATCTGTAGCAGGAACAAACATTGCGTAAAACAAGCTGTCTAAGTGTTCTAAACTATTATAGGAGTTAACAGATACGGCTGGGGCTACAAAAGTTACAGGCTTATCATGCCCTGCGGTGACTGCCGTTCTGAAGGCTTTAGCAATGGCATCTTTATCTGAGGCCGCAACGTAAGTGCCTGCTCCATAATTAGCAATGTTTTCCATGTAGCGAAGAGCTGTACCATTTGAACTCTCATCAAAGAAACCACCAATTACATGAGTATTAATCGTTTGCTTTCCTGGTAAAAGAGGGCGCTGGTCAACATTGGCTAAATAATAAGCGAGTTCTTCTGCACAGGCACCTGCACCATCACAGTCATTTTTGAGAACCGTTCGGTCATAATCTGTTAAGCCAGGCTCTGTTTTAAAATCAATTTGGGCATCTCTTAATAATGCACGAATTTCATCGTTTGCACTGGTATCACTGCTTGAAGGGGTACCATCAGTAAAAAGTACAAGATTACTGGTAGCGTTACAAGCAGTATCAATAGGTGAGTTGTAGGTATTACCTACGCGGG
This sequence comes from uncultured Oleispira sp., assembly GCA_913019965.1. GTDB lineage: Bacteria > Pseudomonadota > Gammaproteobacteria > Pseudomonadales > Oceanobacteraceae > Oleispira. Next base: position 4,314 of record CAJVZR010000107.1, read on the forward strand.
AAGCGCTAACACTAGGGTTGCTCTGCTTATAAGTTCTACTTTCATTTGTACTGTAGTTAATAAAGCCGCTACTTTCTCTAATAAGGGTTGTATTTGAGCGTTGAAAGCGAGCCGCTGAATCGCGTCCATAATCAACAGGGCCTCCTCTTAGGTATTGGGCCGTTTCATAATAAGCTTCACTCAATGGCGTCCCACTCCAAGGAAGGTATCTATCAATTGTTGTTGAGAAATTACTACGAATGCCTTCAATATCACTTGCGGCAATATCGATCATTCCACCATCGCCATAAGTATTGAAGCGTGCCAAGCCTAACTTAATACCGCCAGTTGTATCGACAACAAATTTCGCGGCTTCTTTAGTCACTTGCATTCTTGACTTTTTGGGGCCAATTAAAACATCTTTATACTCGGATTTATAAACAAGATAGTTAATATAATTACCGCTGTAGATAAATGGGAAGTAATTTCTCCAAGCGTCGTAATAACGGCCATCTTTGTAGGATAAGTATTGGTTGCTTCTACTAGGGTCTGCTTTTATGTATTTGTTGGCTGAGTCCGTCTCGTCAGCCTTACAATCAATAATTGCGCTTAAATCATTAGCATTACCAGAGGGTGTTGCTGGAGATACCCATCTGTAGCGTGTAGCTCCCCACCATGTGCGATAACTTTCTTGATAACTATAAGATGGATCCCAAACTAACGTCGATGGATTCCAGCGCTTGAAGCTATCGCCGTAAAAACCTTCTGATTGTATGCTACTTTGCGCAGCATCACACCTTAGAGCAGCTACTGGGAATGGGTGTTGTCTTAAGCTAGTCAGATCACTGCTTGAAAGTTCATCACCGGAGTAGTCATTATCGTTAAAGTAATATAAATCAGGATCTAGGTAATCTATATTATTGCCACTAGGATCTGTTGGATAGCTAGTTTGGTAGTCTGTGGCTGGCTGGTAATCAGGTCCACTTTCTCGGACCCAGTAGCCCATACTACCAGAAGTGTCAATAACCATAACGGATACGGGCTTGGTCGTTGACTGAGTGCCTCTGTATATTTCAATATCCTCAGCTTGTGCCAAACAGCACCATAAGGTCAGCGTGGCAGTAGCTGCTATACTGCGATAGCGAATAATAAGGTTTTTCATTGGAGATACTCCTTATTTTTAGAGGAAAGGCTGATATAGAAAATGGTCTTTCTGTCTTTATGGAATTGTAAGCGTATAGGCGCTTGTCCATTTGCCTTCAAATACATTTTAAACTGATTCGGATGCAGTTCCTTACCATCTCTAGAAATTTCTGTTTCAGGGGTAATGGTAAGCTTGTAGTTATTACAGGATGGACATAGTTTAATTTGAACTTGGCCAAGCCCCGTTTTCTCTTGATAATTACTAGTGAGGCGAATATCGGACGCCTTACCGACTAAATCATGAGAAACGATATCTGCTTGGCTTGGTAGTGCAAGCAGTATCAGGAGTAAAGAAAATAGGTGTTTCATTAGACTTATCCTTTTGTGGGTTAAGGTGCAGAATAAAGGGCGTTTTTATTCGAGTTTAAGGCAGGAAAGCTAATCCCTGATAATTGATATACGGAGGTCGAACTACCTGCGGCTCGTCCAGCGATATCACCTCTTGACCAAAGGTTGTAGATGAACAAAACTCGGTTACCTGCTTCCTCTCCTTCGGCTAGGGCGTTTTGACCCAGGACTGCGTCCGTCATTATTAATTGATTATCAACTTGTATATTAAAGCTCGACCCTGACTGGTTGAGTTGATTTAAGATAACGGGAGTATAGTTTTTAATGTCGTTATTTAAGTTGAATTGTCTAATCGGGTCACTAAGAATTGGGTCGCTTAAATCCGCCTCAGATAAATTGGAAAACCAAGCCTCTTGATCACTTAATACTGTATTAAAAGTTTCTTCTTTATGATAAATGTTGGCAGTAATACGAGTTTGTAAGCCGGCGCGCTGCATATTCATCGCCGCAAGCAAGGTGATTGCGGATAGAATTACAAGGCTAATGGCTAAGACAGCCCCGGATTGCTTTTGTGCTGATGCATATCGCATATTATTCATCTCCGGGGTTGCGAATGAAAAATGTTGAACTGAAGACTTGACGATTGACGGCGTCAGTAAATGTGTAGATATCTGAATCCAGCATGACGTATTGTTTAGTGTTTACGCTATTTGTTATATCACCCAGCGAGCGGGTCATAACGGCTACTTTTATAGCAAAAACCCTGTTCCAGTCATTTACTTCATTGGCATTCACATAGCCGGTGACATCATTTGATGCTGCGTTTGTCGCTTCTCCATATAAAAATTGTATGGCCTCTACACCGTTGGCAATGGCTTGAGCAGCTCCGAGTTGTATTACAGTTTGAGTTGCTGTATCGAATAAATGTCCTCGGCAAAATAAAGAGTTAGTACCTGAGTCTGGATCAAAACTTACCCAAAAGGTGTTGATGATCATAGTTTCAGGCACAAACCCGGCAATAGTTGCACCCGTACAGTCGGTCGTAATACTTGGGAAAGTTGGGGTCGGATCACCAGGGGAAAATTCAGGGTACGTTTCATCTCTGGAAGGCGGGATCCATGATAAGGCTAGGCGGTCTCCACTAAGTACACCAGGAGCGACGGTTATAGTTGCTTCAGTTGCTCCTGCATCGGTATTAAAAGAGCAAGCATTATTAGCATTAAGGTCAACAACATCGCACCCCATTGCTGATCTTGAGGTAATTGTTCGGTCAACAATTGAGTTAATGCCCGTATTTCTAATGCGTCTGCCCAGAAATGCCATCGTGAATCGGGCAGTTTCTTGGGCTTGAGATACACCGTCAGAGCTTGATGAGTTCTGATTTGAGCTAATGAAAACTTGGGCAATACCGTAAGTGACCAGTAGTGACAGAACCACGGTAATCATCAGTTCAACTAGGGTAAATCCGCGTTGGTTATTTAGATTGTTCATGGGTTCACCAATCGTGATGCTTGGAGTAAATTGTCAGGAATTTGGCGAATAGCTTCAGTTGCTTCAGTGGCTTCAGTTGCGTCTACTCTCGCTCTCCAGGTTAAAAGCACATTTAGTGGGTCGCCATCCGTGCATCCTGGGGTTGCGCAGGTTACCGTTAGCGTTGGCCCCCAAGGTCGACCAGGAAGGCTTGGCAGCGTATCAATGGGGTTGCCGTGAATGTCGATATTATCACGAGGCAAACCACACGCTACTTCAAATAGATCCCATGCAGCTAATTCTGGTCCTGTACATACGGCAGAGCCAATTCGTACTGAACCTGTCGCATAATTACTGCAGACAACAAGGCCTGCTGGTACAGTCGTTGGATTAGCTGGGCAGATGACTGCTCCAGCGCCAACGTAGCTCAGGGAAGAATTCCTATTGGCTTTTATTCGGCTAGCTAGATCATTCAAGATCCAAGTGACGTGACTATGATTCCCAGCGTCTTGAGTCGCTTTCAGTGCCTGCATCTGTAGCGAAATCAGCCCCATTAGGCCAATGCTGGTAATTACTATAGTCACAAGAACTTCAATTAAGGTAAGTCCTCTGGATGACTTTCTTACAGGGGTTAGGACTTTCATTGGGCGGCAAACCCCGCAGGGCATAAAATGTCGGTACCAATTACTTGACCAACAGAATTTATGCGTAATCGACGAGCGTTATCGCCAGCACAGCCTAAAACTCCAATTTCAAATGCGCCGCGATTAGCCGCGATACCTTCAGCGTTAAATTGAATAGGACTTGAACTATCTAAAGTGTCAGTCGCAACAACAATCCCAGCTTCAGTTGTAAAAGATGAAACTGAACGGATCTGAGGGTCTGGCCCCATGTCATCTTGTTGACGAAGTACTCGATTTGGTTCGGCAGTATTAATTATCCGCCAGCCTGCGGCCCAGTTGACCCCACCGCCACCTGCTAGGGTGCCGTCACCAAGGGTTAGATCTAACGGGATCATTTGAGCATTAGCTTGATTTGTAATCGCTACGTTACGCGTATACATAATATCAATCATGAACTGCTTGCTGACGGAATTGCTTTCGCTATTTGATATCATTGTTCGCATGTTGGGAGCTGCAACCATGGCAATGATGCCAACAATGGCGATAACAATCATGAGTTCGATAAGGGTAAATGCATTAGTCTTTTTCATTATGTTAGTATTATCTAAATAATAATACTCTTGGAGTCTTGTAGGATAAACGGTGCATTCATCAGGCTTAAGTGGTATATGCTTATTTTACGCAGTGCTTTTGGGTCAAGATAACGGCGGTGGGCAGGTCGGTTGCTTAGTTGAACTAGGCATTTTATCTTTTGTTTCTAAGTGTTGAATGTAGCGAATTCGGCCAACTCTTGATAATACAATGCCTTTTGAGGTGCTTTTCGAACAATATTTTAAGGTGCCTGTATAGCCATTAATGTGCCCTTGGCTATTGAATCTTATTTGCGTACGTGGATATTCTATTGTGCGCTCTAGGTTGGCATAGGGTGTTATTATTTGAATGATACTTTCATTAAGATCCCTCTGTTTATTGTTATTGATGTCGATAAACATCATTAAGGGCAGTTGCCAGTCTTTGAGGCATACAAAGCTATCCTCACTTGGGCATAAAACAGCGTGTCCATTATGCGTGATCGACAGGGTTCTAGTTTTTTGAATTGCACTAAATAATCGCTTGGGCTCTGCCCAATACTTTGTGGATTCTATACTGCTACTTGTAATCCCTCCGATAGTCACAACAAGTGCGGTGGTCGCTATTAGCTCTATCAATGTAAATCCGCCCTGTTTAATACGTTTATTCTGTTTCATAAAATCATCCTTGGCATAACTTTCAGATATTAATTCGTGTTTTTGAATTAACGACAAGTTGAGTACAGTAGGAATTTCTTTTGAAAGGAGAGTTTGGTGTATAGAATCAGCTTATTGTCCTAATAAAACAATAAATTTTTCTGAGTTAACGTTAGTACTTAACAATCAAGTTTTAGCTTAAGTGAAAGGCGAGCACTAACTAGATAACTCATACTTGGTGCGGTGGTATGATTAAGAAACTGCACTATTCAATATTTAATTTTGAGCAGCGATAGCGTAGTGCTCGGAAACTAATACCTAGTTTTTCCGCTGCAGCTGTTTTATTCCATCGAGTTGCTTCCAGAGCTTCATTAATTGCTAAGCGCTCAATATTTTCAATATAGGCTTCAAGGTTACCATTTGCCATGTTGGTAGAGCTTTCAATGTTCCTTTCTTGATCTCTTTCTGTTTGAGGTTGGTTTTTATGGTCGGGTAGATTGAGGTCTTCGATGCTGATTTCGTCGCTTTCGGACATAGTGAAAGCGCGTTGTAGAACATTCTCTAGTTCACGAACATTTCCAGGGAAAGAATACTCACATAAAGCGGTGAGTGTTTTGTCTGCAATTTTTAACGAAGGCATCTGCCATTCTTTGGCGTACTTTTGAATAAAGTGGTCGGCGAGCAAGGGAATATCGTCTGGACGCTGTTTGAGTGATGGGGTTTCAATGGTGATCACGTTTAGGCGAAAATATAAATCTTGGCGAAATAATTCATCTTCTACGCGTTTGTGTAAATCACGATGGCTGGCGCTGAGTATACGAACATTAATAGGTAATTCTTGCTCATGCCCCACAGGGCGTACTGACTGCTCTTGAATAACTCGTAACAGCTTGGCTTGCATTTCTATCGGCAATTCAGCAACTTCATCTAAAAACAGTGTGCCGCCTTCTGCAGCGCGAAAAAAACCGAGCTTATCTGAGCTTGCTCCAGTAAAGCTGCCTTTCATGTGGCCAAAAAACTCACTTTCCATTAAGTCTCTTGGAATAGCACCACAGTTAACTGCGATAAAAGGCTTATCACGACGCACGCCTAAGGAGTGAACCAGTTGTGCAACCAATTCTTTACCCGTTCCAGAAGGACCGTGAATGAAAATGGGGGCTTGGGTGCGAGCAACTTT
>CAJVZR010000108.1 GCA_913019965.1 uncultured Oleispira sp.
ATAAAACCAGAGAAATCAGAAAAAAGCTTTTGAATCGGTTTGTCCCCTCGGCCAAAGCTGAAAGTGAAATACTTCTCCTCACTGCGCTTACCTTCTTCCTGCTCTTTTTTAAGTTCAGTGATATCAATGCACAAGCCAAAGCCAGTATTCGAGAAATCGAGAGCGCGACTTTCGCTCAATTGCATATCAGTGGTTAAGCAGATATTGCTTTTTTCACGCAGATGGAAGATATATAGCTTATCCGTATCCGCCAACTCTTCTTTAGCAAAAGCAAGATAGCCATCTATTTCAAGCTCGGTATTATCCATTGTATCGGCAAACTGTTCGCTGACCTTCTTCGTCCACGATAAGAAGCTCTGCTGATCGTTTAGCCAGTTCAGTGTTAAGCCTTTAAATTGGGTTACTTCAGGGTTAAAGCAGCCATAACGCTTGCTCGCGCGCTGGACAAAAATGCCTTTCAGCTGACTCATCACCAAATGACAATAATCATCTACTTCAGCCTCATTAGCCGTCGCTGTAACCATAGCCGCAGGTTTTTGAGCTTCTTTATTGATCTGATGAGTGACAAAGTGGGTAACTGGCATAACAATTCCGCTGGCGATAGAGAGACGATGGATGGTGAACTATAAGCGCGATCATTCTATCACCTTGCTCTCAGACCAGCGACTGATGATTGATGCTGAACCTGAAAGCAGAGTGGAAGCTGAACTACTAACTAAAGCATCATAAAACTTCTGTTTAGTGAATTAATTGACACTACCGGGTGCACTAAATAGAGACTAGATACCCACAAAACGCCCCAAAATAGACAAATTTTTAATTATTAACAAGTTCTGTGTATAACTCTGTGTGTAATATAAATATAACTGCTTTCAGCCCCCGTTTTATCAGGGTATGAGTTAGATCGTACATTTTTTAACCACCTTGCGGAAATCGCTGCAGCCCAATGAAGTCAAGGCTTTTGGCACTAATAATAGAAATATTTATTGGACAAAATACGCACTGAAAATAAATCAAAAAAAGTGCAAAGCAAGTCTTGATTTTAAATAAATTCATATTTATTTGCACAGTTATTAAAATCTTACCCACAGAATGTGTGGATAACCTTGGGTATAAGGTGCTTAAAGCAAGACTGAGACGGGAGTACCCCTATACCTAGGTCAAAATGATGATTTTTTGTACGAGAGACAGGTAAGCACTGAGACCAAAAACGCCAAAGTGCGAGTTTATTGACAGGCTGAAGAGTGGCTTGAAACCCGTACTGTTTATCTATACAGTTGGTTGATGAAGTTATATATCGCAGAAAAACCCAGTCTTGGTCGGGCTATTGCCGACGGATTAGCCAGCCTAAATGGGGGTCAGTCTTTACGTAAGCAGCAAGGTTACATCGAGCTGGGAAATGGTGATGTCGTAAGTTGGTGCATTGGCCACTTATTAGAGCAGGCCGAACCCGATGCTTATGATTCAGCTTATAAATCGTGGAAATTAGAACATTTACCCATAGTGCCGCAAGAATGGCAGCTGAAGGCCAAAAGCCAAACCCGTTCTCAGCTAACGGTATTGCGAAAATTAGTTAAACAGGCCGATCAAATAGTCCATGCGGGTGATCCTGATCGTGAAGGGCAGTTATTGGTCGACGAAGTTCTTAGTCATCTTAAAATCAGTGCCCACAAGAAAAAGACTACCCAGCGTTGTCTAATCAGTGATTTAAACCTGCCAGCCGTTAAACGTGCTTTGGTGAATTTACGCAGTAACCAAGACTTTGTGCCACTTTCCGTATCCGCACTCTCTCGATCAAGGGCGGATTGGTTGTATGGTATGAATATGACCCGTGCTTATACCTTGCAAGGGCAGAAAGCGGGCTATAAAGGAGTATTATCGGTAGGTCGAGTGCAAACACCATTATTAGGCTTAGTGGTCAAGCGCGATGAAGAAATTGAACATTTTGTTAGCCGTGATTTCTATCAGGTAGAGGCGAACTTAGTTAACTCTAATAATGAAGCTTTTTTGATGAAATGGCAGCCGAGCGAAGCTTGTAAACCCTATCAAGATGAAGAAGGACGAGTTTTACATAAGCCGTTAGCAGAAAATGTTTGTCAGCGTATTCAGCAGCAAGCCGCAGAAATAACCAAGCACGAACAGAAAGACAAGCAGCAGCCTGCGCCTTTGCCGTTTAATTTATCGACTCTGCAAATTGAAGCTGCGAAAGCCTTTGGCATGAGTGCACAGCAAGTGCTCGATGGCTGTCAAAGCTTGTACGAACGTCATCAGTTAATTACCTATCCAAGATCTGATAGTCGTCACCTTCCAAATGAACAACATGCATTAGCGCCGAATGTTATTCAGGCGATTGCTCAAAATTGTATGCCGTTAAAAGAGTACGCAGAACTGGCGCAGCCGAATTTAAAAAGTAAAGCCTGGAACGATAGCAAGGTCGAAGCACACCACGCGATAATCCCTAGTGAGAAATCTATATCATCCGCTCAGTTTGAAAAGCTGAATCAGTTCGAACAGAAAATCTATCGCCACATTGCTCGTCAATATTTAATGCAGTTTTTTCCCGCCTATCAATATGCCGAAACGAAAGTTGAAGCTATCATTGCAGGGGGACAATTTAAGACTCAAGCCAAGCAACCGTTAAAGTTAGGCTGGAAGGTCCTGTATGGTAAGAATAACGACGCGAATAACAAAACCTCTATTAATAGCAGTGGAAAAAAAGAGGATGCTAGCCAAATCTTACCGCCGATAAACTTAGATCCTAAAGATAAACAATACGGAAAACATGCCTGGTTATGCGACAGCGCAAATTTAATAGAAAAAAAGACCACACCACCAGAGCATTTTAATGACGGGACATTATTAGCCGCAATGACAGGGATTGCTCGTTATGTATCGAATTCTGATATTCGTAAAACCTTAAAAGAAACCGACGGCCTCGGCACAGAAGCAACCCGGGCGGGAATCATTGAATTGTTATTTAAACGTAATTTTTTACAACGCAGTGGCAAGCAGATACGCAGTACTGAAATTGGACGGGGGTTAATTAACAGTTTACCCGAGTCGGCGATCACTCCTGACATGACCGCGCTATGGGAACAGCAGCTAAATGCGATTAGCATTAAAGAACTGAATTATCAGGGTTTTATGCAGCCGCTTCATCAACACTTAGGGCAGCTCATCGAGCAGGCGAAGCAACACATTCCAACGGGATTACAAGCCTTAAGTGGGCAGGGGCAAGGTTTTAAAAGAAAGGGCTCTGGTAGAAAGGCGGGAGTGAAAAAAAGCTCGACTAAAAAGTATGGTAAAAAAACAAAAGCTAGTTAACCACAGAGAACACCGAGGGCACAGAGAAGAGATAAGAAATGAAGATGAGATTGATACCTTAACTTCTTTTTCACAGTTAGTTAAATCTTTTCCTCTGTGTAGCGCAGCGTTTTGTGTCCTCTGTGGTTAATTATTCTTTAGCTTTTCCTCTTAGAGCGCAAAGCCGAGCAAATAGCCAAAACAATTAAGCCCGCAAAAATCAATTGGCTAATCTCAAATACTTCAGACAAAAAGATCACCGCAAATAACAAGGTGAAAAATGGCTGCAATAATTGAATCTGACTTATACGACCCGCGCCTGCTTCAGCCATTGCCTGATACCAAAAACGGAACCCCCACCATTGGCTGACCACGGCAAGATAAAGTAAGCCCGCTATTGATATCCACAGTTCACCTTGTTGGCCGGGATCGTTCATTGCTTGAGTCATGTTATTAATAAACGCTTCGCTTCCGGTATGATAGCCAATACTGATCGATGATAGCGGCAGGTATAAAACTAGCATCCAGCAGATGGTTTGCCAGCCGCCAATGCTCTTCGCAGCTTTGGCGCCTGCGCTATAACCTAGGCCACCAAATAGCAGCACTAAAAATAGAATGCTAAGTGTTTGTAAATCCCAGCCGGAAGATGAGGCACCATTTAAAAAATAAACCAGAAGCAATAATCCACCAAAACCAGAAGAAACCCAGAATCTTAGGCCATTGCGTTCTTTCATAATGAAGACGGCGAATACACTGGTCATTAAGGGTAAACCTGCCAATACTACTCCCATGTTGGCAGCGGATAAATTAATCAGGCTGTAGCTTAATAGGTAAGGAAAACCAACCACAACCCCGGTCCCTGCTAGAGCTAACCAAGCGAGTGTCTTTTTATCTGGCAGCGACCAGCCATTGGCTATGATGACGGCTAAAGCGAGTAGCCCAGCAATAAAGGCTCGTGAACTGGCAATTAACTCGGCGCTAAAAAAAGGTAATGCCAGCTTAGTCATAGGTACTGTCATCGCGAATAGAACCACGGCGAATAAACCTTTGGCTGCTCCGGAAAAGTACAGCGGCTGGCTGGATAAGTTATTCGGTGTGTTGGGCTCTAATCCATAGTTAGCGGTAGTCATAATGTTCACGCTCAATTTTTTAATAAAAGTCTGTAATAAAAGTCTGTAATAAAAGTCTTCTGACAAAGGGCCTGTTAAATCAATGAGATAAAAGGTGAAACTATTGTGTCTGAAATCAGAACAAGTACAGAGAGGCACGAATTGGATTAGAAAGCAGTACAGTTTCATTAATAACACAACTGTACTGGTAATAACTGAAATGACTGTACTGTATTGCAGTACAGTTAAGCTGGTAGCATACTGTTATTGAAAACTCAGTTTAAGGCAGTCGTTATGGCCAACTCCCTCAGCACTAACAACAGTAACCGCAATAGCAATAGAAGTACTACCCTTTACCGTCAGGTAGCGGCCGAGCTTGCCAGTGATATTGAGCAGGGGGTCTACCTGGCCGAACAGAAAATTCCTAGCGTGCGTAAACTCAGCAAGCAATTGCAGGTCAGTATCTCAACGATCAATCAGGCCTACGCCTTATTAGAAGATCAAGGTTTGATTCGAGCAAAACCTCAGGCTGGTTACTTTGTGCGTAAAGGGGCGAATGATGAACCTGTACCACCACCACTGTCTCAAGGTGGGCAACCGAAAGCGGTGACAAAAACAGAGCTGATTAATCATGTCTTAGAGAATGTAAACCAAAAAACAAATGTGAACCTTGGCTGTGCGATCCCAGATCATTCCTTCCTGCCGTATCGTTCTTTGCAAACACACATGCAAAAAGTTACCCGCTTTAACATGGAAGAGGTATTTGATTATCAGTTCTCGCCAGGCTTAGAAAGTTTGCGGACGCAAATTGCGTTACGTATGCGTGATGTTGGCTTGCGCTGCCATGCTGATGACATTGTTATTACTCAAGGCTGCTCTGAAGCTTTGCATTTATGTTTAAGCAGCACCACGGAAGCCGGAGATATAATAGCCGTCGAGTCTCCTTGTTATTATGGCTTTTTGCAAATGGCAAAATTACGCGGGCTTAAAGTGATTGAGATTCCCACCGACCCCATTCACGGTATCAGCATTGATGCATTAAAGCTGGCGTTAGAGCAGTGGCCGATTAAGGTTTTCATGGTGAATAGCCGTTACAGTAATCCGACGGGTGGCCGCACCAATAGTGAAAAACAACAACACTTAGTTGAGCTTGCGAAGCAGTTTGATTGCCAAATTATTGAAGATGATATTTATGGAGAAATGCCCCTCGATAATAATATGGCGGTTCCAGAAGGCAAAGAAGCGATTAATACCGTTATAAAAACCCATGATACCGATGATCGAGTCATGTATTGTTCATCCTATTCTAAAACGATCGGTCCTGGGCTTCGTATTGGCTGGTGTATTCCTGGGCGTAATAAAAAATCGGTAATTCAAGCACAAAGATTCAGTACAATGGCAACCAGTAGCCTGCCGCAATTAACCATGACTTCATATTTGCAAAATGGCCATTACGATAAACACCTACGTAGTTTACGCCAGCGAGTAACAGAAAATATTAAATTATTCTCTCAGGCTGTTCAGCACTACTTTCCGAAAGGCACGCGTTTATCCAGCCCAAGTGGGGGTTTTATTTTGTGGATGTGCTTGCCTGACAATGTCAGCTCAATTGAATTATTGCACCGAGCCCAAGAAGATTCGATAGCGATTATTCCAGGGGATATATTTTCTAATAGCGATCAATTTAAAAACTATATTCGATTAAATTGTGCGACTCCTTGGAATGAAGAAGTGAAGCAGGCCATTGCGCGTTTAGGCGTAATAGTGGAAGAGCTTAGTATTGCGAACGATTAAGCTTGCGCACGTTATACTGTGAGCTCGGTGAGATTACTGCACCTTCAATCAGTGCAGTAGTAATAAAAGCAATCAAACAAAATTTAATATTGAATGTCTTAGGCTTTCGCTTTCAACGGCATATAAATATCAGTGATTAGTTCAGCCGGTGGTACCTCCCTAGGGTTATTCAAATACTCTTCAAATGCAGGTTGGTCAGCCACTTCTCGGCCGGAATTTGCTAACCACTCGCCATACAGCCATTGATAGGCACTGCGCATATTTGAATAAGGGCCAATATGACGTAATACAGCATATTCACCATTAATGATCGATTTTCTTTCTATATTAGAATCGAGCTCAATACCTTCTAAACTCGGCAGAGCAATGCAGGCTGCACTCTGTAATTCATTTTCAGGAACAGAGTCTGGATCATTGTAATAGAGGCCGACAGAGCGCAATTGGGGTCCAATTAAACCGCGCATACCTAGCCAGCCAAAGAGTTTTTCAAATGCATTACCAATGTTCATATATGAGCCCGTATGGGGCATAGCTAATACTTCAAACGATTCGATTTTCTTTAGGGTGACGTCCATCATTTCAGTTGTCCTATTTTTACATGCATTTGGAAACGCATATTTATTAAATAAAGTATGGCTACCTTGTTGGCGAAATTTCGCCGGTGGCATACCGTAGGTTTCACTGAAAGCTCGATTGAAAGATTGTAAACGGCTATAGCCAGAAGTGCTCGCGACCGTTTCTATTGGCGTTTGACTATTGGCTAGTTCTCCAGCTGCTCGGTGCAAACGCAAGCGCTTAACGGTAACCGCCAAGGTTTCACCACATAGGCCTCGATAAATTCGGTGCCAATGATAGGGCGATACACAAGCAATTTCAGACAAGGTATTCAAATCAATTTTTTCATTTAAATGATCATAGATATAATCAATCACGCGCTGAAAACGGACTTGATCTAAATGCATTTGTTTAGAAATGCTATTGCTTGGAGTGATAGCGGAAGCCATGTTTGATCCATCAAAGAATTAATCAGTGTGTATCAAAACATAGCATGGAGGCTTTTAACAAATCTTGCGGAGTTGAATCTATACGTCAGCCCAAGATGCGAGCAGGGCAATGACGCTATCAGCATAAGTGTCCATGGTTTGCTGACTCATTACTGGTGAAGGGCAGGTTAAGCAAAGTGTAAGAGCGCCTTTGAGACTACTGGCTACGGTATTAATGCCGGCCCCAGAAGCATGAAATGCCGCATAAGCTTGGTAGTCTTCAACAATCAAGGCATTACTATTGCTTTCGCACGCGCGGTTTACATAAAAATCAAAATTGACCGGCCCTAAATTGGCAAAGCTAATGGGAGTAGCCAGCGGTTTTTCACTGCTATCAATAAACATTTTCTTTAAACCTTTTAGACCCGCAAGTTGATATATGCGTAATACTTTCCAGTGCTGATCTTGTTCTAAGGCATCTTTCACCCCTGTCGCGACTTGTTCACCGAGGTGCCAAGGAGATTGCTGATACTGTTCGTCGATTAGCTCCTGATCAATATCCACCATGCTGGTGACCCCAGAAGATAAGCAACCAGAAATATCGTTATCAACTTCGGTTGTATTGGCTGATATTTTATCGCGCACATTCACTGTAGTGACGAATGGAAAAGAAAAATATTTTCCTACTGCATGTAAGTTGCCACGTTTTTTACAGTCAGCTAACAGTACTTGAATTAAAGCGGCGGAAAGCAGGCCATGAATACTTTTTTTCTCTGCCTTACTCAGTTTAAGTAAAGATGCGAAGGTGGCTTTATCTAAGGAGCGATGAGCAGAGCGACAACGATGTTCCGCAATAGGCACATTCCCTTCAGCCTTGAAACTCAAGCCCTTGTCGGCTAGTTTTTGTGCCTTCATAAAAGTAGAAAGAATACCCAAAGATCGGAATGCGCCAAGAAATCCTGAAATTTTCTTTGGCATGTAATGCCATAACGGTAAACTGAAATCGTTAGCGGTAGCAATAATGTCGGTAGAGTTATGAAGTGCTAACAGCCAGCGCTTCATTAAATGATATACCGAAGTACCATCTGAGATACTGTGATTAATGCATAATAGTAAGGCGTGCTGATGGCTATTCTTTTCTGATACTAGGTGAGCGCGCCATAATAATTCGCCCTGTTGAAAAGACTGGTTAAGAAACTGAGTGCGCTGCTGATCCAGTACTTGTGAAAAATCATCACTGATGTCTAGTTCAGTATAGGCAAAAGGTAATCTTGGATTAACCGGTTGAACAAAATAGTAGCCCTCTGTCGGAGTGTTATTTTGTTGGTTAGTTTCTGCTTTATGTATGAATTGACTGGCGACTTGTAATGATGCTTCCGCTTGTCTTAGTTTTTCCAAACCTTGCTCAGCTTGATCAGCGGATAACTCACCATTTAAACGCAAGCAAACAACAATATTACCACCCCCGGGTACTAACTCGGCATACACGGGGAAACTGGCTTCATGGATACTTAAAGGTCGAATAACTGGGTTCATGAATTAACTCTATTTTCGCTAGAAATTGTTTCTACGTTAAAACGCAATGACTGTTTTGTCGTCCAGACCAATGACAAAATGGGTTCAACAGTTTGATTCTCGGGCCAACTAAACTGATAAGTGCGTAACAGTTGCGCTAAAATAACGGTAGCTTCAATCATAGTAAAGCGGTGACCAACACAAATACGTGGGCCTAAACCAAAAGGTGCATAGACAAATCGTTCACGTTCGGCTTGAGCTTCTGTGGAAAAGTTTTCCGGATCAAAAAAGTTCGCATTTCCTCCCCAATATTGAGGGTCTTTTTGCATTGCCCCTAGCATAATAAGAATAGGCGTATCTTTCTTAACCCTGTACTCACCATCAATGCCCGACAAGTTTAAGTCGTCACCACTGGAGCGCAACATGATAGGAATGGGCGGACGTAAACGTAAACTTTCTTTTAAGACTTTATCCATCAGAGGCATATTCTGATAATGCTCATAACTAACATCATCAGCATCACCTAATACATCATTGATCTCGGCTCGTAGGGCTTGCTGTAATTCAGGGTGAGTCGCAAGGTAATAGAGTGTCCACTGTAGGAAAGCTCCTGATGTTTCATGGCCCGCTGCAATAAAGCTATGGACAAGTTGTATCAGTTCGTCTTCTGCAATGTGCTGGCCGTCATCATCGGTTGCGGTTATTAATTGCTGCATTAATACCTTAGACTCTGCGCGACCTTCACTATGTTCTTTGATAATATCTTGAAATATGGCTCGTTGAATCTGCATCATTTTATCGAGACGATAGTTCGATGGCAGTGGTAGTTTTTTCCAATACTTGGTGCGTTGAATCCGTTTCATCAACTCTTTGCATTGAATCTCTTGCGCTTCTAATAGTGGATCTGTTTTTGCGTCTGATTGAAAAGAGGCGATGCGATAATCAAAACCAACATGGCAAATAATCGCCAAAGCAATCCGGTTAAGAAATTCTTTCGCCGCTATTTCTATTTGATCAGAATTTTCAGCTTTAATCTCTTCTGCAAGTTGAGCAACCGCACGATGAGAGATTTTATTCATATCCACCATCATGTCTTTCAACTGTTCTGGACGAAAGGCAGGCACTACCAGCTGGCGTTGTCTTAACCACTGCTTGCCTTCTGTAACAAGAATACCTAAGTCACCACCAATGGCCTTCATTTCATCAACGGCATCACCGGTCTTAGGGAAGTTATCTCGATCGCCAACTAATATTTGTTGAATCATTTTGCGATCAGATACGACTAACCAAGGTTTGTTAAGAACATCCAATTGAAAAATATCGCCGTGAGTATCACGTAATTTCATCATGGAATCATATAAGCAGCCATGTTCTCCTTGTGCCATTAAGGGCAGGTGGCCTAATAATCCCTTATCTGGAGAAGGAATTTTTTTTTCACTCGT
>CAJVZR010000109.1 GCA_913019965.1 uncultured Oleispira sp.
CGCTTACTGACCTATGTTAAACCCTTCATCGGTTCATTTTTACTAGCCATTCTTGGTTTTATTATCTTTGCATCTGCTGCGCCCTTATTATCTAAGATGATGGGTGAGATTGTTGATGTGCTCGCAGACCCTAAGCCCGCAGATGCCAATTTTGTCGTTTTTGCCTTAATTGCTATTTTTGCTTATCGTGGCGTAGGAACTTTTTTAGGAAAGTATTTTATCGCACGGGTTGGTCGTGGGGTTGTACATTCGTTACGTACAGTATTGTTCAAGCACATGCTGACTTTACCGAGTAATTATTATGACGGTGAATCGACGGGGCGTTTAATTTCTCGAGTTATTTTTGATGTTGATCAGGTAACAGGGGCTTCAACACGAGCCTTGACGACCTTGGTTCAAGACGGTCTAACTGTCATATTCTTGATGGGGTATCTAATTTATTTAGATTGGACCCTAACTCTCATTTTTTTAGCTTTAGCCCCGATTATTGGTGGTTTAGTTTCTTTTGCGAGCAAGTTCTTTCGCAAATACAGTAAACGTATTCAGCAATCGGTAGGGAACGTCACTCAGGTTACGAATGAGTCAATTAATGCTTTTCGTGAAGTGCGTACTTTTGGTGGCCAGGAATTTGAGAATGCTCGCTTTACAGAAGCCAGTGAGGATAATCGTAAGCAAGCACTGAAATTTGAATTGACCAACTCGATTAACGTACCGCTCAATCAGCAAATTATTGCGCTAGGATTGGGATTTATGGTGTACCTGATGTTTGAGCGTGTATTAAATCAAACAATGGGGGCGGGTGAGTTTATGACATTTATAACCGCTGCCTCTTTAATTGCTAAGCCGTTGCGTGCTTTAACGGATATTAATTCTGTCATGCAGCGTGGCGTTGTCGGAGCTGAATCTATCTTTACTGTTTTAGATAGTCGGGGTGAAGAAGATAATGGCAAACTTGAGCTTAAAAGAGCTCAGGGTAATGTTGAAATTAGAGATCTTAATTTTAAATATCCAACGTCAGATGATTGGATTTTAAGGTCCCTTAATGCGAAAGCCGACGCGGGTAAAACTTATGCGTTGGTTGGCCGGTCTGGTAGCGGTAAGACAACTTTGATGAGTTTGTTGCCACGTTTTTATCAAGCTCAGCAAGGCATTATTTTATTAGATCAGCATAAGATTGAGGATCTGACATTGGCCAGCTTGCGTCGCAATGTCTCCATCGTCAGTCAGCAGGTGATGCTATTTAATAGTACTGTGCTCGAAAATATTGCTTATGGTGAGTTGCAGGATAAGTCCCGTGAGCAGGTTATTGCGGCGGCGAAGGCAGCTCATGCTGATGAATTTATCGTTCAGATGGCGGAAGGTTACGATACCGTTATTGGTGATAATGGTGTTTTATTATCGGGTGGCCAGCGTCAGCGAATTGCCATTGCGAGAGCAATCTTGAAAGACTCTCCTGTATTGATTCTTGATGAGGCGACATCTGCTTTGGATACCGAGTCAGAGCGCCATATTCAAGGTGCGATGGAAGAAGTGATGAAGGGGCGCACAACCTTTGTTATTGCTCATCGCTTGAGTACCATTGAAAATGCAGACCAAATTTGGGTGATGGATAAAGGCGAGATTATTGAGCGTGGAACCCATGCTGAGCTATTAAATTCTAAAGGTGCTTACGCTAATTTGCATGCTATGCAGTTTCACGAAAGCTAATATGATGAGTCGTAGATGATGAATCTTCTAGTCGCTCGTATCGAGAAAAGTTGGTATCAGGGTAAGTGGTGGAATGCTTGGTTATTACCGTTAAGCGGCCTGTTTTTTCTGTTAAGCCATGGCCGACGTTTATGGTTAACAAGAATCAAAAAAGCAAGTAAGAATAACTCAATACCCGTTGTTGTGATTGGTAATATTAATGTTGGGGGAACAGGAAAAACTCCTTTAACTTGTCGTTTGGTTGAGCTGCTTGGACAGAAAGATATACAGGTCGGTATTATTAGTCGAGGGTACGGTAGCGATGCGCCTTATTACCCTTATCGTCTTACTAAAGGCGAGGGCGCTGATATTGTCGGTGATGAACCTAAGCTATTGCGTGATCGTTTGGGTTGCCCGGTAGTGATCGACTCTGATCGCAATGCGGCTATAGAACTGCTATCGAAGCAGGGGGTGGATTTAATACTCTCTGATGATGGATTACAGCACTATAAAATGGCAAGGGATTATGAGGTTGTGGTTTTAGATTCGACACGTCAGCTGGGTAATCGTTGGCTATTGCCTGCGGGACCTTTGCGCGAAGGGGCCTGGAGATTAAGTGAAGTAGATTGCATTATTTATAATGGCTCTGATAATGATGGTGCTGAAGATCTTGATGGTCTGAGCATGGAAATAGTCCCAAGCGCTTGGGTTAATGCTAAAACTGGTGAGCGTAAATCACTGGATTATTTTGCCGGAAAGAACTTGCATGCCTTGGCAGGTATAGGAAACCCACAGCGCTTCTTTTCGACTTTGGATGCGCTAAACGTTAATCATCAAGATCATGTGTTTGCTGATCATCATGCATTTGTAGTATCGGACTTGAATCTTGCTGATCAATATTCATCGCAAGTAGTCATGACGGAAAAAGATTGGGTGAAGTGCTCTGATTTTGCTGATGAGTCTATGTGGTACTTAGAGATAAATGCACGCTTAAATACTAAGCTTGAAACAAAGTTAATGAATGATTTAACCTCGCTTGTGCATGCAAGCTAGGTTATTAATAGAGGATATTAAAAATGGATAAGCAATTAGCTGCCATGTTGGTTTGCCCTAACTGTAAGGGTCAATTAAAACTGGATAACGAAGCGCAAGAGTTATTATGCACCTTTGATGGTTTGGCTTTTCCTGTGCGTGATGGTGTGCCGGTAATGCTTGAACAAGAAGCGCGTAAGATGAGCGAAGAAGAAAAGTTAGATAAAGCTAATAGCTAATGATTAAAGTTTTATTTGTTTGCTTGGGTAATATTTGTCGCTCGCCAACCGCTCATGGGGTATTGGAGCGTAAATTGGCGATGGCAGGGTTAGCAAATTTAGTTGAAGTCGATAGTGCGGGTACTGCCCCATGGCATATTGGCAAACAGCCTGATTTGCGTTCACAGCAAGCTGCTAGAAAGCGTGATTATGATTTGTCTCACTTGCGAGCTCGTCAGGCGATCGCGGATGATTTTTTCGAGTTTGATTATGTGTTGGCAATGGATAATCAAAATTTAGAAAATTTGCAGGGTATCGTTCCTGCTGGTCGTGCTGATAATAGTGCTGAGTTGAGTAGGGTAAAATCACAGCCCGAATTATTTTTAGCAACATTTTCTAGTCAAGGATTAACTCAGGTACCTGATCCTTATTATGGTGGCGACGAAGGCTTCGAAGCGGTGCTTGATATGGTTGAGGATGCCTGTGATCAGCTCATCATGGATATTAGAAAAAAATTATAATGAAGATTTTTCCGCAGTATGATCTTTCAGCGTTAAATACCTTATCCCTACCTGGTCGCGCGGAATACTTCTGTCGTTTTAATACGACTTCTGATTTGTTATGTCTGTTGCGTGAAGCTGATGAGCGTCAGCTTAAAGTCAAAGTGCTTGGCGGAGGTAGTAATCTTATTCTACAGCCACAGGTATCGGGCTTGGTTATTCAAAGTGCAATGGATGGTGTTGTTAAACTATCTGAAGATGAAAGCTCAGTCACCTATTGTGTGGATGCGGGGCTGAATTGGCATCAGTGGGTATTGCGATCTATTGAATTGGGAGCTTATGGGTTAGAAAATCTTGCCTTAATTCCAGGTTCTGTGGGTGCGTCTCCGGTGCAGAATATTGGCGCTTATGGGGTTGAGGTGGGGCAGGCGATTGTTGCCGTTCGAGGGGTTCAACTATCAACACAGCAATGGATGTCATTTTCTCAGCAGCAGTGCAGTTTTTCTTATCGTGATTCAGTTTTTAAGCAGCAATTTAATAATGACTTTTTAATAACTCAGGTTGTATTCAAATTAGCTAAAGTTTTTGAACCGCAAGTTTCTTATGCGCCGCTGAACAAAATGGCTGAACAGGCCTTAGTAAACAAGCTAGATATTAATGCTCAGCGCGTTACTGATTGGGTTATTGGTGTTCGAAATAGCAAATTACCTAATCCAGCAGAAACTCCTAATGCCGGTTCCTTTTTTACCAATCCGATTATTACTAAATCACAAGCGGACGAGTTGCTGAAGCTCTTTCCAGATCTCCCTGTTTACCCTTTGGTCGATTCTTTGGGTGCGCGGGTTAAGATTGCCGCGGGTTGGTTGATTGATCAGTGTGGTTGGAAGGGGCGCTCTTTAGGTCTAGCGAAGATGCATGATCAGCAAGCATTGGTTTTGACGTTAAAGCCAGGAGCTTGCCAGCAAGATTTAGTATCCATTCAGCAAGCGGTTCAGGCTGATGTCATGGCTAAATTTGGTATTCAATTACGCCCTGAGCCTCAGCCTTTCCGTTAAAATGATGGCAGCTTATAGGTCAAATGACTCTAGAATTAGGTCTTTATTCTCTTGCCACTTGATGTACCAGCCTTTATCTCCCCAATCCCCTAAAACATAACGAATACGTTCTTGACCTTCAAAGTTCCAATTGTGAATATTGGGTCTATGAGTATGGCCATGTATTAAGGTGGAGCAGTTGGCAGATGAGAGTGCCTCATCAACGGCAGTTTGGTTGACGTCCATGATGTCGTAGCTTTTGCCTTGTTGGCTTTCTTTACTTTCGCTACGAGCTTGTTTGGCAAATTCAATTCGCTCAGGAATTGATTGCGCTAGGAATTGTTGTTGCCATTGAGGATTACGCAGCATGATGCGAGCTTTCATATAATCAATATCATCGGTGCAAAGACTATCACCGTGCATGAGTAAGATGCTTTCGTCACCTAAAGTGATGAGCTTGGACTCTTCAAGTAGTTCGCAATTGGTATTTTTGCACCAAGCCTGTCCTATTAAGAAATCCCGATTACCGTGCATAAAGTAAATCTTTGTGCCTTTAGCTGCGCACTTTCTTAATGTTTGGTTGATGAGTTCTATATAGTCATTGCTATAATCATCCCCCATCCAGACTTCAAAAAAATCACCTAGGATATACAGTGCTTCGGCATCATTTAAGGAGTCTATAAACGACAAAAAGCCATCAGTGATGGCTTTTTGTGCAGGCTCCAGATGCAGGTCAGAAATAAAATAAATCGCCATATCTGGAATCTTCTTAGCCTTCAATAACGGTCGCTGATTCGATGATGACATCGTCAACTGGAACGTCTTGGTGGCCGCGACGAGTGGTGGTTGGTGTGCCTTTAATCTTGTTGACGACGTCCATACCTTCTACTACTTCACCGAATACGCAGTATCCCCAACCTTCAGCGTTTTTGGCTGTGTGGTTCAAGAATGTATTGTCGGAAACGTTGATGAAGAACTGAGCGCTAGCAGAATGAGGATCCATAGTGCGAGCCATAGCTAGTGTGCCTGTCTTGTTGGAAAGGCCGTTGTCTGCTTCGTTATCGATCGTATCGTTAGTGCGCTTTTCTTCCATACCAGGAAGCATGCCGCCACCTTGAACCATGAAGCCGTCGATTACACGGTGGAAGATAATACCATCGTAAAAACCGTCTTCTACATACTGCTGGAAGTTCGCGGCAGTTTTTGGCGCTTCTTCGTTGAAAAGGTTGATTTTGATGTCGCCAAAGTTGGTCTTTAAAAGAATCATGCTGTTTCCTAGCGTTATTATGACTAATATTGAATCTACGTATGGCTCTAGGCCGTATGACGCGTATAATAGCCGTTTTTTCCATGATTATCAGCTTAAACAGTGCAAATTAATTCGAGCTATTTAATCGTACTGTCTATTAGAACTATCGAGATACAAAACGCATGTCAGAGACTAATAACGTCAATAACTTTGTTGCCAAAATCGTAGAAGAAGATCTAGCCAGTGGCAAGGTCGACAAAGTCATTACTCGTTTTCCCCCTGAGCCTAATGGCTATTTACACGTAGGCCACGCTAAATCCATCTGTTTGAACTTTGGTTTGGCAGAGCAATTTAACGGCGAATGTAACTTGCGTTTTGATGATACGAACCCAGAAAAAGAAAGCCAAGAATACATTGATGCAATCAAAGAAGACGTTTCTTGGTTGGGCTTCAAGTGGGCAGGGGATGTACGTTTCTCTTCTGATTACTTCGATACTCTGTTTGAGTATGCCCTTGAGCTGATTAAATCAGGCAATGCTTACGTTTGTAGTTTGAAGCCTGAAGAGTCAGAAGAGTATAAAGGTGACTTTAATCGCCCAGGTAAGAACAGTCCTTATCGTGATCGCAGTGTTGAAGAGAACCTAGATATGTTCGCTCGCATGAAAGCCGGTGAATTTAAGGATGGCGAGCATGCGTTGCGCGCTAAGATTGATATGGCGTCTGGCAATATGAATCTGCGTGATCCGATCATGTATCGTATTCGCCATGTTGAGCATCATCAGACCGGTGATAAGTGGTGTATCTATCCGATTTACGATTTCACTCACGGCCAGTCTGATGCGTTAGAAAAAGTAACTCATTCCGTTTGTACTCTTGAGTTTGAAGATCACCGTCCATTATACGATTGGTATATCGATAATCTGCCAGTACCGGCAAAGCCGACTCAGTATGAATTTGGACGCTTGAATCTGAACTATACGGTGACTTCAAAGCGTAAGCTTAAGAAGCTGGTTGACGAAAATGTGGTTTCTGGTTGGGATGATCCACGTATGCCGACGATTTCGGGTATGCGTCGTCGTGGCTTTACTCCGGCCTCTATTCGTAATTTCTGCGAAATGATTGGTGTTTCTCGTGGTGATGGGGTCGTTGATATTGCCATGCTTGAACACGCTTTGCGCAGTGATTTAAATACCAATGCCCCGCGCGCCATGGCCGTGATAAAGCCGCTGAAAGTTGTGATTACTAGCATGGCTGATGATCACTACGAAGAGATTACCGCCGCTTCTCATCCTGATTTAGATCTGGGTGAAAGAAAAATGCCGTTCACTAAAGAAATCTTTATCGATCAAGATGACTTTAAAGAAGAGTACAGTAAGAAGTTTAAGAAAAAGTTCTGCCCAGGTAAGCGCATTCGTTTGCGTAACGGTTATGTGCTTGAAGCCACCGACTTCATTAAAAATGATGCGGGGGAAATAATTCAGGTTAACGCAATTCAGGTTACGACAGTATTGGGTGAAGATCCTGCGGATGAGGTAAAACCAAAAGGTGTGCTGCACTGGGTATCTGCCTCTCATGGTATTGAAGCAGAGTTGCGTGTTTATAGTCGTTTGTTGAATCATGAAGCGCCCGATCGTGGTGGCGAAGACTTTATGACTCATGTGAATCCTGATTCATTATCGGTGACTACGGCGATTATTGAGCCTAGCTTGGCCGCGGCGGCGCCTGAAACGGTATTCCAGTTTGAGCGCGAGGGTTATTATGTCGCGGATCGTCGTGATCATACGGCGGCTAAGCCAGTATTTAACTTAACCATCGGTTTGCGTGAAGATAAATCGCTGACACAGCAATAAGTTAAAATAGGAATTTAGATGAAAATTTATAATACGTTAACGCGTCAGAAAGAAGAGTTTAAGCCAATCGTTGAAGGTAAGGTTGGCATGTACGTTTGTGGTATGACGGTCTATGACCTTTGTCATTTGGGTCATGCTCGGGTATTGACGGCGTTTGATGTGATCGCTCGTTATTTGCGTCATAAGGGTTATGACGTTAATTATGTGCGTAATATTACCGATATCGACGATAAAATTATTAATCGCGCTAATGAAAATGGTGAAGCGTTTGATGTGTTAACTGAGCGTTTCATTACTGAAATGAATGTTGATGCAGAAGCTTTGGGCATTCAAAAACCAGATTCCGAGCCGCGTGCAACGGCACATATCGATGGCATTATCGAGATGGTGCAAACCTTGATTGAAAAAGGCTATGCCTACGCCGCTAGTAATGGTGATGTGTATTATTCGGTGCGTAAGTTTGAAGGTTACGGCAAATTATCCGGTAAAGTCCTAGATGAGTTGGAAGCCGGTGCCCGTATTGAAGTGGGTGAAGTAAAGCAAGATCCATTGGATTTTGTTTTATGGAAGCATGCAAAAGCGGATGAGCCGCATTGGGATTCCCCTTGGGGTATTGGCCGACCAGGTTGGCACATTGAGTGTTCTGTGATGTCGACTTGCTGCTTAGGTAATAACTTCGATATTCATGGCGGTGGTCCGGATTTAAAATTCCCTCATCATGAAAACGAAATTGCGCAAAGTGAAGCGGCCACGGGTACTCAGTATGCCAATAGCTGGATGCATGCAGGTGCAGTTCGCATTGATGGCGAGAAAATGTCTAAGTCACTGGGCAACTTTTTTACTATTCGCGAAATCTTAGAAAAATATCATCCTGAAACTGTGCGCTTTTTCTTATTATCTAGTCAGTATCGTAGTTCCATTAACTACAGCGAAGACAGCTTAAAAGAAGCTCAGGTTAAGTTGGATCGTTTTTATAATGCATTGGCTGAGGTCGATGCTTATATTGCTCCTGCGACAGATAATGACTTTAGTCAGCGTTTTTATGATGCGATGGATGATGACTTCAATACCGCTGAGGCAATTGGTGTATTGTTCGATCTAGTGCGAGAAGTAAATAAGGCCGAAGGATATAAAAAGTTTGCTTTAGGCGCTCAGCTTCGGGAGCTTGGTGGGGTTCTGGGTTGCTTGCAGTTGGATGCAAAGGACTTTTTACAATCAGGTGATGTAGATGCTGAGTATGTTGAAGGTATGATTCAAAAGCGTATCGATGCGAAAAAAGCGAAAGACTTCGCGACGGCAGATGGTGTGCGTGATGAGCTATTGGCGCAAGGTATTGTTTTGCGCGATGGCCCAGAAGGTACGACTTGGACTCAGCAATAAAGATAAAAGCTAATTAACCACGGAGGCGCTGCGCTACACTGAGGAAAAACGTAAGCATTGGAGGGTTAGGAGGTGCTATAGCTAACTTTCTTTTTTTGCTCTTCTCCGTGTAGCGTAGCGGCTCCGTGAGCTCCGTGGTGAAATGCTCTTGATCTTGTGAGTTTAGAGTCCAGCAAAAGGCCGCTAACTGAAATCCAGTTAGCGGCCTTTTGCTTTCTAAATATTAAGCGATTAATACTTAGATTTTAGTATGCAGCTCTTCACACGCTTGCAAAGTATTTTCTAAAAGCTTGGCGCGAGTCATTGGGCCAACGCCGCCTGGTACGGGGGTGATGTGGCTAGCATTTTTAGCCGCCGCTTCAAATTCTACGTCACCAACCAGTTTGCCGTTATCTAGGCGGTTAATGCCCACATCGATAACAAGTGCGCCTTTCTTAATCCATTCGCCTTTAACAATGTCAGGTCGGCCTACGGCCACAACAACAATGTCACCTAGGCGAACATGGCTTTCAAGGTCTTCAGTAAAGCGGTGGCAGGTGGTTACGGTGCAGCCTTTTAATAGCAGCTCTAGACCCATTGGGCGACCGACAATATTAGAAGAGCCTACTATTACAGCATGCTTGCCGCGAATCGGTTCTTTGGTGTTTTCCAATAAGGTTACGATGCCCGCCGGAGTGCAAGGGCGTAATAAAGGCATGCGCTGAGCTAGGCGACCGATATTGAATGGGTGGAAGCCATCAACATCTTTATCGGGAGCGATGCGCTCTAAGATCTCATCAGACTTCAATTGTGCCGGTAGTGGAAGCTGAACTAAGATACCGTCAATGGTATCGTCATTATTTAGATCGTCTATCAAGGATAATAATTCGCCTTGAGATGCAGAAGCCGGTAAGTCGTATGCTTGGCTATTAATACCGACTTCTTCGCAGTCTTTCCGCTTATGTTTAACGTAAACTTCAGAAGCTGGGTCTTTACCCACTAGAATGACGGCTAAGCCAGGGGCTCTTAGTCCTTTATCTAAACGCTGCTGTACGCGTTCGGCAACGGTTTTACGGATAGATTCGGCGGTGGCTTT
>CAJVZR010000110.1 GCA_913019965.1 uncultured Oleispira sp.
ATCTGAGGGGGTGGTCTGTATCTGACCCACAGTAGATATGCCGACCCAGTCAAAATCATCGCACAAAAGTAGGTCTGTTGATTGAATTTCATACAGCTCATCCAGATTCAACTGCCTCTGTTTAGTCAATTCGGAGAGTCGTCGTAATCCGTTGGTTTTTTATCGGACAGAGTTTATGATAAGGGACCAGGGATCTGTATTGCCAGGGAATACTAGGCGTCTCATTACACCAGCAGCGACTCCATTTTCGCCTACTAATTCGCTTAATTTTAAGCGAAATTTCGTGTAAACAATCTTTTTGATTTTCCTAGCTGAAATGCAAATGTGATTTAAAATATAGAGTTATGGACTAACTGTTAGGCAAGTGAGATATGAATAAAATTTGTATAGTATACAAAGAAAGGATATTTGACGCCGTTGCTCTGAGTGTGATGTCGCTGATCTTTGCACCGGTATTCTATTGGGCTTTGATTAGTGATGCTCCAATTCTTCTAAGTTCGGTGGTTTATACAAAGTTAATATCAATATTTTTATTGGTGTTTCTTCTTCTGGCTTTTATGTACTGTATTTTCGTTATTTATATCAACGCGGGAACGTATAGTAAGTTGGTCGTCGAGGATGGAGTGTTGAGCTATAAAAGACTTCCGTACCACCGTAAACAAACGGTTGTAAATCTAAGCTCCATTGAAAAATCCAAAGTTCGAAATGCTCCAAAGTCGGGTATAAAAGTACTAGTATTTTCTACTGCGGATGGCAAGCATCGTATTAGTGATGTTAATTTTAGAGAAGACGATTTTTCACGGATTTGTAACGCTATTGTAGAGGAGAGCTCGCGGTGTAAGGCGTGTCAGTCTAAGCAGGTATCTTGGAGTGGCGATATGGGGCATTGCCACAATTGTGAATCATTAACTCCAAAGAAAGCAGATCGTTTTAAATGGGAAAATGCTTATCAAGCCTAATCAAACGCCGAAAAATGAAGCCAAACTACGTCTTAATTTGGCATTTGCGTTAATGCCCGTTTTTTTCAGATATAGATGCGAGCTGAGGTCTCTTAATGGCACTGAGCCGACGGTAAGCCTCGACTATCCTCGGGGCTTTTTAATGTCCGCTCTTAATTACTTTGCTGCCAGGCCAGATATTCACAATCTTTATTAAAAGCTGACATCTGTTGTGAGGATAGCAAATTTAGTTGGTTAACGATTTAATGAAGATGGTTAATTATTCGCACCTCAGACTTAAACCGATGGTTTGACCTTCAGTAAGAGTCTACAAACCTATCTGACGTCGAGTTATGTGTCATTAACAGACCAAAGGCCTAAACTGTTTTTGGTATCAACAATGGCAGCTGGAGTGACAGTTATCGCCTAACTTGGGACATTCGGCTCCGCAGAAAATAGGGTTTTTACTGGGCAGTTTTGTGCCAGTTTCGGTCGTTCGGCTGATTTGGTCGAGTCAAGCGAAATTGCCCCAAAGTGGACGTTCAAGATGCCTATTCAGACTACGGTTCAACTCACATTTGAGAGGCGGAGCTTAATCACTTCTAGAGCGATTATGTCTAAATAGTTTTATAAAATGGCGTGTAATTACCTGAGAAAGTACCTTTTTGGCGAAGTTGGAAGCTGCTGTCAACAATGCTAGCACTCTTAATACGATCTATTCGGAACAGTCGGGGTGACAGCCGAAGGTGATCCCAAGCTATGATATACCAGATAGGCCAATTCAGCAGGATATACTGCGCTTCAATGACTCGGAGAGTTATCTCTCCTGACTCGGATTGATATTCGATCTCCAGGCAATTCTGTCCTAAAAATGATTCCGCTATGCTCTCGGAAATTTGCTGTGCCGGTGTAGTGTAATTCGATATTACATTTGCACTCGCATTGTCGCCAATCATTATCCGTTTACGGATATTGCTGACTGCACTCCGCTGCTTTTGAGGGAAGGCTTGGAAAAGTTTCTGCTTGATAGCATTCAGATTACTAGTGAGTAGCGGGGATTTCAGGGACTCCATAACTGCTAACGAGAGTATCAATTCAACTACCTCCTGATGGTTTAAAGTCAGGCGCTCAATTCCCCACCTTCCATTCAAACGAATACCTCCCCCACGCCCCCTGTCTGACTCAATTGGATAACCGGCACACCTTAGCTCTGCAAGTTCGCGCATCAACGTACGCTGACTAACACCCAAGTGCTCACGTAAATCTGAGGTCTTCCAGTGCTCTTCAGATCGAAGCAGACCGACGAGTCGGTTACGCCGCTCAGTGCGTTGTTCAAAGCTGGTACTTATCATTAATCTAATATGCCACATAGCGGCATATTATTCCATATACTTCAAACCTAGGGGCATATTCCAATCTAAATGGAGATAGCTCATATAGGCTCTTGAATATGCATGTTGTGTCATCAAATTAAATATGGAGAACTAATCTAGTGCCAGAAATAAACTTAAAATGTTCATGTGGGAAAGTTAGAGGGAAAACTAAGAATGTAAATGAAAGCTCCGGTACAAGGATTATGTGTTGCTGCGATGACTGTCAATCGTTTGCTCAATATTTAGAACAAGAAAGTAGTGTATTAGATCAATATGGTGGTACGGATATATTTCAAATGCCGATTTCTTATATAAAAATTACAGAAGGAATGAAACAAATTTCGAGTGTTAGGTTAAGCGCTAAGGGTATGTATCGCTGGTATACAGAATGTTGCAATACTCCAATAGGTAATTCAATGGGATCAGGAGTTCCTTTCATTGGTATTATCCATAATTTTATGGATAATACTTCTAGTCGAGACGAAGAATTAGGAAGAAATAGAGGTCACATTCATGAAAAATTTGCTAGGCAGGAAGTCCCTACTGATCTGAAAGGATCATCTCTTAGGATCATAATTAGAAGCCTTTCCAAGCTTATTGTTTGGAAAATTAAAGGACTTAATAAACCTTCTGTATTTTTCGACGATAACGGAAAACCTATTGCTGAACCAAATGTCCTCAATTAGGAGATCTTGATGACTCTTGCAGGTGACATGACAGCTTGCCTGCCCCGAACTTTTTCCTTCAGTAAAAAAAATCGGGCTAGCATCGCCTTAAAGTTTGCTTTGGCATCTATTTCAGGCTCGATTTAGTCTCTTATTGGTACGAAACCAACTAACAGAAAATCAATTCCAGGAAGCGTGAACGTCCATACTTGGGCTATAGCTGCCGTATGAATATCGATACCACCGGGTGCTGAATGAATTTTTCGAAGGACCACTTTGGGTCAGGTACGGACTGACAACCCAAACTTCATCGATCGGTTTATTCGTGACCACTCTACCCTATCCGGCCGGAGTACGGCAATGCTGTATAGCAGTTGAGACGGTCGCGTCGGTGGATATTTATAAAGACCTATTAGTTAAAAAATTCCAACTTCAAATAAAAAAACGAACGAGAAATGGTTCGCCTTTTTATTGTATAACCTCTGCAAAGTGCTAGCAGTCAACTTATTATCATTTGGCCAATAATTGACTTTCTATTTCAGTATACAGTTGCTTGTAATAGCTGTCGTATGCATTATTCTGTTGAGTCGCCAGTTCAGAGGCGATTTTTTGCATTGCTAATGCGCCCTTCAGGTCTCCGTCTTCTGTTAAAACACTGGCCATGACGGCATAAACATGTGGTGAATCTGGATAGTCTTTTATATTGATTTGAAGGATCTCTATAGCTTTTTTGACTTTTTCTTTGTTGAACATTGAAATGCCAAGATCACGTATCGCATTTTCTGAGGAAATTGCATAACCGTACTTGTTATCCGATAGTTGCTGATAATAGCTTTTGATTGGTTGGACTCCTGCGCCAATTATTGGCGAGTCCGCCGCTAGGTACCGATCAGCATATAAGGACACTAATGCGCTTGACAGTGGGCTGACATATCGGTTGAACTGCGCACTTTTCCATTCCAGATTCTTCGGGGCATATTGTTGCAAAAGGGAGATCACTTTCTGGTAATTTTTGTCTTCCCTAGACTCGCCACTGACACTTAACCATAAAAAGGCTGAGATCTCATTATTACTCTTTAAGAAGGTTTCAAATTCGCTTACCAGGCCGGATGAATCTGTTATCCAGGGACTCATGGCAATATAAGCTTGAAATAATTTGGGTTTGTGTATAAGCCCATATAACGGCGCCATGCCGAATCGTTCCCCAGACGCTAATATTCTAAAAGGTTGGGTACGATAATGTTTGTCTACATAAGGAATAACATCGGTTTCCAAGAAGTTTATAAAATCTTCGCTTTTGACGCCACGATTGATAATGCTTACTGCAGTTTCGGTGGTCAGGGAAACGAAAATGGTTTCGGGCATTGGGTCTTCTTGATTATGGCTTAGCTCGTGCAAAGTACCGGCGGTACCGGCAAAATCTTCATCAGTACCGAGTTTAAAATATACTGGGTATCGTTTGTGCTTTAATGCCTGATAGCTAACCGGTAGACGGATATTAATGCTAGCTTGTTTCATTAAGACCTTTGAATCGATAGTGAGGGTTTGGCCAATGACAATCGGCTCACTAGCCAGGACGAAAAAAGAGATAAGCCAAAGCGCTAGAATGAATGGTAATTGACGAGGTTTCATATAGTTAACCCTAAAATATTTGATGGAAAGCAAACTAGTACAGGCGAAAAAACGCCTTATTCGTGGCCACTTTACCCTATCCGTCCGGAGTACGGCAATGCCGCATAGCTGCTGAGGCGGCCGCCAACTAATACAAATGTGCAAGACAAGCAAAAGCGCTGAACAACCTTTTTTTCAGCGCTTTTGCTTGTAAATGACCAACATTGAGGAGTTAGGCCTTAATGAGAACAAAGACCGCTTTGGGTCAAAAGTGACGAATTTATCCTGCTAGGGGCAATCCAGTGGGGAGGGCGTTTAGCCTTCGTTAGTGGACGATTCTGGAGATATCGATTGATGGTCAGGAGTCGCAAGTAGTTATGTTAGGGTCGGAATTAAGAGGGGTAGCTTGACTCTCATCTATCATCAGGAGCACGGAATAGACTGCCCGTTGGTTTATCGTACAATTATACTAAGTAAATTCACCCGCTTTTATTTTTAGGATCGTAGCGAGAACCTCATCTTCGTGAGTATGGATAATCGAGATAGGTCTTTGAAAATTCAACGCCCTGATCCGCGTAGTCAGCCAATTCACTGCTAGTTCAGGAACGTCGCTATAGAGGTAGGTTAGTTCATTATAAATTCTGTTGTGCTCACGAGCCACTGTACTAAAAATCTCTTTCTGTGAGGTATTCAAAATAACTTGTCCGGAATAAACTGCCCTCTGCCATATGTACCGGTCGTTACAGTACCGTCTAGATGCCGCTGGTCAATCTCTGCCTTGTCTTGTTTTGAGCTACTGTAAAGGTAGCGCTTATCTGTCCGGATTTCTTTGATGAGCTTGCCTGACTTCCGTTCCAACTCCAGCAGTTAAAATATTCTCTCAGGGGTGACCTGGGAGTTGTTGTGGTTGCTTATTTCTGCCATGCCATTCCTCCCCGTCGGATTTCTCGAAGTTAAAATGTAGAGCATTCAGGCTGCTTTATTTAGTAGTCTAAAAGATCATTGCAATTAATCGTTTAAAAACTGCTATTAAGTCTCTAGGCGTCTACCCGTCTTACCTATGCATCTGTAGTCCCTTTATCGTGGTTGGTGGCTAGGACAGCTGACGTAGTAATCATGCTCGCACGAAGTTTTTTGGGGTTCTAATGGCTGCATGGCTAGGATAGATACAAAGGGATAGCGTTTTCATATATATTAGAACCCAGTGAGAATTCATGAGTAAATTCCAGACGGAGATTGTCTAAGTTTCCATTACACTAAGAGTGTTAATAGTGCTTCCAGATGGCTGGGCTAGCGTTTAGCTTTGTCTAATATTTAAATAGTCTGACACATAGTTAGCGCCTGAAAAAAGAAATGGGGTTTTAAAGTGAGACAAAATATCGTTCATATTGCATTAGTCGTTAAAGATTATGACGAAGCCATTGATTTCTATGTTAACAAACTGAAATTTGAATTAATCGAAGATACTTACCAGCCGGAGCAAGATAAACGCTGGGTGGTGGTAGCGCCTCCTAATTCCAGTGGTGTGACTTTATTGTTGGCGAAGGCTTCAAAGCCAGAGCAGTATGATTTTGTAGGTAACCAAGCGGGTGGTCGAGTATTTCTGTTTCTGAATACTGATGATTTTTGGCGTGATTATGAATACATGAAGTCTGTGGATATCAAGTTCATTAGAGAGCCTAAAGAACAAGATTACGGGGTGGTGGCTGTTTTTGAGGATTTGTATGGCAATTTGTGGGATTTACTACAGTTAAACTCTGATCATCCTTTAGCAATGAGAACCAACTAAAAGCGTCAAGCTAAGCTGTTTTTCTACGGCCGTCAGGCGCGAATAAAGCCACATATGTCCAGCAGATGTTCTGGCCTTTGTTGAATTGATATATCAATCACTAATGCCCTCAATAGCGCAAAACGACTATCGACAGAATTTTTAATGTTAGTCTGTAATTGCGAATATGTAGTACTGAATTCATTCAATGTTCTAGAACTCATGAATCGAGAACTCCCCTCACAGTACTAGTGATGGCCTGCCGCCGGTGGAGTTCGAAATATGGTATTTTAGGAAGCTATCAAATATCTAGCAAGCTAGGGCTTGTCATTCGTTAGAATTTTTACAAAAGTTTTACAATCGGGTACGAGGTTTTTCGGATATCATGGAGACAATCAAAGACGATTAACCGAGACATATGTGAAAGAGTAGCAATGACTGATCATCATCTAAACATTAATGGAAAACCTCATGTGGTAGAGGGTGTTGAAGACTCAACACCCCTCCTATGGATTTTACGAGATGCCTTGGGTTTGCTTGGCACAAAATACGGATGCGGTATTGGTTCGTGTGGTGCTTGTACTATTCATGTTGACGGTATACCAATCCGTTCATGCTCTTTTCCTATCTCAGCAGTCGATGGCAAAGAAATCCGTACAATCGAAGGCTTAGCCAGTAAAGACGGGACACTGCATGCCCTGCAACAAGCATGGATTGAGTCTGATGTGGCCCAATGTGGCTATTGTCAGGCCGGCCAACTCATGTCAGCTGCTGCCTTGCTTGATGCAAGCCCCAATCCCAGTGATTCTGATATTGATGATGCGATGCAAGGGAATTATTGCCGCTGTGGTACTTACAAGCGAATAAAATCCGCCATACACCTAGCAGCCGATAGCCTGTCAGGGCGGGTAGGCAAGTCGTGAGTAAGTTATCATCAGGTCCAGTATCTTCATTCGATTCTCTAGATGGGCTTTTCGACGAAATTGATCCCAACGGTGACATGTCATTACCTAGTGATATAAAAATGGACCGTCGATCCTTTCTTAAAGTATCAGGTGTGCTTGGTGCAGGTTTTGTCTTGGCATTCAGTCTGATGGAAAAAGCTAATGCGACCTCTTCGGCGGATCGTCCAAAATTTAATACCTATATTCGAATTTCACCTGAAGGTTCAATTTTCATTTTTTCAAAAAATCCAGAAGTTGGCCAAGGTATTAAAACGTCCATGCCAATGATTATTGCCGAAGAACTTGATGCAGATTGGAGCGATGTAATCGTTGAGCAGTCTCCCATAAATGAAAAACTATTTGGTCGGCAAAATGCAGGTGGTTCCAGATCTATTGCCAGCAACTGGGACATCATGAGAAAGGCAGGAGCAGCGGCCCGTCATATGCTGATAGAGGCTGCTGCTATTGGGTGGTGTGTGCCCGCGAATGAATGTACTACTGTAGAAAGTCATGTCTTGCATGTCAGAACCCATCGAAAAATATCTTATGGCAAGCTTGCGAGCAAAGCTGCCACCTTGCCTATTCCACCGGAAAATATTTTAAAGCTAAAGGATAGCCGCGATTATAAAATACTCGGTAAACGGATTACCGGTGTTGATAATCATGCCTTGGTTACCGGCCAGCCAATGTTTGGTATTGATAAGGTTCTACCGGGAATGCTCTATGCCGTATATGAGAAGTGCCCCGCTGTAGGAGGCACCGTTGACAGTGCCAATTTGGACGAAATCCGTAAACTCTCCGGTGTGAAGCATGTTTTTATACTAGAGGGAAACGGCAATGTGATGGAATTAAAGCCTGGTGTTGCGATCGTTGCAACGAGCACTTGGGCGGCATTGCAGGCAAAAAGACAACTGAAGGTAATATGGGACGAAAGCAGTGCTTCAAAGGATAGCTGGAGTAGTTTAGTAAAGCAGGCTCTGGTTTTGAAAAAAAACCCTGCCGAAAAAATACTTCATGAAAAAGGCAGTGTCGATATCGCAATGCAAAAAGGGGAAAAATCCCTTGATGCCTTATACAGTTTCCATTTCGCTGCCCACGCTACCCTTGAGCCCCAAAACTGCACAGCATGGTATCAGAAAGGCTCAGTTGAGGTGTGGGCGCCAACACAGTCACCGGGTAGAGCTCTCACCAGTGTGGCCAATCTACTAGGTATAGGAGACGACAAGGTAACAATACACCAGGAGCGAGCGGGAGGTGGATTTGGTCGGCGATTGGTTAATGACCCTGCATGCGAAGCGGTTGCAATATCCAAGCGTATCAATGCACCGGTCAAACTTCAGTGGACCCGTGAAGATGATATGGCGCACGATTTCTACCGTAGCGGTGGTTTTCATTCCTTCAAAGGAGGTATTGAAGCAGATGGGAAGATTGGTTTCTTGGAGGATCACCTCATCACCTTCAGTCACAACGGGGAAAAACCAGTTATTGCTGGAGCGCCACGCCAGCCATCCCGTGTCTTTCCTGCACAACTTATTAATAATTTCCGACTGAGCCAATCACTGTTACCCTTGAAGACAACATGCGGCTTGATGCGCGCTCCAGAATCAAATACTACAGCATGGGCCGTTCAAAGCTTCCTCCATGAACTAGCCGTGGCGGCGGGAACGGACCATCTCGAATTCTTGCTTGAGCTTATGGGTAAACCAGAATGGTT
This sequence comes from uncultured Oleispira sp., assembly GCA_913019965.1. GTDB lineage: Bacteria > Pseudomonadota > Gammaproteobacteria > Pseudomonadales > Oceanobacteraceae > Oleispira. Next base: position 9,014 of record CAJVZR010000110.1, read on the forward strand.
TCCGCCAAAAAACCAGTATGGATTGCATACGGGCAGAGCCGCTAATGTTATCAAGCTGGCGGCTGAAAAGGCGGGTTGGGCGAAACAGCGACCTACTGGAAGGGGTCTTGGGCTTGCCTTTCACTTTAGTCATGCGGGCTATTTTGCGGAAGTTGCTGAGGTGAGTGTGAGTGCTTCAAAGAGAGTTACCGTTCACAATGTAACTGTTGCAGCTGATATCGGCCGAGTTATTAATTTAAGCGGTGCTGAAAATCAGTGTCAGGGCTCTATCATCGATGGCCTAAGTACAATGTTAGGTCTTGAGATAACGATGGAAGAAGGGCGGATACAACAATCAAACTTTGATACCTATCCACTCTTGCGAATGTCTGAGGCGCCAAATGTAGATGTCCATTTTATTCAAGGTGATAGCCCTCCTACGGGCGCAGGTGAGCCAGCTTTGCCGCCGCTGGCACCGGCAGTGTGCAATGCTATTTATGCCGCTTCAGCGCATCGTGTACGGACACTCCCAATAACAAAGGAGGGGTTTTCTACTTGAGGTTTTATACTCAGTTAAAGGGTAGTGATGCGATTATCATAGGAGGCCGACGGCGACCGACGGAGTAATTGGAAAAACAAATTCTAAACTGCGCTTTTTCAGCTTAGCTAGCACATCACCTCCGAATTCAACTGTGCAAGCCAACTAAATTCTGAACACCCCTCGAAAGCCGTTGATTTTTTTGGCGCTGCGTTTATGATCTAGGACGACGGATTATTTTTGCCAAGGAGCTCTAGGCGCCTATTTTCACTCGCTATGCCTTCGTTTCAAAAATGACCTTACCAATATCGCCATAAAGTCGCGGATGCTGGGCCTGTTTTGGTTCGCGGAGAAATTATTAGTCAAGCCGAGAAGTATGAATAATCCTTGGTATGACGGGCGTAAATATAATTCATATCCTAAGGATACAATATGCTAGTGACTAACATTGAAACTATTCCTGGTAAGCGAGTTACCACCCATCTTGGT
>CAJVZR010000111.1 GCA_913019965.1 uncultured Oleispira sp.
AAGGTGCGCTTACCGACAAGGCCTCTTGGATCGGGGGCTTTTGAACGCAGCATCATCGCTGGGCCATTAATGCCGCCCGCGGCTAGAACAACCGTATCGGCTTTAACCGTTAGCTTCACACCGGTAGGGCGGTAGCCTTTATCTAACGCAGTTACCTCAATGCCGGTGACTTTATCATTTTCCATAATCAAGCGTTCGGCGCGGGCGCTGTATAAAAGCTGACTACCTTCGTCCATAGCACTTGGAATAGTGGTGACTAGCATGGATTGTTTCGCATTCGTCGGGCAACCCGTGCCGCAATAACCTAAGTTCCAGCAACCCGCCACATTACGTGGAATTACTTTCCAAGGGATATCTAACGCATCAGCGCCACGGCTTAATACGGCATTATTCTCATTAGCCGGAAATGCCCAAGGCGCAATGTTTAAACGTTTTTCCATCTTATCGAACCAAGGCGCCATTTCTTCTTTCGAAACCCCTTGGGTATCGAACTGCTCACCCCAGTATTGCAAAGTTTGCTCAGGTGTACGGAAACTAGAGGTCCAGTTAATCACGGTCGTACCGCCAACACAGCGACCTTGTAAAATCGACATGCTGCCGTCTTTATTCATTCGCCCCGCATTTTCTTGGTACAAATCTTTGTAGGCTTGGCGTTCGTCCATCTTAAAGTCGTTAGTACTTTTTAATGGCCCCTCTTCAATTAATAAAACCTTCAACCCGGCTTTTGCTAGAATCTCAGCGGTGGTCCCACCGCCAGCGCCCGTACCAATAATGGCAACGTCAGCTTCTAAAGTCGCAGGTTCTTTATAATCACCGGCATTCAATGTAGCCCAGCCATTGCTGATGCCTTCTAAGATTGGATCTGTGATCCCGCGGATTTCTTCAAATACTTTCTTAGCCATTAGCTATTCTCCGCAGATGTTGAGTTAATTTTAGGAGTGACGGGGGTTGGAATTTTTGTTGGTGGTCCAGGGTAACCTGTGGATGCATAAGACTCGGGTTGAGCGTACCAGCTAATGCCAATCAACTTGCTCAGGGAGACATACCCCATACGTTTAGGTTGAATCATGCTATCGCGCCAACCGATCAAAAAGTCATTGATCTGCTCTGGGCTCATATCTTTCCAGTCTGCCCAAGCAGCGCCTGCGGCTACACGAATCGGGGCCATGGAAAGTGCATCGAATAACTGACGCATTTGAATTCGATTATGGTATTGCAGGGTATAGATTAAATCGTCTAGGGCTAATAATGTGCGCTTCATGGCAGCATCATGACTCAACTCGCCGGGAAAGCTGTTATTTAATACCACAGGAATTAGCGCGGCAAAAAACTCACGGTCATTGGGCTGTAGGAATTTATATTCTGAATTTACTTCTAAAGGGGCTGAGCACCCTGTCAATGTTGCAATAGTACTACCTAAAGCTAATGTCGCGCTGCCCATGAGCCCCAGCTGTAAAAATCCACGGCGGGTAGTGGGTAGTGCCTGATCGATTGGCGTTTTCATTATCGTTCTCGAAATCAAGGTTGATTTAATAGAATTATTTTATTTTTTATAATGTTTTTTTACGCAAAAGCCCATCGTTTTGATGGGCTATATAGCAATGAAGTATCGATTAACGAATAAAGAACTTATAGATCAATTTACGAATCGAGTTGTCATAAGGAGGATAAGCTAGGTTACCAGTCGAAAAACGACCTTTACGGTGTACCGCTTTCGCTTTTGAGAAAGTGATAAAGCCTTCTTGGCCATGATAGTGGCCCATGCCTGAATCACCGACACCACCAAATGGCATATCTTCTTGAGCTAAATGCATCAGAGTATCGTTTACGCTGACACCACCAGAATGAGTATGATCCAAAACATAATCTTGTTCGGTTTTTTCATAGCCAAAATAATACAAAGCGAGTGGGCGAGGGCGATCGTTGATATGAGCAATGGCTTCATCAATGGATTCGTAAGTAATGATCGGCAGAATAGGGCCAAACAGCTCTTCTTCTGCAATGGTCATATTATCGCGAAGACCTTGAACCAGAACAGGGGCTAGTTTACGGCCAGAAGACAGGTCTTCATTGGCGGGGTTGATCTTGGTTAAGCGCGCGCCTTTATCCTCAGCATCTTGTAACCAGTTCGTTAGGCGCTGATATTGACGGTCGTTAATGATGGCACTGTAATCGTTATTATCTTTTAGCGTTGGGTACATCTTAGTGAACGCATCGATGTAGGCCTTAATGAATTCTTTTTCTTTCGCTTTCGGTACCAAAATGTAATCTGGCGCGACACAGGTTTGACCGGCATTCATTGATTTACCGAAACAAATACGTTCAGCGGCATCTTTCATCGGTATATGGTCAGAAACGATGACGGGGGATTTACCGCCGAGCTCTAACGTTACTGGGGTTAAGTTTTTAGCGGCTGCGGCCATAACAAAACGACCCACAGCGGTCGAGCCAGTAAATAAAATGTGATCGAAAGGCTGTTCGGTAAATGCAATTGCGGCATCCGCTTCACCTTCAATAACGCAGACTCGGTTTTCGTCAAAGGCATCGGCAATCATCGCTTTGAAGACTTTGTTAAGATTCGGGGTGAACTCCGACATCTTGATCATCGCACGGTTACCCGCGGCTAAAGCCGCTACTAAGGGTCCTAAGGCTAAGAAAATGGGGTAGTTCCATGGCACGATAATGCCGACAACCCCTAGTGGCTGATAGCGTACTTCGTTCTTGGCTGGCGCGAATAACATGCCAACCCCACGTTTACTGGGCTTCATCCACTTACGGGTTTTCTTGATTGCCATGTTGATGCCTTCAATGCTGGTAAGGATCTCAGCGATTAAGGTTTCATCTTTAGAGCGACAACTAAAATCTTCATTGACCGCCGCGGCAAGCTGATCTTGGAACTTAAGTGTGACGTCCTTTAAGGCTTTCAGGTGGCCAATACGTTGTTCAGCACTTGGCATCAGTGCATTGTTATAGGCGCTCTTCTGGCGACCAAACAATTCTTTTAACCGTACGATTTCAGCATCCTGTTCAGTAGTAAGTGGGGATACTTCTGCGGTATTGGCAACCATAGTGAAACTCCAAAAAGAGTGGTTAATATTTATTCTATGGCTATTATTAGAGTTATTACTCTAAACTGTCAATAGGTGATGCGATTATTGGCACTAACGTTTACAATGCAGCCGCCTTTGATCTTCATCAAAAGCTATCGATGAATGACTGTCGATTAAACAGGAAATGTAATAATTGTATGAAGACCCGTGACCGTATATTAGCCGCTGCCTTAGAGCTGTTTAACCAACAAGGCGAGCGCAAAGTGACAACCAATCATATTGCCGCACACTTAAACATGTCACCGGGTAACTTGTATTATCACTTTAAAAACAAACAAGAAATCATCTATGAACTGTTCCTCAATTATGAAGAAACCGTGGATGGTTATTTGAATGTGCCAGTGGGCCGAAAGCTGACCGTCGAAGATAAGCTCAATTATTTGCAAAAAGTCTTTCAAGGCTTGTGGGAATACCGCTTTATCCACAGGGATATGGAGCACCTAGTATTAGCGGAAGAACGCTTACATGCTCGGTATCGTGACTTTTTCCGTCGTTGTCAGAAGAAAACAGAAGCCATCTATCAAGGCTTGAGTGATGCCAATATCATCAATATTGAGCAGGGAGATCTAGAAGGCTTGGCCTTGAATACCTGGATTGTGGTCACTAGCTGGTTTTCATTTTTACAATGCAATTTATTGTCGGATGCCGATGAAAACATTACGCTGGATATGCTGAAAGGGGGGATATATCAAATCTTTCAGCTTGAACGCCCGTATTTGAGTGATGAATATCGTGAACAAGTACAAGCGATGCAAGAAGCCTTTATTCCTAAGCCAGATTGGCTCTAGCTGGAGTTGAGGTGGTTTATTCCACCTCAAATAGCATAAAGCTAAACTCTTTGCCGTCTTTACGCTTACTCTCTAACCAGTTGGCTGGAATGCAAGATAGATCCGCTTTGGCTTCTACTTCTACGTAAACTAAGCAACCCGGTTTTACTTTTTCAGCGATCTGATCAACGGCTGGTGCTAGCAACTCTTGTCCGAAAGGCGGATCGAGAAAGATCACATCAAACTGCTCTAAGCTTTCTTGCTGACTCAGCCAAACAATAGCGTCGGCTTGCCATACTTGCGCATTGCTTGCGTTTAAAGATTGTAAAGATTCACGAATACAGCTGGCAGCTTTGGCATTGAGTTCAATAAAGGAGACTTCTTTAGCGCCGCGGCTTAACGCTTCGTAACCTAAGGCACCACTGCCGGCAAAGCAATCTAAGATCAGCTTACCTTCGACATCCCACTGCAACCAGTTAAAAACCGTTTCTCGGACTCGGTCCATGGTAGGGCGTAACCCAGGAGCATCGGCAAAACGTATACGACGTGAACGCCAGTCGCCGCCAATAACACGCAGCTCTCGTGGGCCTTTGCGTTGGTTTTCTTTACTTTTGCTTTTATCGTTGCTCATCGCAACAAAGCCTTTCTTTCTCGGCATTGGGTTACCTAACATCTTTACGGCACTGGGCTAGGTAATCTTCTAGCACAGAGGGGGTTAACTCATTGATCTGCCAATAACCTTGCAGTAGGTAATTCGCGGGTAGGCGATAGTATGCGAGGTCGCTTAGCATGTCGAACTGCTTTTGTGGATTTTGCCAGCTCACTGACCACTGCTGAATGAATACCTGTTTCCAACTATTTAAAGATGCTGCTGAAATGGTATTGAATTTGGGGAGCTGCTGGATCTGCCAAGATTGGTCGATGATATTAGGGCGTCTTAGATTATTCGTTGTAAGCTGATCTTGCAGCCAAAACTGAGCACTTACCGGCTGCCATGGACAATGGAAATGACGGGAGCTGGGGTTTGAATTTATATTGGGCGCTGACTCCCCCCGAACTAGCGGCTGTCCTCGTAGTTGCAAATCTTTAATGATGCGGGCACTGCTTAAGCGCGCAATTTCAGGGCTCCAAGGGCCTTGTAAAATAATACTGCCAGCTTGCCCTTTTAACTCGTTAGGGAAGTCTTGCAATTGCTGGCTGAACTTATTCAAGCCTGACTCAAAATCCGTTCCTATGCTGAGGTCCCATTGCCAATAATCCGCTAGCCAGCTGATATTAGGATTATTAACCGTCTCAGTAATCATAGGGCGGTTACCGCGAACGCGAATTAAAAAGTCGGTATCTAATCGGCTTTGCCAAATAACTTGGATGCCTTCTTGGCTCGTCCAAGACTGCTGATTTAGCGGCTCTAATTGAGTGAGTTCGATAAGATGATTAACTGAACTGGTATCCTCATTGAGGGCTTCTAATTTGCTATTTTTATCAATGCTTGCCCAGCCAATGAGGATGATGCAGCTAAAAATGATCAGATTGAGGGAGGAACGGCTGAATCTCAGCTTCATTCTGCGTCCTTGTATTATTCACAACAGTAGATAGATGATAGGATAGACCCCAAATAATTCATATAGAAGATGGTTGCGTTATTTTGGCTATAACCTTTTATTAAAGGCGAGGCGAAATAATACGGCTGATGTTTGAGAAAACTCCATGTTTGATATTTTTAAACGTAAGAAAAAACAAGCTGAAACTGACGTTAAAGCGAATGAGCAAATCGATGAGCAGGTTCTACCAACGGAAGAAAACCGTGAGCAAGAAGCCGCACAACAAAATACTGCCGAAGCTGCTATTGAATCGATTCAGCCAGCATCAGAGCCAGCGCTAGAATCAACAACCGTTGAAGCAACTGCTGTCAAAGAAACTGCTGTCAAAGAAACTGATAGTAACGAAAGTCCTGCAGAAATGAAAAAAGCAGGAATTCCAGCCAGCGAAGAAACTGTCTTTTTCCAAGATATGGCTGATCAAAATGACGAAACGAAAACTGAGAAGAAGAAAGGTTTCTTCTCGCGTTTAGCCACGGGCTTAAGCAAAACCCGCTCTGGTTTCAGTGATGGCGTTGCCAACCTGCTATTAGGTAAAAAAGAGATTGATGACGATCTGCTTGAAGACTTAGAGACCCAGCTAGTAATGGCGGATGTCGGTGTTGAAGCCACGCGTGAAATCATGGCCAAACTGACAGAGCGTGTAGGTCGTAAAGAACTAACCGATTCCGATGCGCTATTTGAAGCTTTGATTGAAGAATTACAAGGCATGCTGTCTGTTTGTCAGCAGCCTTTAATCGTCGACTCAAGTAAAAAGCCTTATGTCATTCTAATGGTAGGTATCAACGGTGTAGGTAAAACCACAACCATTGGTAAGCTGGCTAAGCAATTCCAAGCCAAGGGTAAAACGGTCATGCTTGCGGCAGGTGATACTTTCCGTGCGGCGGCGGTTGAGCAGCTTCAAGTATGGGGCGAACGAAATGACGTGCCTGTTGTTGCTCAGCATACCGGCGCTGATAGTGCTTCGGTATTATACGATGCCGTAGAAGCCGCTACTGCTCGTGGTGTGGATATTCTAATTGCTGATACCGCGGGTCGTTTACATACTAAAGACAACCTGATGGGCGAGCTAGAAAAAGTCGTTCGTGTGATGAAAAAAATTGATCCGGAAGCGCCTCACGAAGTGATGCTGGTTTTGGATGCAGGGACTGGGCAGAATGCTCTGAATCAAGCGACTCAATTCCAGAAATCAGTTGGCGTGACGGGCTTAACCCTGACCAAACTCGATGGGACTGCAAAGGGTGGAGTGATCTTCGCTCTTGCTAAGCAGCTTGGTTTACCTGTTCGTTTTATCGGTATTGGTGAAGGCATTAATGATTTGCGCCCATTTGACGCTAATGACTTCACTCGTGCGCTTTTTGACAAAGAAAGCTTATAGCAATAAATAGCGCAGGCGAAACTCGTATTTAGCAAGGAGAGCATATTTTGCCAATGGTTCGTTTTGATCGTGTCAGCAAGCGCTACCCGTCAGGGAATGAAGCACTGAGTGGGGTTAGCTTTGAGCTAGACCACGGTGAAATGGCTTTCCTTACCGGCCATTCCGGTGCGGGCAAAAGTACCTTGTTGAAGCTCATGATGCGGATGGAAGTTCCTACTCGCGGTGAAGTCATCGTTGATGGCAGCAACTTATCTCGTTTACGTGAAGGGCTTGTGCCTTACCACCGGCGCAAGGTGGGTGTTGTTTTCCAAAATCACCAATTGCTGTTTGATCGCAGCGTGTTCGAAAATGTCGCGTTGCCATTATTAATCGCTGGCACTTCATTAAAAGAAACGGGTCGACGCGTGCGTGCTGCGCTCGACAAAGTCGGCTTACTAGGCAAGGAAAAGCTCAACCCTATTCAACTCTCGGGTGGTGAACAGCAACGTATCGGTATTGCCCGTGCAGTCGTGAACAAGCCTGCGCTACTGATTGCCGATGAGCCTACTGGTAACCTAGACCCTGAACTCTCCGCGGAAATCATGAATCTGTTTTGTCAGTTTCAACAGGTGGGTGTGACTGTGCTGATTGCGACCCACGACATTGCATTAGTCGAGCGCATGAATAAGCGCCGACTGATCTTGCAAGATGGCCAAATGATTGCGGGTCAGCATGGCGACATTCATCAGGGAGGTCAGTATGTCTGAGAAATCTTTAAATCAGCAAGGAGCCTCCGCAGCAACTCTAGGTACTGGAGAGAAATTCAGTGCCTACTTCCGTAATCATCAAATGGTCGCGGTGGAATCATTAGCAAAGCTATTGTCTACACCACTTTCCAGCTTATTAACCTGGCTCGTGATTGCTATTGCTTTAACGCTTCCCGGTGCTCTTTATATGGCTGTGAATAATCTGCAACAGCTTAGTGGTCACTTTGAAGCATCGGGTCAGATGACGGTCTTTTTATCCACGGACATCCGTGAATCTGATAGTAGCGCCTTACGACTGAAAGTCAGTTCTCTCGATCAGGTCAATAAAGTTGTATACATCTCACCAGAACAAGCCTTGGAAGAATTTAAGCAATACGGTGGAATTGCCGACGCCTTAAGCTTTTTAGATGAAAACCCTTTACCGGCGGTTTTGTTGGTGGAGCCGCCTTTAGGTATTAATAAAGGCGAGCTAAATGTTTTGGTCGCTCAAATTAAATCTTTAGAGAATGTGGATAGTGTGCAAGTTGATATGGCTTGGGTTGAGCGTTTATTAGCGTTGCTAGCCTTGGCACAACGCCTAGTGGCAGTGGTGGGAGCTCTACTCGCTCTAGCGATTGTGCTGGTGGTCGGGAATACGATACGACTAGCCATTGCTGCGCGCACCGATGAAATTAGAGTGATTAAGCTAGTCGGGGGCACCAATGCCTATGTTCGACGTCCCTTTTTATACTCCGGTCTTTGGTATGGCGCTATTGGTGGAATTCTCGCTTGGTTGATGCTCGGTTTGTGTTGGATTCTCTTACAAGGTCCTGTCGCAGATATTGCTGCATTATATGGGGCTGACTTTAATCTACAGCCCCTTCCCTTTACCCCTACTTGTTGGCTAATATTGAGTGCAGCGATACTAGGCCTGCTGGGTTCTTGGTGGTCTGTGCAGCGTCATTTAGTAGCGATTGAGCCTTAAGTAAAGAAGGTCAATCCAATTTGGGTTAATGCAAAGAAAAGTAAAAGGACTGTTCCATAAATGAACTTAATATCACCATGGTGCTCAATAAAGACGAGTGCTACACTCCATGTGTCCTTTGTTAATTGAATAGGAAAAGTTGATGAACACTGCCTTGCAATCTATTGATGCTCTAAGCCCTGGTGCTAACCTAGAAGCCTATTTGGCTCGGGTTAACTCTGTACCTGTGCTAAGTATCGCAGAAGAGCGAGAGTTAACCGGTCGTCTTCATTATGAAGAAGATCTAGAGGCTGCGCGCCGTTTAATTATGTCGCATCTGCGCTTTGTTGCACACATTGCAAAAAGCTACTCGGGTTATGGTTTGAACCAAGGTGATCTGATTCAAGAAGGTAATGTAGGCTTAATGAAAGCGGTTAAGCGCTTCGATCCTACTGTGGGTGTACGTTTGGTCTCCTTTGCTGTGCATTGGATCAAAGCCGAAATGCACGAATTCATCTTGCGCAACTGGCGCATCGTGAAAGTTGCGACCACTAAGGCGCAACGTAAAATGTTCTTTAACCTACGTAGCTCTAAGAAAAAGCTAGGTTGGTTATCTCAGACTGAAGCATCCGATATTGCTGAAGCTTTGGGTGTAGAACAAAAAACCGTATTTGAAATGGAAGGCCGCTTACAAGCGCGTGATGCCGCTTTCGATGCTGGCGCTGATGATGACGACGAAACTGCGTATCAAGCTCCAGCCCATTATTTAGAAGACAAGCGTTTTGATCCGGCTATGGTGGTTGAGAATACCAGTCATGAGCAAGCCGCTAGCACTAGCCTACATTCGGCACTAGCGAATCTGGATGAGCGTAGTCGAGATATTTTACAGCAGCGTTGGTTGAGTGATGACAAAGCCACCCTGCATGAACTAGCCGCAGAATACGACGTATCAGCTGAACGTATTCGTCAGCTAGAAAAGAATGCAATGAAGAAAGTTCGTGACGCCATGGAGGCAGAAGCGGCTTAATTCAGCATAAAGACGACAGTCTCAGCACCCTGGCATTGTCTTTTAAAGGAACCGCTATCGAAAGATCAGCGGTTTTTTTATGCCTGATTATTAATTCAATAATGCTTTAAAAACGTGAAACACTAAAAAGCCCGATTAGCATAAGCGAATCGGGCTTTTTAGTGTTTCACTAGCGAGAGTAAAGCGACTACTTCTTCTTAGTAGCTGCTTTACCACCACGCATCGAGTCGAAGAACTCATTATTCGATTCGCTTTGACGCAGCTTATCCAGCAAGAACTCAATAGCAGGAACATCTTCCATTTCGGCAAGTAGACGGCGTAAGATCCATAGACGCTGAAGATCAGCTTCAGGCATCAATAG